>NZ_CP092832.1:2147814-2494221 GCF_022532105.1 Flavobacterium sp. HJ-32-4 | reverse complement strand
GTTCGGAACAACGCACACCGGGCCGCGACAGCAACGAACCGGGTATCAACAACGGAGAATGGTATAAGACTCCCTATGATAAACTGCATAACCTTGCCATCACCAGCTCCTACAAATGGAACGAACGCTGGCAGTTTTCCGCCAATTTCACCTTGCAGTCGGGGCAACCTGTAACCTTTCCGAACGGGCAGTACGAGTACCAGGGCATCATCGTGCCGAGCTACGGACTGCGGAACGAAAACCGCCTTCCGGCCTACCACCACCTTGATGTGGCCGCTACGTATGTACCTCGCAAACGCCCCGGACAGCGGTACGATCGGGAGTGGGTGTTTGGTATTTACAACCTCTATAACCGCATGAACGCAGCCTCGATCTCGTTCCGGCAAAATGAAGACACGGGCCGAAACGAAGCCGTACGCCTGTCAATATTCGGGATTGTTCCCAGTGTTACCTTTAATTTCAAATTCTAATCTGTATGAAACGACTTTTCTTTTGCCTGGCATTGGCCGCACTGACGTTTTCATCCTGTGAGAAAGTAATTGATGTCGATCTCGACACCGCCGCACCACGTCTTGTCATAGATGCCGCACTCGAGTGGCAGAAAGGCACCGAGGGCAGCGAACAACATATCCGCCTTACCACTACAGCAGGCTATTACGACGAAACAGTTCCGACCGTATCCGACGCAATAGTTGAAGTTACGGCAGGCAGCGGTGCTACATTCAGTTTTACCGAAGAAAACCCGGGCGACTACGTATGCCGCAACTTCGTGCCGGTATTGAACGAGACGTATACCCTATCGGTAACAAGCGGTGGCAATACCTATACCGCTACCGAAACACTCTTCCCTGTACCTGACATCGGTGAGGTCGAACAGGAAAACGACGGAGGATTTCTCGGCGACGAAATTGAAGTCCGGTTTTTCTACCAGGACGATCCCAACGCGCTGAATTACTACGTTGCCCGTTTTGATACGGAAGTCATTCCCTACCCAGATTTTTATTCGTATTCGGATGAGTTCTTCCAGGGGAACCGCACCTTTGAGTTCTTTAGTGACGAAGACCTGAAAGCAGGCGATGTCGTCAACTTTCGACTGGCCGGCGTATCGCGCCGTTGCCAGGAATACATCCAAAAACTGGTTACGGTGGCGGGCAACAACCAAGGGCCTTTTGGAACGCCTCCTGCAACCGTACGGGGTAACCTGGTCAATACGACCGAACCTGCAAAATATGCCCTGGGGTATTTCAGGGTGTCGGAGGTCGACTCGGCAAGTTATACCGTCCAGTAGCGAAAACCGGTCCGGATCGCGTAACTTTGCCGCATGTCTTCCCACCACATCGTACGTGACGACCAGGAACCGGCACTGATCATCGCCAACGGCGCACCGTGTAGCGACGAATTACTCGGCCAGTTACTGGAGTGGCAACCGTTGGTCATCGTGTTGGATTCCGCTATCGAACGGGTGCTGCCTTTAGGAATCAAAATCGATGTGTTACTAGGGGATTTTGACCGTGGTTTTGATCCGGAAGTGTATCGCGAGCAACAGTATCCTTTGGACATCGTCTACGCTCCCAACCAGGACAAAACCGATCTTGAAAAAGCGTTCGACTATTTGATCGACCGGGGCATTCCAGCGGCAAATGTCGTTTGGGCCACAGGGAAGCGCGCCGATCATACCATCACCAACCTTACGAGTATCATCCAATACCGAAACAGGCTGCATATTACCATATTGGATGACCATTCGAAGGTGTTCATGCTGCCGAGAAGCTACCGAAAATGGTATCCGGAAGGCACCAACCTGTCGTTGATTCCGATTGGGACAGTAACGGGGATTACTACCGATAACCTTGTATGGTCGCTACAAAACGACAGCCTGTCGATTGGCTACCGTACCGGCAGCAGCAACCGTGTGGCACAGGATGGCATTGTGGCGATCGACCACGTCGAAGGCGACTTATTGCTCATGGAATGTTACGACTGATTTCGTATCTCCAGGCAAAACGTTGTAGGAAGGTTTTTGCCTTTTTGCTGGTCGTATAGGATTAGTGAAGGGGAAGTTTAAACAAAGCGTCCCGGATTTCATCAAAGTGTTCCCACGGAATGAAGTGGTTGGCATTCGGGATGGTGATGACGTTCAGCGTTTTAGCATTCTCCAGTTCCCTCCTCATAAACGCCACGTTCTCATACGGCACCAGCGGATCTTTCGTGCCGTGGACAATCAACACCCGCGAGGTGATTTTTTTCAGGTTGGCTTGTAACCCATACAGATCCGTCTTTAACAACCAAAGTTCATCGTTTGACATACGCATCGCGCCGGGAATCAAATACCGCAAGGGGGCCGTGGCAATAACCGGGCGCCATTTTTCCGGATTCTCGGCCTGCGGATCCACCGAACCCGACAGCACGACCACGTTTTCATACCGGTCCGGATGCAACGACGCGATCTTCAACACCACCGGCCCGCCCATCGAATGGCCAATCAACACACAGGGTTGGCCGTTGTCAAGTACGGCGATAGCGTTTGACAGACGCGCGGCCTGGGTCGGCAGGTTTTCGACGTCGCCATAGTTACTATCCCCAAAACCCGGTCGGTCAAAGGAGACCATCCGGTATTTCGAAAGCAGCAGCGAATCGGTCAGGTAGGTTTCAAAGGCCGTCCAACTCCCCGGTGAACCATGGATGAAATACAACGTAGGTTTTGTCTTGTCTCCTGTTTCAATGTAGTGGATGTTGCGATCCCCGAACACCAGCGTGCTATCATGATACGCCACGTGACTTTTGGCAAAATAGGCCGCTGTTTCTTTGTGGGAATATTTCATCGTCATACACGACTGGCACATGACGACATACACTAAAAACACGACGGCCGCCACATAGCGCTTCCGGAACCTGCGTTTCTTTTCCATTGGGTACGAATTGATCTAAAATTACGTTATTTTTCGCCTAAAGGATTTGCTAACCGCATAAAAACCTATCTTTAAACTACAAATGTCCCACATGCACACGCCCAAGATCGACATCGTCGAAAAAAAGCTTCTGTCCGACAACCATTACCGCCTTGAACGCATCACGTTCGATTACGAAAAGCCCGACGGGACGATCGAACGACAGTACCGTGAGGCGTATGACCGTGGCAACGGAGCCGCCATCCTTTTGTATAATGTTGCCAACCGTACCATCATCCTCACCCGCCAATTCCGTATGCCGACCTACCTGAACGGCAACCCCACGGGCATGATGATCGAAGCCTGCGCCGGCCTGTTGGAAGAAGACGATCCGGCCGAATGCATCCGACGGGAAGCGATCGAGGAAACCGGCTATGAAGTCCGTGAAGTACGAAAGGTCTATGAAACTTACATGTCGCCCGGATCGGTGACCGAAATCCTCCATTTATTCATTGGTGAATACCTGCCGGAAATGAAAAAAGGGGACGGTGGTGGGCTCGAATCCGAACACGAGAATATCGAAGTACTCGAGCTGCCCTTCCAACGCGCGATGGAGATGGTGGAGAACGGCGACATCCGCGATGCCAAAACCATCCTACTGCTGCAATACGCCGAGATGAAGAAACTATTTGACCAATAAGCCAAATTAAGAAAATTACAAACTCAACACTCAAAACTCCTTCTATGCGATTTCAAGTGGTTTCCGATTTCCAGCCCATGGGCGACCAACCGCAGGCAATTGCCTCATTGGCGCGTGGTATCCGCGAAGGCGAAAAATACCAGACCTTATTGGGCGTAACGGGTTCCGGAAAAACGTTTACGATTGCCAATGTGGTGCAGGAAGTCCAGCGCCCCACGCTCGTATTGGCCCATAACAAAACACTCGCTGCGCAATTGTATTCGGAGTTCAAGCAGTTTTTCCCGAACAACGCCATTGAGTATTTTGTTTCCTACTACGACTACTACCAACCGGAAGCGTATATGCCGGTCACGGGTGTGTATATTGAAAAAGACCTTTCCATTAACGAGGAGTTGGAGAAGATGCGACTCAGCACCACCTCTTCCCTCCTATCCGGCCGACGGGACGTGTTGGTCGTGGCATCGGTGTCGTGCCTGTATGGTATCGGCAACCCGGTGGAGTTCCAGAAAAATGTCATCTCGGTACATAGTGGCCAGATGGTGTCGCGGACCAATTTACTCCACCGACTCGTCCAGGCCCTGTATTCCCGAACAGATGCGGATTTCACGCCCGGTCGTTTCCGCATCAAGGGCGACACGGTCGAGATCTTTCCGGGCTATGCCGACGAACCCTATCGCATCCACTTTTTTGGGGATGAGATTGAGGAAATCGAAGCGTTTGACCCAAAGACCTCCCTCGTCATCGAGAAATTCGACAAACTCAACATCTACCCGGCCAATATGTTTGTGACGTCACCGGATGTGTTGCAGCGGGCGATATGGGACATCCAGCAGGATATGGTAAAACAGGTCGACTACTTCAAATCCATCGGAAAACACCTCGAAGCCAAACGATTGGAGGAACGGACGACATTTGACCTTGAAATGATCCGGGAACTGGGCTATTGCTCCGGCATCGAAAATTACTCGCGTTACCTCGACGGACGCCTTCCGGGAACACGGCCCTTTTGCCTCCTCGACTATTTCCCGAAAGACTTCCTGATGGTCGTCGACGAAAGCCACGTCACGGTGTCACAGGTGCACGCCATGTTCGGCGGCGATCGTAGCAGGAAGGAAAATTTGGTGGAATATGGATTCCGCTTGCCGGCGGCGATGGACAACCGTCCGTTGAAATTCGAGGAGTTCGAAGCACTGCAGAACCAGGTGATATATGTCTCGGCTACCCCGGCGGAATACGAATTGCAGAAATCGGAAGGGATTTATGTGGAACAGATCATCCGCCCAACCGGACTCATCGACCCAGTCATTGAAGTGCGCCCGAGCCTCAACCAGATCGACGACCTGATCGATGAAATCCAACAACGGGCCGAGATCGACGAACGCACCCTCGTGACGACGCTTACCAAACGGATGGCCGAAGAACTCGCCAAATACCTGACGAAAGTAGGCATCCGTTGCCGCTACATCCACTCAGAAGTGGATACACTCGAGCGTATCGAAATCATGCAGGATTTACGAAAAGGAATATTCGACGTACTGATTGGCGTGAACCTTTTGCGGGAAGGACTCGACCTTCCGGAGGTGTCATTGGTCGCCATTCTCGATGCCGACAAAGAAGGCTTCCTTCGCAACAACCGTTCGCTTACCCAGACCATCGGACGGGCAGCCCGTAACCTGAACGGCAAGGCCATCATGTATGCCGACAAAATCACCGACAGCATGCAACGGACGATCGACGAAACCAACTACCGCCGGACGAAGCAGCTCAACTACAACGCTACGCACAACATTACCCCAACCGCGCTCAATAAGAAACTTGATAATGTCTTCACGCGCTACAGCCTGGTCGATGCAGAACTGTCGCCGGAGAAAGCGGCCGCAGAACCCGTCGATATCTACCGTTCGAAGGGCGATGTCGAAAAGCTCATCCGCGACAAACGGAAAGCGATGGAAAAAGCGGCGAAAGACCTCGACTTCATGCAGGCCGCCCGCCTTCGTGATGAAATCAAAAAGCTGCAGGGACAACTGGAGGAATAGCAAAAAAGCTCCCAATCGGGAGCTTTTTCACGAATTATAAGAAACCTATTGTATTAGCCGATCTCAATAGTACGCTTCGGCTTCGGCAACGCTTCGAGGCGTTTCGGCAGGGTCAGCTTCAGGACACCCGCTTCATATGACGCCTCTATCTGGTCGTCGCTCACCGTCTTAGGCAGGGTGAACGAACGACGGAAACTGCCATACGCAAACTCACGGCGCGTATAGCGTTCGTTGATCTCTTCATGCTGGGTTTGCTCTTCGGACGAAATCGTCAGGATGTTCTTGTCGACTTCCAGTTTGATATCCTCTTTCTTTTTGCCGGGTACGGCGACCTCAATGAAAAAGGCTGTGTCGGTTTCGCGGATATTGACCGCCGGAGTTAACGGATGGAAACTTTGTACGCCCCCCAGAAAATCCGGACGCAATACGTCATCCAAAAAAGAAGGAAACCAGGTACCGTTTGTGCGCTTAACCATATTCATATCGTTGTTATTTAAGTTTGACATTGTTGCCGTTCTCTTTACAAACGATATTCCATCCCTACGAAACCAGACATAAAGTCCGATTTACATGCGTTTAACGACAAAATTGTGTCAAAATGGCGTATTGTTAGTTTTGTTGTGCGCGAAAAGCAGCAAACAGGGTGTCCGCGTCTACCACCCGATCCGGTGATTGCTTCATAAGGTGCAGGATGCGTCGCGTCGCCGCGGGATTAAGCCCCATGTTGATACATGCCTGCGCAAGGGTCGTTTCTTCCTTTTCATGCAGGATACCGTCGATATGCATCAGCAACGCCAACCGGTAAAACTGCTTGATGCGCTCGAACTCCGAACGTATCACGGTCGGGTATTCTTCCCGGTGGAACATCCCATCAAACGTAGACTTGTCAATTCCCAGGTCGTTTGCGATCATCCAAAGGAAATCGTACTCCTTTTTATGTAACATGCCGTCGACGACCGAAAAGGCAATCATATCGTGCAACAGGCTGATTCTTTCTTCGTAGTTCTCCATCGATTTACGTACTTTTAGCAAAAATACACAAATCACCTTCCATGATCCGCATTCTGCTCTTCACCGCGCTTTTGGTGTTTGTGATGGTTCGCGTACACGCCCAGGGAAGCACGGCCTCGCCCCGGGTCTCAACCTTTACGATTGATGCCCCACAACTCGGCGGCCCGCGTAAAATCTGGCTCTACCTGCCGAAATCCTACACCTCTGATAAAAAGAAACGCTATCCCGTCTTATACCTCCATGACGCCCAGAACCTGTTTGACACCAAAACGTCGTTTGCCGGCGAATGGGAAGTCGACGAAACGCTGGACAGCCTGAACGCCAACATCATCGTGGTCGGTATCGAAAACGGCGGCGAGAAACGACTGTCGGAACTCACGCCCTACCCCCACGAAAAATACGGCGGCGGCGGCGCGGATGCCTATATCGATTTCATCGTGCAGACGCTGAAGCCACACATCGATCGGGTGTACCGCACGAAAACGACACGAAAAAATACGGCAATCGGGGGCAGCTCGTTGGGCGGACTCGTCTCGTTCTACGCCGGGCTGCGACATCCTGACATTTTCGGCAAGGTATTGGCCTTTTCACCGTCTTTCTGGTTCAGCAACGCCATCTATGACCTGGCGGAAAAACAGGAAAAGATCCGAATGAAGGTCTACTTCCTGTGCGGCGACAGCGAAAGCGAGGAAATGGTCCCCGACGTCGACCGTATGGTGCGCCTACTCGACACCAAACGCTGTTACTGCGAAAAACTCACCAATAAAGTCGTCGTAAAAGGCGGCAAACACAACGAAAAACTCTGGCGCGAGGGATTTCGCAACGCGATTCTCTGGCTCTATTAAATACGACTATGGATAACAACGATATATTGAAAAAACTGCGGGTAGCCCTGCAGCTGCGCGACGACCAGATCGTCGAGATACTCGAACTGGTAGACTTCCGGATTTCAAAAGGAGAAGTCGGGAATTTCTTCCGCAACGCCGATCACCCGAAATACGTTTCCTGCGGCGACCAGGTGTTGCGTAACTTCCTCAACGGACTCGTCCTCCATCTGCGGGGTCCACGCGAGGCGCCGAAAGATCCCAAAACCGTGCTGGCCGCAACGGCACCGAAGGCTAAAAAACCCACTACTCCCACACCAAAAGCACCCGCCTCCAAAAAACCGGCGTCCAAACCCCGGAATGCGAAGAAGACCCCGGTAGTAGAAAATGTACGTTTCAAAAACGGCAAGAAAACGCCGAAGAATACGTAAAATGCCCGCTAATTGCCTCATCATTTGTGAATTGTTCGTATAACGAAACTTTTTTTAGATTAAGGAGGTAGGGTATTTCGCTTTTCGATTGTTACACAAGTAACATCCCCGTTTCCGGCCACCGATAGAAGGCGGAAAGGGCTGCCCGATCGCTTTGGCGGGTTGATAATGATAATGAAACTGGCTTACAAAGCGGAGCCAAAGAATGCATGCCAAAAACACACGTCCACCTCGTAAAGGAAGCCGAAGAGCGACTGCTATGCGCGTTCATAGCAGGTGATGCCGACGCGATTCGGAATATGGTAGCCCCCAACATTACCGTAGTAAGTGCATACGGCGAATTTTTCTTAGGCGTCGACAACATCCCAATGTCCCATGTCGGCGTTATGCGCGTCCATACCATTAAGGTCCTCCAGCAACACGTAACCGACTACACATCGGTGGTAATCGTCAATACACTCGAAGAACGAAAAGGCGTCTACCGCGACATCGAATTCGGTTCGCGCATGCGCACCACCCGCGTCTGGCGTTTCGATGGTCGTGCCTGGCGCATCGTCCACGGTCATATCGTACAGGCAGAATAAAAAAATCCCGGTTTTCACCGGGATTCTTCTTTATATATAACGCCGTCGATTAACTCAACGCCGCTTTTACCTGGTCCGCTGCTTCCTGGAACTGAACCGCCGACAAAATCGGCATACCCGAATTGTCGATCATTTCTTTCGCTAATTCGGCATTCGTTCCCTGAAGACGTACAATGATCGGCACTTTAATGGTGTCGCCCATGTTCTTATACGCATCGATTACACCCTGCGCCACACGGTCACAACGAACGATACCACCAAAGATGTTGATCAGGATCGCCTTTACGTTCGGATCACGCAAAATGATACGGAAGGCCGTTTCCACACGTTTCGCATCCGCAGTTCCGCCCACGTCAAGGAAGTTCGCCGGCTCAAAGCCCGCATATTTGATAAGGTCCATCGTCGCCATCGCAAGTCCGGCGCCGTTTACCATACATCCTACCGTACCGTCGAGGTCTACATAGTTCAGGCCTACTTCCTTCGCCTCCACTTCAATCGGGTTCTCCTCACGCACGTCGCGCATCTCAGCGATTTTCGCCTGACGGTACAACGCATTATCGTCGATGTTTACTTTCGCATCAACTGCAAGGATTTTATTATCGGATGTCTTCAACACCGGGTTGATTTCAAACATCGAGGCGTCGCTGCCGATGTAGGCATTGTACAATGCATCCACGAACTTCACCATTTCCTTGAAGGCATTGCCCGAAAGTCCGAGGTCAAACGCAATCTTCCGCGCCTGGAACGCCTGCAGCCCCACGGCCGGGTCGATTTCCACAGTGAAGATCTTGTCCGGATGGTGCTCCGCTACTTCTTCGATATCCATACCGCCTTCGGTCGAATACATGATCATGTTCCGTCCTTTCGCACGGTTGAGCAATACCGACATATAGAATTCCGATGTCTCACTCTCACCAGGGTAATACACATCCTCGGCAATCAGCACTTTATGCACTTTCTTGCCTTCCGGCGGTGTTTGCGGCGTCACCAGGTTCATGCCGATGATCTGCTCGGCCAGTTCCTCCACTTGCTGAAGGTTCTTCGCCAGCTTCACGCCACCGCCTTTGCCACGCCCTCCGGCATGGATCTGCGCCTTCACCACATGCCAGCCGGTGCCGGTCTCTGCCGTGAGTTGCTTCGCGGCCGCAACGGCTTCCGCAGGATTGTTCGCCACGATCCCGCGCTGCACGCGCACGCCGTAGCCCGCGAGGATCTCCTTACCTTGGTATTCGTGTATGTTCATCTGTTAGGATTTTGTGTAAAGTGGCACAAAAATACGGAATGGGCCGCACATTTTCCGCAGTTTTCCCGCGCCTTTTTCACGATTTTTTTAATTCGGCAGCAATTCCCGCTGTCCGCTGCAAGTCCGCGCCGCCGCGACCGCTTTTTTACCGGCGCCCCACGAGCTTCCGTTGGTCGCTGCGGGCCGTCCGAAAAAAGCAGGTCGCCCCGGCTGTGGGCTTTCCGCTGCCATCGGGGCTGGGGCTTTGTTCTTCGACGCAACCTTTTTCAACGTTTGCATCTTTTGGTTGAAACCAACTCCGGAACACCGGACTAACCAATAAAACACTATGAAAAAGTTACTGTTTCTCCTGCCACTTGCCTGCGGCGCCCTGCTGTTCTCGTGCTCCGACGACGACAGTGCGAATCCAGAGGCCGACTTCACCGGTATCTACCAACTCACCCAGGCGTCGGGTTCGATCGCGGGCGGTTCGTATGAATACGATCCCGGACTCATTACCTGGTCGTTCAATCCGTCGAACAACACCGTTACCATCGTCAATAATAACGTCGACCCGATGGCGTATGACGGGCCTGACACGGGTATCTATACCTACAGCGTCGAAGCATCTGAAATGTCCGACCTGTGCGAAACCGTCCTGAAAGTCGATGGCGTTGACTATGGCTGTTATACGTTCACCACAAATGGGCTCACCGTCAGTAATACCTATGCCGACGGTTACACCTTCTCTTTCCAACGGATGGCCCAACCCGCACAATGATCGAAATATAACAATTTGTTATATTTTGTGATTTTTTATCCAGCTCTTGGCTGCCTCGTTCCCACTGCGTTACCTTTGCGGTCCTAACGAAACGGAACGATGCAGCCAAACTTTTTACTACAGCTTGCCGAAACCTACGGCAGTCCCCTTTACGTATACGACGCCGATAAAATCGAATCGCAGTACCACCGCCTGGCGAACGCCTTTGCGAAAGTACCGCGGCTGCGTATCCACTATGCGGTAAAGGCGTTGTCCAATATAAGTGTATTGGCATTGTTTAAGAAACTCGGCGGCGGACTCGACACGGTTTCGCTACAGGAAGTACAACTGGGACTCCACGCCGGATTTCCACCCGAAGCCATCATGTATACACCCAACGGCGTGTCGTTTGAAGAAATCGAAGAGGTGGCCATGCTGGGTGTGCAGGTGAACATCGACAACCTGTCTATCCTCGAGCATTTTGGTGCCAAACACCCCACCATCCCGGTCTGCATCCGGATCAATCCGCACGTAATGGCGGGCGGTAACTCCAACATTTCCGTCGGCCATATAGACAGCAAATTCGGGATTTCTATCCACCAGATGCCCCACGTGCTGCGAATTGTGGAAAACACCGGTATGCACATCAACGGCATCCACATGCACACCGGGTCCGACATCCTGGATATTGAGGTGTTCCTATATGCTTCTGAAATACTATTTGACGCGGCCCGTCATTTCCATGAGTTGGATTTTATCGATTTTGGCAGCGGGTTCAAAGTACCGTATGCTAAAGATGATATTTCGACCAACATCGAGGAACTCGGCAAAAAACTGACCAAACGTTTCCTCGCGTTCGAGAAAGAATACGGTCGCGACCTCACCCTCTGCTTCGAACCGGGAAAATTCCTGGTGAGCGAAGCCGGTTTCTTCCTTACCAAAGTCAATGTGGTCAAGCAAACGACATCCACGGTGTTTGCCGGCGTCGACACCGGGTTCAACCACCTGATCCGTCCGATGTTCTACGGCTCGAAACACCAAATCGAAAACGTATCCAACCCAAAAGGAAAAGAACGTTTTTATACGGTTGTGGGGTATATCTGTGAGACGGATACCTTCGCGAACAACCGTCGCATCCAGGAAATAAAAGAAGGTGACATCCTATGTTTCCGCAATGCAGGCGCCTATTGCTTCTCAATGTCATCCAATTACAATTCCCGCTACCGTCCGGCCGAAGTATTGTGGCGAAACGGACAGGCAGCACTCATCCGCGAACGCGAAAACTTCGACGACCTGCTGCGTCATCAAGTACTTGTAGAATTGTAAACGTCAGGTTTCGGACTCCTCGTCAGGTTCGGTCTCAGACAGGGTCGGTACGGCGTTTTCTGAGCGCTCATATATTTTGCGATCAGCGGCATTTCGCCGTATCATCCATACGACCAACCCTATGGCAGCTAACCCGACGACGATAATAACAGCTAGGTTCATCGCGTGGTTTTCCTGAAAGGTACGCTTTCGCGCGCAGCAAAACGTTACGGGAACATTAAATCGCGTCCGGCGACTTCACGTCGGGCCTGCTCAAACTCCGCGAGGACTTCCTCGAAAATCGTTTCGACAGGTAATACCTTGTCTATAAGACCTGAAACCTGTCCGATCTCAAGTTCCCCTTCTACCAAATCCCCTTCGAACATACCGCGTTTGGCGCGCGCGCGGCCCAATAGGTTTTTCAGTTCTTCCACCGTAGGCCCCGTGGCATACAGCGCATGAAGGTCGTCGTAAAATTTATTTTTGACTAATCGCACCGGTGCGAGTTCCTTTAACGTAAGTTGCGTGCCACCCTCTTCCAGTCCGGCGACCAATTGCTTAAAGTTGTCATGGGCGGAACTTTCTTCAGAGGCAGCGAAACGCGAGCCCATCTGCACGCCATCCGCACCCAGTACCATCGCGGCCAGCATCGCGCGTCCGGTTGCGATACCGCCGGCGGCAATCAGCGGAATGGAAACGTGGCGGCGCACCTGCGGGATCAACGTAAGTGTGGTACTTTCCTCCCGCCCGTTATGCCCGCCTGCCTCGAAACCTTCCGCTACAATAGCATCCACGCCGGCTTCCTGTGCCTTCAACGCAAATTTGCTGCTGCTTACGACGTGCACCACCGTGATGCCTTTTTCCTTCAGGAAAGCCGTATACGTCTTCGGGTTTCCAGCCGACGTAAAGACGATCCGAACACCTTCCTCGACAATAATCTGCAGGATTTCCTCAAGGTTCGGATACAACATCGGCACGTTGACCCCGAACGGTTTGTCAGTTGCGGCCTTACATTTATGGATATGTTCCCGTAGCACCTCCGGATACATCGACCCGGCACCGATGAGTCCGAGTCCACCCGCGTTGCTCACGGCACTCGCGAGGCGCCAGCCACTGTTCCAGATCATGCCACCCTGTATGATGGGGTATTGTATGCCAAATAATTGGGTAATGCGATTCATATCAACGTTTTACGAGTTTTCCGGTTCGGGCCATCGCACCCGATTGGACTTTATAGAAGTAAAAGCCTGATGCCAGGCCGGAAAGTTCAAAGGTTTGGCTCAGGGCGTTGAGCGGTGCTTCCAGCACGCGTTTCCCGGTAGTGTCTGTTACTTCGAGTGTAGCACCGGTCACAACTTTCGGTAGCGTCACCGTAAGCGATTGGCTAAACGGATTGGGGAAGACCGCATACGGCATAGACGTATACCCCTCGACCGACATCGCCAACGCCAGGTTGAAATCGGGTATGCCGTAGCCCAACTGCGTGGTCGGGTTGTCATACAAACTGGCCGATTGGCGCACCAGGTCGATGATTTCCTGATTGGTTTTCTCGGGTAGCGCCTGCCACAAACAGGCGACGAGTCCGGCGGTAATCGGTCCGGAAAACGACGTGCCATTTGAAATCGTCACGGCGCCGGTAGGCTGAGCAACGAACACAGAGGCGCCTTGTGCTACGACATCCGGTTTTACACGTCCGTCATAGGAAGGACCGATCGAACTGAAACTGGCGTACTGGCCCGAAGCGTCTACGGCACCAATCGTCAAAGCCGATACGGCGTCTGCCGGCGCGCCGATGTGCGGTTCAACGCTGTTTCCGCTGTTTCCGGCTGACACCACGACGATCATACCGCGGCTGAACGCCATGTTCACTCCCTTTGAAATGAACGTAGTCGTGCCGTTCATATCGGCATAGGTATGGCTATAATTGGTATTGTCGTAGCCAAAATAACCCAATGACGTATTGATCACGTCGACACCGAGGCTGTCGGCCCGCTCCGCTGCCTCCACCCAATATGATTCCTCAACGGGATTCTCGGATGCCACATCTTCCGTAATAAATAGGTAATAGGAGGCATCGGGAGCCGTTCCGACGAGGGCATTGGGTACATAGCCAGCCATGGTAGACAAGACCGTCGTGCCGTGGTTGCCGCCCGAATAGAAATCGGTGTCGTCGTTTACGAAATCGTAGCCGCCGAGAATGCCGTTGTTGTCACGCAGCCGTTGAAACGGTGAGGCCGTGTCGACTCCGGGGAAACCCGCGTCGAGTACGGCGATATACTTCCCTGAACCGGTAAAATCCAATTGGTGTAACTGGTGCCCGTTCAACTGTTGCACCTGGTTTTCTGAACTTCCATACGGATAATTGACCTGTATGTCGGCCCATTTGGAAACACGCGACAAACGGGCCTGTGGGCGTCGCGGCGCCGGGTTCAGGGCGGCATTTGCAAATACGATATGGTCAACGAACGAAAGTGACGTCAGGGAATTGATGCTGGCTTCGCTTCCGCGCACGTGAAGGCAATTGAACCATTTCGACGCCGACTTTATCGCGATGCCCGGCGTTCCAGCAACGGCTTCTACGTAAGGTGCATGAAGCGGCACATCGGCTATATCGACGGGAATTCCCTGTGCCGCGCGACGGTCAAGTGCGCGCTGTGACAACATCGATAACGGATTCGCAAGATAAGACGCGACATCGGGTTTATCGGCGAAATACACCCAGGCATCTTCCTGCGCGAAGGTCAGCCATACCTGGAAAAAGGCGATGAGTAGCAGCTTCTTTTTCATGGGGTAAAGGTAATTAATTAGCGAATGTGATAATTAGCGAATTAGCGAATGAGCCAATTAGCGAATGGGTTGCCTGCTAACGATAGACAATAAGCCAATACACAAATTAATACGGGCGTCGATTAGAAAATGAGATCATTAGGAAATCAGCTAAGAGAAGGAAGCGCAGTTGGAACGAGTCACTATTGGAAGGGTACGACAGTTGCGAATCCAGTTGCTGTCACTTTGCGTCTTCGTCGTTTTGGTATTCATTACCAATCTGCCTGAGTCTTGCCACGGCCCGTAGAGACCATACGCTACCACATGATCTTCATTTCTCCAAATAGAGCCTTTCATTTCAAGCCAGCCGTTACCCCATTCGCTAATTCGCTAATTATCACATTCGCTAATTACTTTCTCCATTCGAACACCAAATTCCATCGCTATTAGTTAAAAAATTCGTAATTTAGTAAGTAAATACGGTTACTCATTTGCAGGTTATGAATATCCAGTCTTTATACACGGGCGCGCGTCCGGCGTTTCGTATTGTGGTGGTGTATGCGTTGGTAAGCGGCGTGTACATCTTCACCTCTGATTGGGTGCTGGAGTTATTCGTGCCGGATGTAAAAAAACTCTCAGAATTACAGACGACGAAAGGCTTGGTTTTCATACTGGTAACCGCCTTGTTGTTGTATGTACTGGTGCGCCGTCATACCCGTATGGTGTCACGCTACTACCAGCAAATCCTGGATACCGAGCGCGAGGCAGAGGAACGCCTCCGACGCTCGAAGCAGGAATACATGTCGTTGTTCAACCACAGTCCACTACCCAAATGGCTGTTCGATCCTGAAACCCTCGACATCCTGTTGGTCAACGAGGCGGCCTGTCGCATTTATGGGTATTCAGAGGCAGACTATATGGCAATGACGTTACGTGACATCCGTCCGCCGGAAGACATTCCGATACTGATGAAATACCTGGCCGAACCCGATGGGGAACACGGCAAGGTACTCCCCTGGCCCATACGGCATCGTAAGAAGAATGGTGAGATTATCTACGTCAAGGTCAAGACGTCTTTCGTGCTCTGGAACGGACGCCGCGTGCAGCTCGCCTCGGCTGTCGACGTGACCGCAGAAATGGCGCAGCAGCAACGCCTGGCGGATTCGAATGAACGTTTGCAGCGGGCGGGTGCCATTGCCGGACTCGGTTACTGGACGAACGATCTCGTACATAACAAAATAGAATGGTCGGAGGAGATGTATCACATCGTGGGTCGCGACCCGGAGGTGTTTAGCCCTACGCTTGACAACCTTCGTTCGGTCTTCCACCCCGACGAGGTTTTCGATCTCGAATTGCAGTATTTCGCAGAAGACGGTTTCCGCGAGTATGAAAGAAGAATCATAACCAGCGAAGGGGAAACAAAATGGATACTCGAACGGTTGTACCTCACCCGCGACGAAAACGGCAACCCGATGCGACTCGAAGGCATCGCCCTTGATATTACCCGGCGGAAACTGCAGGAGCAGCAGGTATGGGAAAGCAACGAGCGCTTCAAACTGTTGGCGCGCGCTACGGTTGAGGCCATCATCGATTGGGATGTTTCCACGGGCAAGGTACTGTGGGGCGAAGGATTCGAAACGATTTTCGGATTCAATTTGGATGAGGAACGCGATTTCTGGACCGAGAACATCCATCCCGACGACCGCGAACGTATCCTGCTCGACCTCAAAGACGCCATCCGGGATCCAGCACGCGAACGGTTCAACGCCGAATTCCGTTTCCTCAAGGCCGATGGTGAAACCGCCTTCGTGCAACACCGCGGTTTCTTTATCCGCGACCAAAAAGGACGCGTCACCCGGGCAGTAGGTGCCATGACCGACCTGACGGAAACGCTCGACCGTATGCATAAAATCGAGTCGCAGGACCGTGCCCTTCGCGAAATCGCCTGGCGGCAGTCGCACATGGTACGGGCACCGTTGGCCAACCTGCTGGGCTTTCTCAAACTCTACCGCGACCAAAAAGCGACCGGAGGATCGGCAGACGAGTATCTCGATTATATCAGCGTATCGGCGGAACAACTTGATAGCGTGTTACGGGAAATCGTCGAACAATCGACCGGACACGAACGGAACGAGATGTAAGTACCGCCGTGTCGTTTTCCCTCTGACGTTCCTGCGCCGCGTCGCCAAATTACGATGCTTCAATGACAAAATAGTATCGTCGAAGGGCGTACGCAAACGATATATTTGCGGAGAATGGGTTCTGTGAATACCAACAAAAACAAGTATTCCGGCCTAATGTCCGCACCTCCTATGAAAACACTCGTTTTGCACGCGCTGCTCGCGTCTTCCCTACTGCTCGTATCCTGTGATAAATCAGGCGAAGCCGATAACGGTACCGACGTTGAACTCGAGCCCCAGGTTGATCCCGAGGTTGCGGCGACCACCGGCTTTTTCCTTGATACCTGGACGCCCAAAACCTATACGTCACCTGTGGCGTTTACGGAAGGTAATGTGCCTACCACCACAACTGCTACCGTTACCATCGACTATGCCAAGGTGCTGACGAAGATTCCGGCCTCGATCTACGGCAACAATGCCAACCTATGGTCGGGAAAGATGGTGACCGATAACGCGCTCATCGACAATATCAACAAACTCAAGCCGAACATCATACGCTTTCCGGGCGGCAGCATCAGCGATGTGTATTTCTGGAATGCGGCGTCGAACCCGCCAAACGTACCTCCTACCCTTCGAAATGCTGAGGGACAGGACGAGCCGGCCGGTTTTTGGTTCGGACAAAACAATGCCGACTGGACGATGTCGCTTGACAATTACTACCAATTGCTGACCCAGACCAACAGTAAAGGGATTATTACCGTCAACGCCGGTTATGCCCGGTATGGCACGGGTGCCGACCCGGTGGCGGACGCAGCGCAACTAGCCGCCGATTGGGTAACATATGACAACGGTCGCACGCAGTACTGGGAAATCGGCAACGAGAACTTCGGAAGCTGGGAGGCCGGATACCGCATCGATACCTCGCGCAACCAGGACGGACAGCCCGAGTTTCACAACGGTGCGCTCTATGCCGCACACTTTAAGGTCATTGCAGCGGCGATGCGCGCGGCGGCGGCAGCTTCGGGGCATTCAATCAAAATCGGTGCGGTACTGTTCGATGCGCCTGCCGAAAGCTGGATGAACGACACCAATAAATTCTGGAACGACCAGCTACTGGGCGCGATTGGCGAAGAAGCCGATTATTATGTCGTGCACAACTACTTCACCACAAGTGAGAACCTGAACGCCACCCAGATTTTAGACACCCCGACGGCTAAAGTCGGCACGATGGTAGCGTTCTTAAAAGGGCAACTCACGAGCCATACGCGGCAGATCAAACCGTTTGCACTTGATGAATGGAACATTTTCGCACGGGGCAGCAAGCAGCAGGTGTCGCACGTCAACGGACTGCACGCGGTGTTGCTGTTAGGGGAAGCGCTTAAGAACAACATTGGGCTGGCGGCACGTTGGGACTTCTTCAACGGCTGGGACAACGGGAACGACCACGGTATTTTCAGTAATGGCGACGAGCCGAATATCCCCAAAGGAACGGCACGCCCGGCGTTCTATCATATGTATTTTTTCCAGAAGAACATGGGTGATCGCCTGATTGAAGCCGTGAAGGATGCCAACGGCAACTACGAAGTATATGCTTCCTCGTTTTCGGATGGGAAGATCGGTGTAACCTTCGTCAATAAAGGAACTACCGCCCTACCCGTAAAGCTTGCCTTTAAGAACTTTATACCGGGTAACCGGATGTATTGGTACACCCTAACAGGCGATACCGACAACGGGGAATTTTCACGGAAGGTTCAGATCAACGGAAGCGGCACGACACTCGAAGCTGGTGGCCCGACGAACTATGCTTCCGTCCGTCCGTTCTCGGCCAAAACGAGCGATGGTACGGCGGTGGTGCTTCCCGCACGATCATCCGTGTTTGTCGTCATCGAAACGAAAAATTAACCGCTTCGGCTATCGCATTTCGGAATAATTTCTATATTGGAAACAGTCGGTTGTTCCTAAAAGTAACAAACCGACCCGTTTTCACTGATGAAAAAAACCGAATATGCCATCGTCGATATCGAAACCACCGGAGGAAATGCCGGAGGCAGCCGCATTACGGAAATCGCGATCCTCATCCATGACGGCAAAAAGGTCGTGGAACGGTGGGAAACGTTGGTGAATCCGGAGAAGGAAATTCCTGTGCCCATTTTTGCCCTTACGGGAATTGACAATGCCATGGTGCGGCATGCGCCTGTTTTTGGGGATATTGCCGAGGAGGTGTGGCGTTTGCTGAACGGCCGGGTGTTCGTCGCCCACAACGTCAACTTCGACTATTCGTTCGTGCGGCACCAATTGGGGGAAGCGGGCTATCAATGGAACGCGCGGAAGTTGTGTACGGTGCGGGCCGCGCGGAAAATCCGTCCCGGACTCCGCTCCTATTCCCTTGGGGCACTTTGCCAGTCGCTCGACATTCCGGTAGAGAACCGGCACCGGGCGGGGGGTGATGCCGATGCAACCGCCATCCTTTTTACCCGACTGCTGGAATGGGATGCGGAAGGGCATATCAGCACCATGATCAAGAAAACGGCCCAGGACCAGCGACTGCCGCCCAACCTGCCACCGGAGGATTTTGAGCGACTGCCCGAACGTCCGGGTGTGTATTACTTCCATAACGAAGCGAAGAAGGTAGTGTATGTCGGGAAGGCGATCAATATCCGCAAGCGGGTCGCGTCGCATTTTACCGGACATAGTGTGACGCCGCAACGGCAGCATTTCCTGCGGGATATCCACAGTATTTCGTTTGAAGTGTGTGGCACCGAGTTGATGGCGTTGCTGCTTGAATGCGCCGAGATCCGGAAGTTATGGCCGGCATATAACCGGGCCCTGAAACGGTTTGAGCCGAAGTTTGGCCTGTTTGTGTATGAAGCGCGCAACGGCTACCGCTATCTGGGTGTCGGGAAAGTCAGCCGCCAACAGCGCCCCGTGCAGGTGTTTTATAACGAGTTCGAAGCGGTGCACGTGCTACGGGAGCTGGCGGTTCGCTTTGGCATCGACCTGCGGTTTTGCGCGTTCGGACGACAGGAGGAACCCGTGACGTTCCCGAAGGAATCAATGCCCGACCGTGAAACCCACAACCGCAGTGTAGACGAAGCGCTGGACTCACTCTCGGTCGAGCAACCGAGTTTTGCCATTGTCGACAAAGGCCGTTCGGCGGATGAGAAAAGCTGCATCTGGGTCGAGAACGGTACGTTTTATGGTATGGGGTATGTATCCTCAGACATGGGTTTTACGGAACCGTCGGAAGTACGTGACCATGTGACGCCCTACCACAGCAACCCCTATGTGATGCAATTGGTGCACAGTTATGCAGCGAAATATCCGGGGAAGGTGTATCGACGCCAAAACGGTTAAGCAGGTGTTGACAGAAGGACGTCCACCATCACTGCCTTTTTACAGGACGCTAAAATGCGATTGGTTCAGCACTTCGCGAGAAAACCGCGTACGTTCGAATCAATACGGCCTTTGATGTCGGAGATATCGGCTTTTACGAACGGTTCCCCGAGGATGTTTTCATAGAGTTCGATATAACGTTCGGATACCGATTCAATATACGCGTCGGTCATTTCCGGAATGGTTTGTCCGTCTTTTCCCTGAAAGCCGTTCTCGATCAGCCAGCGGCGTACGAATTCTTTCGACAACTGCCGTTGTTCCTCACCACTCGCCTGCCGTTCGGCGTATCCTTCTGAATAAAAATAGCGCGATGAATCGGGTGTGTGGATCTCATCGATCAGCACAATGGTGCCGTCGCTGGTTTTCCCGAATTCGTATTTGGTATCGACGAGAATGAGTCCACGTGTGGCCGCAATCTCCGTTCCCCGTTGGAACAACGCCCGTGTGTACGTCTCCAACACTTCGTAGTCTTCTTTGGAGACGATGCCTTTTGCGAGTATATCCTCCCGCGAGATGTCCATATCGTGCTCGCCGTTATCGGCTTTGGTGGTGGGCGTGATGATCGGTTCCGGGAAGCGGTCGTTTTCTTTGAGTCCTTCCGGTAGTGCCACGCCACATAGCATCCGTTTCCCTGCAGCGTATTCACGTGCAGCGTGTCCGGACAGGTAGCCCCGGATCACCATTTCAACTTTGACTGGTGTGCAGCGGTGTCCGACGGCCACGTTCGGATCGGGCGTTGCGACGAGCCAGTTGGGCACGATATCCTCGGTGAGTTGCATGAAGCGGGTGGCGATTTGGTTGAGGATTTGTCCTTTGTAGGGAATGCCACGCGGCATCACGACATCAAAGGCCGACAGCCGGTCGGTGGCGACCATTACGAGCAGGTCGTTATCAAGCGAATAGACATCGCGGACCTTCCCTTTATAAACGGAAACCTGGCCCGGAAACTGGAAATCAGTAGCAGTTATGGTGTTCATGTGTGTTGTTGTTGGGGCAAAGATAAGAGGAAGTTTTGGGTTTTGAGTTTTGAGTTTTGGGTTAATTAGCGCACGAGTCGCACTATGCGATGCTACGTTAGTTTGTATGTTCGAGAGCTAGGTTTAGATTTTTTCTACTACGGTAAACCGTAAACATCAAAGAATTGACTCACTTAAATTTGGCTTAATTAGATCTAAGATATTGTGAAGCGGTCGTTCTATGCCGGTAATTCTTAGACAACTATTGTGTAAAATCTAAAAAAAAAGAAGATGGCAAATTGTATCGCGTGTTACAAACCTTTGAACTTTTTAAATACACCTATCTTTAATAAGGGAAGAACTAGAGAATTGGGTATCGTCTGCTCATCCTGCTATATGAGTCTAGCTACTGATGCAGGACACATCTTCAAAAATGTAGGTCATTATTCAAATGACGAAGTTTGTGAAGCTGTAAAAAAGGGAAATGCTCAAAAACTTCAGGCAAAAGTTGACAAGAAAATAGCCTTTGAGCAAAAGGTGGAGGAATACAAATCAAAATTGAATTCCGATGCGGAGAAACTTCAGCAAATAAAAAATACTATTTCTAAATTGAATCCATCCGTGGCGAACAAACGCGAGGTGAATGAATTGCCTTCTGTTTTAATGGATGATGAAATAATTGAAAAAATTTCAGCAGGCTTTTTGGATGAAGGGAAAGGCTCAACGGGTCACGGCTTACTTATTGCCACAAATTATAGAGCAATTTTCATAGATAAATCCTTAATCGGATTCGGGATTAAGATGGAGGATTTTCCTTATGACAAAATCTCTTCCGTTTCAGTAGAAACAGGTTTTATGAAGGGTGTCGTAAAGATCATTTGTTCTGGAAATACGGCTAAAATCAATCTTATGGTTGGTGCAAAAGAATTTTCAGAGTTTATTAGGCAAAAGACTATTTCAAGACCTACAATTCCAAATCGTAGTGAACCAAACGTCTTAGAGCAGATCGAAAAGCTCGCCGATCTCAAGGCGAAAGGAATTTTGAGCGAAGAGGAATTTCTAGATAAAAAAGCACAACTACTTTCCAAACTATAGAACTGTTGCGAAGCGAGAGACCTACGAGGAAGGATTACTAAATCCTTAACAAGGCTTTCTTAGGTGCGTTTGGAATGAAGGGGTGTAGTGAGTCAGTCTCCGAGCAACTCAGTAATTGAGGGACTTAGACGGCCTATCGCCCACTGCCTACTGCTCACGCCCACTGGGTTGTTAGGGCACAGCAACAAGACAACGGAGATCAACATGCATGCATGCAAAGAGTATTCAAATAGCAAGAGGCCGTTTGATGATTTGTAAAAATGTGCTATCTTTTGCTCTGATTTGTTTCTACCTACATACCGGAATTGGGGGTAATAGCATAATTATTCAGGGGTATAAACAAGTTGGTGGCAAGTTAAATCCAAATATGATTGCATATGAATATTGTAGACTCAATGGCCGAGGATTTTTTCGACAGAATTTATTATATGGCAAATGATCCTAAAAGTTTTGTGTCTGACGTCGAAAGTGAACTTTATAGCCTAAGAAATCAGTCTGATAAATTGACTTTTTTATCGATTGTTAAAAATGGCGTTAAACGAGATTTAGCCTCACACAAAGAGTCTTGCCGATCTGAGTCGATATGTGATACTGAAAAGAATCATCTCAAAACTCTATATTTCCTGGATAATTTATTAGAGGAAAATGGTATCCAAAAAAATACGGAGGAGTTCAGTGAATCCGAAAAACAAGATTCATCTGAAAAGCTTGATGCAATTTTAAAAGAACTAGAATACCTGAAAAAAGGTCAAGAACTAACTTACGAAGATTTATATACTGAAATTGAAGAACTTAAAAAGTTATATTTTTTAGGAAAAAAGAATTGGAAACAACTTTTAGCTGGTAAAACTGTTGACATGGTAGCCAGCGGAGTTGTTAGCGAAACGATTTCAAAAAAATTAATTAGCATGACTGGTATTGTTACCCAAAACCTGCTAAAATAACCGACCGCTAACAGCTGCTCCACGCAGTTGCTTGGTTTAGTCGAAAGTTCAATCTCACTTTTTTTTAATTACTTTGGCCCTAGCGGAGAATGCTCGGTTCAAAAAACCAACACACCGTGTTTGAGCCGCGAAACGTTGGTATACGTTTTTAACCAAGCAACATGAGTAGAAAGATTATAACGATATTATTAGTCTTATTTTGTGGAGTTTGCAATTCTCAAAATCTAACATTTGACGAAGTTTTAGCATTACGAAAAAAGAGCTTCGCCAATGCAGAATAAGCGCATAATCCAAATTGGTCATTAAGATAAAATTGTAAATAGTTCTAATTGCGTATGAATATTCTTCTTTGTGAGTTTGAACTGTAACTTTTATCGTTGTCGTTGGGCCTTGATAGATCTTTTCAATATTATCTGTACTGAAGTTTGTCTTTATTAATTTACACCCGAGCGCTTTTATCCGGTTTAAGTATAACAAGTATTTTGCTTCTTGGTGAACTTGTATGTTTAATCTTTGCTTCGTTTCATTGGCATTTAAAAATAGAGTAATGAAGGATTGCGCTTTATCATCGTAGTTTGATTTTTTGTAAGCGAATTGAAGGCTTCCAAGATTTCCATTGCCACCTTCCTTGCTTCCTAAAAATGACCAACCGTTAGAAGTTAGATACTCTTTAACACTTACGGCAATTATGAAACAGTGGTTGATACAATGACTTATGACTATACTGAACTTGATACTACAAGCACATTAATCGATACAGTTCCACATTGGCGAACGCGTAATTAAAACTTCTGCTAACAGCATCTACACCCAAAGCGCCAGCCTTGTTAAGTTGAACGTTTTGTCTTTTTGGTTACCTTCACTTCTAGCGGTGAATACCCGGTTTCAGAACCTTATGAACTGCGAGTCAGCCGCGAAAAGTTAGAGCCAATTTTTCGAGAAAGTAGGCGCAAATGGAAGTTGGCGTTTTGGTCTACACGAAAAACATCTATCTTAGTAAGAAAATAATTGTATTCGCTTTGCCTGCCACAGTCGGATATCGACGGAACGTTACGTGCAAGCTTTTGACAACGATACATGATAAAATACTATTTTCTTTCCTATTACCGGAAATACGGATTTTTAGGGTCTGTACTGCTTCTGGCTGCGGTTTCGAGTATTACTTTAGGTATTTTTATTACATACAAATTCTTAATAACCATTTCCGATTCGTTACGGACAATTTCACCTGGAGAAAAAATTGAAACAGCTGAAACAAGTATGGTCAGTGATTTCTTTGGTGGGGTAGTCGGAACTATTTGGTCATTTGCCGGAGTAATATTATTTTTCTTGGCTTTACGACTTCAAAGTAAGGAACTTGGTCTACAAATTCAGGAATTGAAAAATACTCGTGAAGTTTTTTCAATTCAACAATTTGAAAACACATTTTTCAACTTGCTTAAAACTCAAAACGACATAAAGTTGAGCGTAGAACTGACTGAAAGGAAGCTAATCTCTTTACGCGAAGGAATGGGTGAAAATCTATACCGATCAAATCAAGTATTCGATTTTATCAAGTCTAAATTATTTGAGAATTACAATCATTTCAAGCAAAATATTGAAGTCTATAATTCAAAGAAAGATTCGCCTGATTTTGAGACTTATAAAAGCCAATTACAATCTTATTTTGATTTCGAAGACTTTGAGGACTTAGAAGATGAATTTGGAATAACGAAAATTGCGTATAGCAAAACGTTTAAAGAGTATCATAACCAACTTAGCCATTATTTTAGAAATCTCTATCATATATTACGTTATGTAAAAGAAAATGAAGACAGAGAATTAGGAATGCTAAGTCATGATTATTTTACAGGTAGCCAAATTTCAATCCGAATTAATAATAACGATATTGGCTACGAACAAGTGAAGAAGAAATACCGCCGCTATTCTGATTTCATTCAAGCACAAATGAGCGGCTCAGAATTGTTCTTATTATTTTACAATGCATTATTTTTTCCAAAAATGGAAAATTTAGTTCAATACTACGAATTAGTGAAAAATTTGAGTATCGATGATATGCTAAATTCTAGCCATACTGATTTCTACTGTGAATATGTTTACAAACTAGAGAAAATCCCAGCAATTACCTTTAAATCTAGAAAAGAAATTTTAGGCAATTAATCCCGCATACAACAGCGGCTGCCCGCAAAGCGTCTGTCTCGTTAAGTTTAACGTTTCGTCTCTTTTACCACCTTCCCTCCTGGCATATTACTCGTTTCCAAAACCTGGCGCACTGCGCGTGAGCGGCAAAACCTTAGCTGAAATTCAATCAAAAGCTGATCGCAAAAAATGAAAGCCATATCCATTGTAATCGCGATTATAATTAACTTCTTCCTTCTATCATGCTCAAAGAAGTGTGGGTCGTTTAGTAGAGAGTATGTTTGCGTTACAATTAGTAATCAGAGTGGCTACAAGATTGAGAAATTAATTGTCAGGAACCAGTATTCAGACGAATTACTTACCGGTATCGAAAACGCATCACAAAAATCATTGCTGATTAGAAATCCTGGCGAAGGATCGTATTCGATTACTGCAGTGTTTGAAAACGGACTTCGAGTTACTCGGAAAGAGACGTATGTTGAAGGTGGGTACTCGGTTACTGAAGTTGTCACGCAAGAAGTAATAAAAACGGAACATTCGACGTATCAATGAACTTCAGCTAACACCGCTACCATAATTGGAAGGCTGGGTGAATCGAGATATTTTTGTTTTTCATAACTTCGTTGCCGGTAGCGGAGAATACCCGGTTTCAGTTGCCGTCACCTGACGAATAGGCCGCGAAACGTTATCCAAATGACAACGCATGTGTGACTATACTAAAGGCTTTATACTTTGTTCCTGCAATAACGATCTGATTAAGATGCGTAAGCAAGAGTTTTATCGTCGGGTTGGCAACGATCTTGTAAAAATAGAAGACGAACGAAACAACAAAATTCCGCTGATTTACATTTGGAAACTTTTCCGGATTACCGGTACAACAGCAGGTGTCGAAATGGGTATCTATATGATGCCTACTGAAGATATTGGAAATGGCTTGGATGCTGAGTGGATTGCACTTAATCTAAACAACGTCGACTGTTTTGATTTCGAATACCATCCCATTGAAGGAGATACACTTTTTATTACACAGAATCAAGAAATGGCGCCCTATATCTCCTTTATTCATAGAAATTGCGAATGGGTTATTGATCACTATAATCCTTTTGATTTTACTATACAGGAATTGAGGTCTGGAAAAATAGAAAGCCAAAATAAAAACGTCATATAACAGCAGCTACCGTAATCGCCTGGTTTAGTGGAAAATTCGAGTTTACGTTTTTCATTACTTTAGTCGTAGCAGAGAATACGCAGTTTCATAATCCTGATCCACTACGTGTGAGCCGCAAAACGGTACCAGCCCTGTTAGGAAGACTCGCAACAACTTGAAAGGCGACAAAATTTTGAAAACAGAAGATGTACAATGACAACAACAAAAAACATAATCGTATTAACAGGAGCGGGACAACTAGGAATGGCCATTGTCAGAAGAATGGCTTACGGGAACAAGATTTTTGTGGCCGACTGGAAATTTGAGAATGCACAAACCATTTGCAAGACCTTGACGGAAGCAGGTTTTGACGCAGTTCCCTTTAAAACAGATATCTCATCAAGAACTTCTATCCTGGAACTAATTGAAGCAGCACAAAAGGAAGGCGAAATTTCAATGTTTATCAATGCTGCAGGTTTGTCGCCCAGTCAATCTACAAAAGAACATATTTTGGCGGTGGACCTTTACGGCACGGCAGTATTGTTAGAAGAGTTTGGAAAAGTAATGAAACAAGGTGGAACCGCCGTAACCATTTCCAGTCAATCCGGACACAGGATGCCTGCATTGACGGCGGACGAAGACCGACAATTAGCCACTACGCCAACCGAAGAATTATTGCAGTTAGACCTATTACAACCAGAAAACATCAAAGATACACTCCACGCCTACCAAATGGCTAAACGTTGCAACGTAAAACGGGTAATGGCAGAAGCGGTGAAGTGGGGCGAAAAAGGAGCAAGAGTAAACTCCATTTCACCGGGCATAATCATCACACCCTTGGCATTAGATGAAATCAACGGTCCAAGAGGCGATTTCTACAAGAACATGTTTGAAAAATGTCCGGCAGGAAGACCCGGAATGGCGGATGAAGTAGCGAATGTAGCGGAACTGTTATTGTCTGAAAAAGGAGCATTTATAACAGGTTCAGATTTTTTAATAGACGGGGGTGCGACTGCTTCCTATTTTTATGGAGCATTACAACCTACAAACAATTGAACAAAATAAACTGACCGACAAAAAACGGCAGGTAACGCGGGTTTGCGTCAGGCTGGCAGACGTGCAAAATTGGAGCTTAGTACGTAATAATGAACGTAATTAATAAATGGAAGCTTTGAGCTGTAAAACCTGTCCGGACAAAAGGCCTCCAACCGTTAAGGGTCATTCGCCACAACAACCCAACACAAATGGGTATAAAACCATCCAAGAAGTTTGAAACTCAGAAGTGAAAAGCAATATTTTGATGTTGACTATGAGGTCAAATATGAGGAACCCAATTCAACTATTGATGTAATTTTCACTGCAGTTGATTTTATCTCCATCCCGCACAGATTTAGTGCTATCGAGATTCAAAAAATAGGCGATACATACATTTTCAATAACAATAACGATGGGTATGTCAAAGCTGCTAGTTGCACTGTCGGAAAGTATGTTGGTGATGATGAAGATCAAATTTGGGGTTTAAAGTAGAACGAGACAATGATGCTTTAGCAAACTACTGCGGACTGCGGCGGGTGATCTTTCAAGAATGCGAAAAGCATGAACGTCTCATAGCACCCCATACCACACCCTAAAAGCGACCATTCCCCCTACTCCGCATCCGCTTATCTTCCGTTAATTCAAAGTAAATCGATAAGGAGATATTTGCGGGACGCAAGTATTGTATATATTTGGAACATAACGGTGCCTTTAACCGAAAACTACCCATAAAGCCATGACTGACAACAAATACGCCTTCGATCTAATTTCAGCACGAAAAGAAAAGATTGAAAGAAAGCTTCTGAAGAATCTGGTACTGCAATTGGTATGCATCGTTATCGGATTAAGCTTCGTATACCACTACGATATTCTGATTGCAAAGACAGTGAAGGGATATGTAAAAGCGGATACCCAATTGGTCCAAATTGTCATTCCCCTATTTCTGATTTACCTGTTTATAGAGTTTGGATATGCGTTCGGGCAGTTTCTATTCATAAACAGGACCTATAAATATCTTTTTGACCTGATTTTTGAAGATTTTCAAATCGAAAGAGACCAAATCAGTAGAACGGACTTAACTATTTCATTTGAGTCATTGAATCTCTTCGGCCAGATCCAGGCTGAAAATGAATCCTGGCAAGGAAAGGCTCAAACGTTCATTTCAATGGCGGCCATCTCCTCGGTTCTTTTGGCAGGTCATTTTACTGCCTACAGTCTCGTCGAGAATTTAATTAGTAGCCCATTATATGTAGTGCTGGTTAAATGTATGATAGCGGCATTCCTGGTTCCTTTTTATTGGAGTTTTTACACTTCAAATCGAACTTTTAATCTTACTTCTCAAAAACTTACAGCCGCAGTCGCTATAGTTGCCGGTGTTTTTTCCATTTATACTATTCTGGATTCCCTGCAGAATTGGATATTTCCTTCGTGGGGATAAAGGGACGGAGTGTCTGGAGGAACTAAGTCCCTGAGCCCCTGAGTCCCTTAGACTGTCTACTGGATGGGATCCCTCCTACGTCGGGAGGACAAGATGGGGCGGAGTAACTGAGGAACTGAGCAACTGAGCAACTGAGTAACTGAGACTGACTACTGACTACCGACTACTGCTTACTGCCAACTGCCAACTGCCCACTGCCCACTGCCCACTGCCCACTGCCCACTGCCCACTGCCTACTGAGACATACGCTTCAGCCGAAACTTGATGAAGCCGTTTCGTGTTTTGTGGTTGAGAACTATAACGTTATTTTCTATTGCGAAAGAGGCAGTTTCTTTGTCGGAATAGGGTCCGATCGAAAACAGGATATCCCCCCTTTCGACACGATAGATACCCGAACCATCCTCAAGATCATCAGGAAAGTCGATGAAGACGCGGCCCTCACGGTCGAAGCTATAGGAAAGGGGAACCCATCGTAATACCCTGTTCTGAAATGCAATAGGGTCACCACCGGCGGGATCGGTAAACTGTACCTGTCTATTTTCGATATCGAAAAAGGCAGTCTCATCTTCGTAGGACACGACCTTCCACTGTCCGGCTACATCCTGTGACAGTAAACGGGTCGTACACAATAAGAGAAACAAGAGTCGCATGGGTTGTTTACGCCATTTTTCAGATGATGTGAAGGTAGGAAGAAATTGGGGAACAGCGAATTAGCGAATGGATGAATTGGGCAGCGGAGCAACTGAGTAACTGAGACTGACTACCGACTACGGACTACTGCTTACTGCCTACTGCTCACTGTCAACTGCTCACTGCCTACTTTAACGTGTCTGACCACGCTCTCTACCGTGTTTCACCACGTCTTCCTACGTGTTTGAGCACGTCCTATACCGTGTCTGACCACGTCTCGCCACGTGTCTGACTACGTCCTACTACGTATCTGACTACGTCCCACTACGTATCTGACCACGTCTCACTACGTATCTGACCACGTCTCACTACGTATCAGGATACGTCTCTATACGTGTCTAACCACGTACCACAACGTGTCTGGATACGCCTCCAAACGTGTCTGACCATGTCCCTCTACGTGTTGGACTACGTTTCTCCAGGTGTTGCGACACGCTTTGGCAGGTGAAATGTGCGTTTTGAGATACTGATCCCAATTTCGGCAGGAAGAGTGAACTGAGCAGTTGAGACAGCGACCGCCGACTGAATGGGATCCCTCCTTCGTCGGGAGGATGGAACGGCGGAGTAACTAGTGCCGAAGCAACTGAGGAACTGAGGAACTGAGTAACTGAGTAACTGAGTAACTGAGACTGACTACTGACTACCGCCTACTGCTTACTGACTACTACCAACTGCTCGCTAAACGGGATTTCTTTGCTACGCCCGGAATGACGCTTCCCTCCTTTCAAATGGAAGGGAAGGAAGCGTCTGGGTTTAAGGACTAGCAGGTGGGAACGCGGCCCACCACTGACTACTGACTACCGACTACTAACTACTGATAAACACGTACATAGTCAATCGTCATCGTCTGTGGGAAAGGTGTTCCGTTGTTTGGAAAACCGACATAATTTCCGCCGACGGCCACATTGAGGATCATGAAAAACGGATGATCGTATACCCAATCGCCGGGAACCTGGTTTTTCTCGATACGCTTGTACAAGAAGCCATCGACGAAGAAGTCGATTTTCTGGGCATCCCACTCCACGGCAAAAATGTGGAAGCCGGTATCAAAGCGGTCGTTCTCGAAGGCATAGCTGCCGGAGATGGCATTCGCACCGGAATAGCCGGGTCCATGGATGGTTCCGTTGACAATACTTGGCAATTGGCCGCGGAGTTCCATAACGTCGATCTCGCCACAATTCGGCCAACTTACTTCATCAATATTGGATCCGAGTAGCCAAAATGCGGGCCATAGACCCTGTCCATACGGCGTTTTCAGCCGTGCTTCGTAGCGGCCATAGGCTTGCGAGAACAGCCCTTTTGTTTTGATGCGGGCCGAGGTGTATTGTGAACCGTTATAACTTTCGCGTAACGCGGTAATAACCAAATTCCCGTTACCATCCATCGCGACGTTTTGGGTGCGATCGGTATAATATTGGAGCTCCTGATTGCCCCAGCCATTGGCGCCCGTGCCGATGTCATACGCCCATTTACTGGCATCAGGCGATTGACCGGCAGCACCGTCAAATTCATCACTCCAGGTTAATTGCCAATTGCGCGCATCCGTCTTCTGCTCTTTATCCGGCTCGCAGGCTGTGAGCGACATCAAAGCGATGGACGCCAAAAATAGGTTGCTATATATGCCCTTTTTCATTGGTGTAGTAGTTTAATTACGGAAGTAAATATTGTCCAGGTAAATGGTTCCATTGCCGTCGAACTTCATCTGAAACACATTAGACAGGTTAACGGGGGCAAAACTGGTGAGTGGAATATCGATACTGTTCCATCCTCCGACAGTCGGAACCGTTAACGTAACGGATTTTTCTACCGGACCCGGGCTAATCAAATACACTTTCAGGCTGGTGGAATTGGCGGAGTAAAAATCAAGGTGCAACACGTTTCGGTTGGTCACATTTTGTGCGCTTCCTAACTCAATTCCCTGGTAATTCAAGCCGCCATACCGCAAGGTGTTATTACCGGCAATAGGCACCTGGGTTACTTGCGTTGCCTGTCCCCAATTCGGATTGAAATTGGTTCCGGCAACATTGGTATACGCATCGCTGAAGATGGAGGTCACACTGGTGGCAGCGACGGTAGGTGTTGGTGCCGCCGCCGTAGGTACGACCGGAATGACGCTTCCGTTATTGAACAGGTAGATGTTATCGGCATAGAAGTTCGATATGTTCGTTCCTTCAAATATCACCTGAGCCAAATGCGCCCGGCTGGTCAATCCGGTGAAGCTCGTAAAAGGAATGTCAAGGCTCACCCAGTTTTGCGCTACCAGCGTTGGGCTGGTGTAGGTAATGGTGTGGCCCGTATCATCGCCGCCACCGAAAACGCCATTATTTCCAAAATCGACCAATCTGATTTTAAAATTGGCGCCCGCTGCCAGCGTTCCCGGAATATAAATATCCGTATGGAAGTGCGACATCATCGTAGCATCGATAGTGGGATTGGAAAACTGGGTGCCAACGAAATTAAAGTTGGTATAGTTCAACACATCATCGCCATTAACCGTAAAATCGGACGATTGGGTGGTTTGATAGGGTGCCCAATAGCCGTTGTAGTAATCAACCGGCACGTTGGTGTAATGATTGGAAAAAATCGAAATAACAGTATTGGCGGCTTCTGTTGGTGTAGGTGCGCTTGTAAAAGCCCCAAGTGAGTTTATCGTAAGAGAGCCCAACGCGTTCTGCCCGTTGAGCGTGGCCGTAATAACCGCGCTTCCGGAACCCACTGTCGTGACCAGGCCGGCTTCATTTACGGTGGCAACCGCTGGGTCAGAGGAAGAAAAAACCAGATAAGACGGCGACATCGATACGTTTTGGTTGAGGGCATTTGGCATGTTAAACGTGGCAAGAATGCCGTCAATCGTGTTCGTAACGCCGTTGAAAGACGTCGTCACTTTATCCAGGCCATTTACGATAGACGCTTGTCCGTGCGCGATGGTGCCCAGGTTTTCAAACTTTACGTCATCGATCCAAAACGAATAGCCATTGCCATTCTCCGGGCCTTCTGAATAATAGAACATGCCTTTTTCCACTTTCAATTTAGACGCATCCGGAATCGGGATGATGTATTTTCTCCAGGTGGTCGTCAAACTCAATCCTGAAACCGACGCCTGGTATTTGTTGGCGCCCAAATCGATACCAAAACCGGCTACATCCAACGTAGCGGCTACCGAACTCTTGGCCCAAAACGTCAGGGCATTGTAACCCGACAGATCACGTCCGACGCTGGTAAAAAAGGCACCGCCGGCGTAGGTACCCAGTGGGTCGTTGACATTCGGGACATCGATCCGCATCGAAGCGGCTGAATTGTTACGCGTCACCTCACTGTCTACCTGAAAGGCCGTCACCACGCTATTACTGAAGGCAGCATAGTTCAGTCCGGCGCTAAAGGTGTCGATGAACACGTCGGGATTAGAAGAATACTTGGCTTCTTCAAAATCATCCGGATCGTTTTCACAAGCCGACAAAAAAACTACTGCCAGGCAAAAAGCAGCACGTTTTAGCGTTTGATTATTAAAAATTGATTTCATAGTCTATTTTTTTAATTTATAACATTAATGTGGATGTAGGTCCTGATCTCCCACTCGTTACCGTTATCAAATCCTACCGCCGTCGGGTCCGGCACCCATTCGCCCGCTGGATTCAATACCTGGGTTGGGTTGTATCTTGGCGAATACTGGTCTAAGCTTCTCCAGGTTCCACGGATACCGATGCGGGTTCCGGGAAGGATGAACCAATCCGGTTTTCCGATGTCAAGTGAAAGGTCGGCCATCAATTGCAGTGGGAAGGTAAGGTTAAAGTCGCGATGGTAATCGTAAGGTCCCCAATCGTTTACACGCACAAAGGAGTTCAATTTGATTTTTTTATAGATAACACGCATATCCATTCCATAACGGTGGATGGTGCGGGCATCACTGCCGTTGGCCTGGGCATCGCCTCCATACAACGTGGTAATAAAGCCAAAGTCGCGGCTTAATTTGGATACGATGCGCGCGTTGACTTCCCATAGATCGGTGGCCGGCGCAGCACCGTCGAACGCAAATGTGGTTCTGCCATTTCCTAAGATACCGATAGCGGCATCCTGGGTAGTAGGCAAATGGCGGTACACGACACCTAAACTGGTTGAAAACTTCGCATCTTCCGAACGGTCGTTATCCCAATCGTACATCCAGGTGCCCGGTGTCGGGTCAAAAGTGAAGAGAATTTCACCGGCGACCTGTTCGCGGTTTGCCCGCACGACAAACGGATCTTCCAGGATGTTTCTCGGTCTTCCGGGCGCGGGGGCATCCGCACTAATAGGACCTTCCAGTGGTTTCTGCCATAAGAAGTTCGGTGCAATCTGTAATTTCCCTACCGTATAGGTAAGACCTGTCAGGAAATTGTATTGGTTACCACTTCCACTGTCTTTCAACCGCCAGCCCGTGAAGGTTTGCGTCAGGTCGGCTCCACCATTGGCTACCAGGCCCATGGCGGCACCTTGTCCGTACCAGTTAAACTTCCCGCCTGTGTAGGTCAGTTTCATTTTCCCGCCCCAGTTATCTTTCCATTCGATTTGGGTTTGGGACACCTGCTGGTTACTTCCCTCCCCGCGAACTACCTGGTATTCCCGGCCATTTAAAGGCTGTCCGGCCCAGATTCCGCCAAGGTCCACACCGAATTTTCCGAATTTCCGGTTCATGTGGAGGGTCCATCTTCTGGTTTTGGGCTGCGGGATCGCGAAGGAACTTTCGGTCACTCCCTGTTGTTGTAAGTCTTCATGGAACACCGTGGTCAAATCGAATTTTCCGATTTTCCGCGTGTATTTCACGAGCAGGGCTGGGTTAGCGCCCCACCATAATTGCGGTCCGAAGGCGACTTTCAATCCATTCAGGAATTTCTTGCCTTCCACTTCAAATCCGGAAGGTGCAATACCGTTGTAAATATCGATTTGGTTCCCGTAGTTGGCTTCCGGATACAAGCCGAAGAAATCACCTTCATACCCCCAATGATAGTGGCCTGTGCGGTAGAAACCGGTTAAGTTGAAATATTTCTGGTTCCAACTATAGCTTGCCCGGTAAACCTGTATCCGGTTGACATCCTGCAATTGTATGTCGCCGTTTGGACTTTCAACCGTGACGGGACGACCCCGGTTTTCGTAAAAAATCTGGTCGATGGGATTCTGGGCTACATTTCCTAAAATGTTGAATTCTACATTCAGGTTCGTATTGGAAGACGGATTCGCGCCTACTCCAATAAAATACGATTGCATATGATCAAACCCCAGTTGGTTCGGATATTCGGTACTGTTGGGTTTTGGATCGCTCGGTGTCGTGATCAATGCGCCACCGGTATTGAATGTGGTGAATTCGGCCGACAAACGGCTGAAGTGGATTTTGGATCCTTTGGTCGACTCAAGCGCCGCCTTATCCGATCTCGCCCGTAGCGAAGCGTCCATGATCTGGGCTTTGTCGAACGTGCTGTTCAGGGAAGTGCCCTGTGCATACGGATTGAATTGGTGGATTTCTTTAAGTACATAATACGCCGTACGCGGATACAATTGGTAAAACCCCTGTTCGTTCGCCGGTCCTTTGGCACAAATTCCAAACCATTCTTCATTCATGTTGTTTTCGCCTTCGGTGTAATCGCGGATGTAGCCGCCATTCGACCATGACGCATTGGTATCGTGCACATCCAGATTTTTGGTTTGCCCAAATTTCCACCAACCATCACTGAACTGGAACGTAAAACCGCCCAAACAGTTTCCTGCTTTTCCCATGCCAGCGGCATTTTCATAAATTTCTTTCCAGTTGCCTTTCAGATAGTACGCCTGTGCATTCTGGTCTTCCTGATTGGTCAGCACGTTGAAGGCATCGGCACCAAATTCGGTGAACATCACCGGTTTGCCGTACTCCCTTTTCACCCGTTCAAATAAATCGCCGAAGGAGGCACCGCGGTAGACGTTGGTTCCGAAAACATCGACGTCTTTACATTCCTTCGCGATGATATCGAGAAAAAGCAAATCTCCGTTACAAATCGCGATCGGATGCGAGGTATCGATGGATTTCATACTTACGGCCGCCTCGTTGAACAGTTTGTACATAGCGTGCGCCCGGGCCGTTGACTTTCGATCCTCAACCGGAATATCTTCTGTTTCGGCACCGTCCCAGAACAAACCATAGTTGTTTTCGTTTCCTAACAAAAACAGCAACAATCCTTTGGTGTCTTTGTATTCTGCTGCCATTTGCGTGACTTCCTGCAACAACAACGCTTTGGTTTTTGCATCCGAATACTCGGTGTTGGGTGTCCAGACACCATCGATGGTCAAACCATAACGACCGAAGGGATGGTTGAGCATGGTATAGATACCGTAGTTGGTATATACATACTCAATCCATTTTTTGGGCATACCCGAATAGACCCGGATGGTATTGACGCCCATATTTTTGAGTAATCCCATTTCATCATCCAGTGCCTGTTGAATAAATGCATCGGGCTGATTCCACAAGCTGTAGGAATAATTGGTTCCAACCGGAAAATAGTCCCAATTCATTCCATTGATAATGAAATCCTTTCCATTGACTTTGAGTTTCATCTCAGAATTATTCTTTTCCACGCTTACTTTGTCAGTTTGCGCGTGCAAAAGAGAGATTCCAAAAAACAGTAGAAAAAATATTTTTCTCATTTGGTAAAACGGATTTAGATGAATGGCAGTTTTGTTAATGTTTTTATAAAAGTAAGTAGTAAATATATTTTATTGGGCCGTTACGCCTCAACAAAAAATATACGGTCTTAAATTTATGATAAAAAGTCGAAAAGTAGCTCGTAATAAGGGCTGTATAGCTATTTCAGAGGCTAACTACCCGTGCAAAAACGCACGGCCGCAATCCACCATGTTGAGGTATTGTATAGGTAAATCGGGGTTATTTGCCAGATTCAGATCGACAAAATATACTCCACCAAGCCCTTTTCGTGCGGTAAATTCATCTTTTTACGCAAACGATATCGTTTTATCTCAATGCTTCGTACCGAAATATTCAACAACGGCGCAATTTCTTTTGAGGATAAGTTCAGCCGGAGGTACGCACACAAACGCAGATCGTTCGGGGTTAAGGAGGGATGGGTTTGCTTGATTTTCTTTAGGAAGTCTTTGTCGACTACATCGAATGCCTCCTTGAACACCTTCCACGTATCTTCCTCGAAAATATTTCGATTGATGGTTGAGATCAACGATTTGATGCTTCTGCTGTTGTCTTCTTCCGATGTTTTCTTTAAATCTTCTTTGATAAGCGTCAATAGCTCGTCTTTCTTGATCAGGCTCATGGTCGAAACGGCAAGCTCTTTGTTTTTGGCATCCACATCCTGGGCCAATTGCTCGTTTCTGATTTTCATCAATTGCTGCTCGTTTTCGAGTTCTTTAATTTCGAGCAGGCGGTTGTTCTCCTCTATCAACTTTTCGCGTTGACGGTTGTAGTAGTTTTTGTATTGCGTATTGACATAATGAAGCAAAAAGCAAAACGATATCAAATAGAGTACAATCGCCAGATTGGTGGCATAAAAGGGTTTACGAATCGAAAATTCATACACCTCAATGTTGTCTGACGAGGAATTGGATGTGCGGGCCCTGACTTTGAAAACATAATCACCCGGAGGAAGGTTTTTAAAAGTCACCGTCGTTTTCGAGCTCCATTCACTCCATTCCTCCTGAAAGCCCTGTAACGAATATTGGTATTCCGTGAAGATATATTTGTTGTATTCGGGAACGGTATAGTTAAAGGTGATGTTGTTTTCGTTGTCATCAAAATCGCCACGCTGGGTAATCGAAGGACTTTTCTGGCCTTTCGTACGTTCATTGACCGCGATATCCGTAATGGACACTTTATGGTTTTTGAGATTCAATTCATTGACATTGAAAACATAAAACCCATCCGTGGTTCCGATCAAATAATCGCTGTTCGAAAGCTGGGTGATATTTTCATAGCCCAACATCGAAGTGGACAACGTAACGGGAATAGGGATACTGTTTCGTTTAAGGCTTGAATTGAGTTTGTTTACCGTGTAGTAGTTGATATAGCTTTTCGTAAACAACCATAATTTGTTGGAATTGTCTTTGATCAAACGCCCTGAGGAATATTCGTTGTGGTTGAAAACCGTACTCAGCGACGCGTCTCTTTCAAACTGCTTTGTTTGTTGATTGAGTTTGAAAACGCCCTCTTTATAGACATAGTAAACATGATTATTAAACGTGGCTAAACCGGCGTTTTTCCCTTTTGGCGGATTCGAATACGTAAATAAATGGCGGCATTGCGTCAGGTCGTTGGTCAGATCGAAGCGGAAAACACCCTTATACTCATGGCTTACATAGACCTCGTTGGAAGGGGTAATTTCAAAATACTTGGTAGAGTAATTGAATCCCTTGATCTTATGTTTGAAGACCCAGCGATTGTTGCGCTTTTCCAAGACTGAAATGCCCTGGTAATTTCCCTGTAGAATGATGTTGGGGTTAGCGGGCAACACCTGGAATTTCCAGGTGCCTGACTGCGAAAAAATGGGCGTTGCGTTCTCCCCTTCTATGATGAAAGTGCCCGAGTCGTGGCCGCAAAATAAGGTGTTATCGTATACGAAAAGCGACCAAACCTGGCCTTTTGTTCCCGACACGAATTGAAAGGAGGCGTTGGTTTTGTAGTCTTTACAAAACAGTCCCTGATTGGTGCCGATATAGAGTGTATCATGGTGTAAAAGGGCACAATATACGGTTCCCAAGGTGCCGGAATCGTCGATGTAACTTTTGATCGGGGAATTGAGATTGATGCAGTTAATTCCGTTGTCGAGCCCTGTCCATAAATTGTGATCAAAGTCTTCAAATATTGACAAAACGGTGTTGTTACACAAGCCTTTACTTTGATCGATGTGATACTTTACTTTACCTTCTTTGGATAACACATACACCCCCTTAGAAACGGTTCCGACCGCAAAACTGTCATCCGACAAGACCTGGCTACTGTAGATGCTTCCTGAAACGATCTCGGTGTCGGCTTCGGTAGCGAACCTGACCAAATTACCGTTCACTAATTTATAAAAGCCATTAAACTGGGTATGGATCAGCAAGCCATCATCCTGGGAAAAGATATTGATGATCTTATTTTTTTGCAACTGGGCGCCACTTCGTATCAGTTTGCTTTTGCCATCCTCAATTTCATAAAGTGCGTAGTCGATCGTTTGATAGAAAATCGAGTTCGACGTTTGAAACGATTTTAAAATATTCGTTTCGGGAGCTAAAATCCGGAACGCGTTTGTTTTGGAGTCGAAAATGTAAATGCGGTTCAGCGACTGGAATATCACCCATTGACCGTAACTTATAATGTTCCAAAACTGTTCGTCGTCCAGTAATTTATTTTTGATTTTCGTGCTGAGCGACGTGTACCTTAATTTTCCGTTGTTCTGTCGGACCCAGTAGCCAAACTCCATGTAGCAGCCGGTATAAATCCGATTCCCAATCACCTTGACCGAACGAATGATCGTTTCATTGGGCGATTTATACAGGTTCCAGTTAGCGCCGTTGTACTCGAGGAGCCCTTCGTTATTCGCGAAAAAAATGAAGTGGTTTTTATCCTGCGAAATCATCCAGTTTTGGTTGCCCGCTTTGTACTCTTCCTTAGCAAAGCTAAAAATGGGGGGTAGCTCCTGCCCCATCGTTACAAGGAAGAAAAAGCTAAAAGCTACAACCAAATAGTTTCTCATGGGTGGTTTTTAAGAATATGTGAATATAAAAAAACCTTGTCATGAAACACAACAAGGTTTTGTTTATAAGAGAAACTAGTGCGTCCGCTTATCTTTTGATGAATTTAGAAGACGCTTCCGTACCGTTAATGGTAGTTTTGACAATGTAAACACCACTGTTTAATGCACTGACATCGACCGTTGCCACGCCACTGTTCCACTCTTTAGCATATACTTCCTGACCCAAATAGTTGTAGATCCTCACTTTTTGGATGGCACTGTTCGCCGTGATGGTCAGGTAATCCTGCGCTGGATTTGGATAAATCGTAAAGAGCGATTTGTTGGTCTCATCAAGAGCCAAGGTGTTTTTGTGCACGTAGATGTTATCGTACCAAACGTTACTGACGTTAGCGGTCGTAATACCAATTTGCGCCACATCGTTACGGGCCAAGTTTCCGGCTACAACGCCTCCGAGTGCGGTAATCGGAACGTCCACAGACACCCATTGGTTGGCTACTAATTGCGGTGTAGTACCACCGTTGATGTTTACTTCCAGGGCTGATGTTTCACCATTGGTTCCATCGAAGTTCACCAGTTTCACATTGAATACATCTCCGACCAGATCCGCATCCGTGATGTAAAAATCAAAATGGAGATGGGTAAAGTCGGTCAGGTTTTGTCTGTTAGTAGTAAAGTCGATGCCGTGACATGGGATTCCCGTATTTTTTCTTAGGGTATTGTTTCCTTCGATCTGCACTTCGGTAGTAGCAGCGCCACCACACCAACCGGCATCAAAAACATTCGTTGCGATATTAGGATACGCATCACTGTAGAAAGAAATCACGTCGGCAGCCGGTCGTGCCGGTGGGGTCGGAGCAGCGACAGTAGGAGCTGTGATACAGGCTTGGCAAGAACCACCACAATCGATGCCTGTTTCATCACCGTTTTGAATTCCGTCCGTACAGCTAGGTACACCTACTTTGGATAAAATAAAGCGCCACCATCCGGCTCCTATCGAGATGTCGAGCGTCATAGTGGAAGCCGTTAGCGAGGTTACCGTGTAGGTAATTGACGCGGGTGCATTGGCTGGATTGCCCAATTCGCCACCGTTGTATACTTTGGCTAAGCCCAGATAGGCGCCCACTCCGTTTAACGTCAAGGTATTGTTGGACGCATTGTACGCGTATGTAGCCGGGTTTGACCCATTGTGTGGCGCTACAGGAGCACCGCAGGCATCGGATCCGCCTTGCCAGCCTTCGATCCATGATTCGGCGCCCAATACGTTTGAAAAGGAACCATCTGCGTTGAAAATATACTCGTCATCGAAAAAACAGGCTCTTGTGTTTACATCACCGGCCGAATTCGACCACCATGAAGTATCGCCCTGATTAGGACCTACGCCCAGCGCGCCGGCTTGTGCAGCGACTTTCCAGGTTCCTTCAATAGGAGAGGTCGCCACTTGCTTTTGCAGGTTAAACCGCCACCATCCGGCGCCGATTGAAATATCTAATGTCATCGTGGTGGCCGTCAACGAAGTAACCGTGTATACAATGGATTCCGGTGCATTGGCCGGACTTGCGAGTTCCCCACCGTTGTATGCTTTCGCTAATCCGATAAAGGCACCTACTCCGTTCAATGTCAGGGTACCTGCACCCGAATTGTAGACATAGGTAGCGGGATTTGACCCGTTGTGCGGTGCTACGGGTGTACCACACGAATCTCCCCCACCTTGCCAACCTTCCGTCCAGGTTTGTGAACCCATTACGTTGGTGAAGGTTCCGTTGGCAGCGAATACATACTCGTCGTCAAAATAACACGCCCTGGTTGTTACATCCCCTGCGGAATTGGACCACCATGAGGTATCACCCAGACCAGGTCCTACTCCCAATGCACCGGCCTGAGGTGCCATCTTCCAGGTACCCTCGAGGGATTGGGCAACGGAGAGTGTGGTTGCCATTAATAATAGGAAAAAGGTAATTTTTTTCATGATTTTATTCTTTTAAGTTAATTCATAAAACTACTCACAAATTAACGAAAACGATTTTTGTTTAACTATATAAAAACTATACACTATTGTATTTCGCGAAAACGTTTGAAATACGGGCATAGTTAGCATTCCCAATTGGTTATGATGACAATGAAGGGAGCTTGTAAAATGGTAGATGTTGTGGCAATGTTGAGGTGTTTAACGCGACGGATTGAGGGACTAAGGAACTGAGTAACTGAGTAACTGAGGAGTTAAGAGACTGCGCACTGTCTACTACCCACTGCCTACTGAATGGGAACCCTCCTGCGTCCGGATGACAATGAGTGCGTGGTAATGGTGCTACGCCTCACATGGAAGTAACACTGCCTACTGCCCACTGCCAACTTGCTTACTGAATGGGATCCCTCCTTCGTCGGGAGGAGAATAAGTGCTTAGTAATGGTGCTATGTCCCACATGGAAGTACCACTGCCCACTGTCCACCGCCTACTGCCAACTTCTGAGACTGAGACTGAGACTGCGACTGCCAACTGAATGGGACGCCTCCTGCGTCGGGATGACAATGAGTGCGGGGTAATGGTGCTATGTCTCGCATGGAAGTATCACTGCATACTGTCCACTGCCAACTTCTGAGACTGAGACTGCGACTGCCAACTGAATGGGACGCCTCCTGCGTCGGGATGACAATGAGTGCGGGGTAATGGTGCTATGTCTCGCATGGAAGTATCACTGCATACTGTCCACTGCCAACTGCCAACTTCTGCGACCGCGACTGCGACTGCCCACCGCCTACTGCTTACTACTCGCCAATCGAATGGTCTTCACCAATCGTTCGAACGTTTCGGAATTGTCTTCTTTTTCGCCGTCCATGAAAGTGACTTGCACAAAATTATGTTTACGCTGGAGGGCATACACCCATACTTTGACTTTCTCTTTCCAGCGTTGGGTTTTCATGGTGTAGGAACAGACGGCGTAGACGGTGTAGAAACCGTCGACTTCTATCGCTTCGGGCTCTTTTATGAAGGCGAAATCGGGGAAGGTGCTTTTCAGGGTACGAAAACTGTCAGCGATGCTTTCCTTAAACCGATAGGTCGGCATTTCGGGCATGTTTCGCAGATTGACCTTTATCGTCGGAATAATGCCGTTGCGCGACGCGATGGGGTACTTGAGGAAGGTCACGACTTCAACCACGCCTTTGTTGGCTTCGACCAGCTTCTCAAGTTCGAGCGGGTTCATGGCCAACTTACTCCGCGCATTGGCGAGGGCTTCACCCGGTTTTCCCATTTCCCAGTTGGCGGGGCGCTCCATCGAAAAACCGACCTCTTTGTCTTCAAAACGATCCTGGGCGTTGGCGATGGAAAAAGCCAACACGCAGCCCAGCAGGCACAATTTCCACTTACGCACGGTGATGTATGCCTCAGTCATGGTTCTCGATGCTCTTGTAGGCGTCGATGATTTTCTTCACGAGGCGGTGGCGTACGATGTCCTTGTCGTCAAGGTAGATCATCGCAATACCATCGATGTCTTTCAGTACAAGCAGCGCTTCCTTGAGTCCGGAAATGGTGCGCCGCGGCAAGTCTACCTGCCCTGGGTCGCCGGTTACGATGAACTTTGCGTTCTTCCCCATACGGGTCAAAAACATCTTCATCTGGTTGTGTGTGGTGTTCTGGGCTTCGTCGAGGATGACGAACGCATTATCAAGCGTACGGCCCCGCATGAACGCCAACGGTGCGATCTGGATGATGCCTTTCAGTATATAGTCTTCGAGTGTCTGCGCCGGGATCATATCGCGCAACGCATCATACAACGGCTGCATATACGGATCGAGCTTTTCTTTCATATCGCCGGGCAAAAAGCCGAGGTTCTCCCCTGCTTCGACTGCCGGACGCGTGAGGATGATCCGCTTGACCTGCTTTTCCTTCAACGCCCGCACGGCCAATGCCACTCCCGTATACGTCTTTCCGGTTCCGGCAGGCCCGATCGCGAACAGCATGTCGTTCTTAGCGAGCATGTCGACCATCTTCTGCTGGTTGGGCGTCATCGCCTTGATCAGCTTGCCGCCTACGCCGTGCACCAGCACTTTGTCGTAATCGGGCATGCGTTGGTCGTCTTGCGTGTTGCTTTGGATCACGCGGTCGATGACGTTGTCGTCTATATTATTATAACGGGTAAAGTGGGCCATCAACCGGTTGAAACGGGTCTCGAATTCGTCGAGTTCCTCTTTCTCACCGAAGGCCTTCAGCGTGGTGCCGCGGGCCACTATTTTGAGCTTGGGATAGTACTTCTTGATGGTTTCCAGGTGGGCATCCTGAGCACCCCAGAATTCCTTTGGGGCAATGTCGTTCAGCTCGATGATTCTTTCGTTCAAAGGCGCCGTATTAAGTTAGATAATTAGTAGCTTTGCATTCAAATTTAATCAATTCAGGCCGGGGTTTCCGCATTAGTTATAAACAAATTTATGTCGATAATTACCCTTACCACCGACTTCGGAACGAAAGACCATTTCGCGGGTGCACTCAAGGGTAAATTGTTGTCGGAAGCGGGCGGGGCCATGGTTGTCGATCTCTCCCACGACATCGATCCGTTCAACATCGCGGAAGCTGCCTACATCGTCGGTGCGGCCTACTCCTCTTTCCCAAAAGGTACGGTGCACCTTATCGCCGTCGATTACGAACTCAACAAGGAAACGCGCCACATCGCCATGGAATGGGACGGGCATTTTTTCGTGTGCGCCGATAACGGACTCCCCGGTATCCTTGCCCAACGCATCGTTCCCTCCAAAGTGGCGGTCATCAACATCCACGACCGTTTGCCGGCCGATGCCACCGATCTTGATGTGTTTGTGACGGTTGCCAGTCATTTGTCGAAGGGTGGATTGCTGAATGTCATCGGAAAGGATACAAAATCTTTGAAAGCCCTGAACGAACTGAAACCAACGGTGGCTGACGATGGCAATGCCATCCGGGGTGCCGTAATCTATATCGACCGCTTTGGGAATGCCGTCACCAATATCACGCGTCAATTGTTTATGGATACGGCGAAAGGACGTCCGTACGACATCATCCTGAACGAACGCCTTCGTCACATGCGTGGCAACAACATCCGGACGATCTGGCCGCGGTATTCCGATATCGCCAGTTCGGGAAAATATCCCCTTAAAAACTACGAAGGCGAGAAACTCGCGATTTTCAACGAAGCGGGACATCTCGAAATCGCCATTTTCCGCAGCAATACCACGACGGTGGGCAGTGCGTCGAGTTTACTCGGACTTGGCTACCGCGATCCCATCCTGATTGAATTCAACTGATCCATGTTCATACGAATTGTAAAAATGTCGTTCCAGCCGGAAAAAGTGCCGGATTTCCTTGCGAATTTTGACCTGATGAAGGAAAAGATACGAAACGCGCCCGGGAACCGTTTATTGGAACTGTACCGCGACCGCCACGATCCGTCTGTTTTCTTTACCTACAGCTATTGGGAAACGGAAGCCGACCTCGAGGCCTACCGCCAATCGGAACTCTTCTATGATGTGTGGAATTACACCAAAAAATTGTTTAACGCCAAACCAGAAGCCTGGAGTGTCGACCGTCTTATGCAACTGGCGTAACCACACGTTGCTGGCGTTGCTAAGTCCGTTTTTACTATGCGCCGCCCAGACATCTGTCCCAACGCTGTCAGTGTCCGCAGATATCGACGGCGACGGCACGCCTGAGAAGGTGGTACAGGACCTGTACAGCCGCAGGGACCAAAAAAGCATCACTTCCTATCCCACCGATTTCGATAAACGAAGGGTGCTGCTGTCAACACGGGACGCCGTTGTGCGTCTGTATGTCGAAGGGCGGAAAGGCGATACGTTGTCATTTGAGCAGGCAGAGGGACTTTATTGCCTGCTGAACATGGGCGATACCAACGCTGATGGCACCGACGAACTGGCCCTTGTGGTCGACTGGACCGACGACACCAACCTAAACTCCTGCCGCATCCAGGCGCTTTGTAGCGGAAGGTGGACACTGCTTTCCCATTTCAGCATACACGAAAGCAGTTTCGAATGGGAAAAGGGACGGAAACAACCTATATTTGCCGAAATTCGCGGCTACCTCGGGAAGTATGCGGACGGCTGGTATTTCCGGGATGCGATGGTGGAAATGGAAACCGGCGACCCTGCACCGATGCAACCGCTCAGAACTGAAAAATGTAAGCCCTAATATTGCATGAAAGCACTTTTCCTGCGTGAGATCAAATCCTTTTTCGGCTCGCCCGTCGGATACTTGGTCGTAGCCGTTTTCCTGTTGCTCAACGGCCTGTTTTTATGGGTCTTTGACGGCGATTTCAACATCCTTAATTCCGGTTTTGCCGACCTTGGACCGTTCTTCACTTTTGCGCCCTGGGTACTCATCTTCCTGATTCCGGCCGTTACGATGCGGAGTTTTTCCGATGAGCGACGTCAAGGCACACTTGAACTGTTGCTGACCAAACCGCTGTCGGTGTGGCAGGTAGTATTGGGAAAATTCCTCGGATCACTGCTGTTGATTGTTATCGCCTTGCTGCCGACGCTGGTGTATGTGTATGTATTATACGGACTCGCGCTTCCGGAGGGCAACATCGATTTTGGCAGCACCATCGGCTCTTATTTCGGACTGCTGTTCCTTGTGGCGGGTTATTCGGCCATCGGGATCTTTACCTCGTCGCTGACCGATAATCAGGTCGTGGCCTTTATTGCCTCGGTATTCCTGTGTTTTGTCTTCTACTTCGGTTTCGCCAACCTGCCCGGCAGCATGGGCGCCCTTTTGGGGATGCAGGCGCATTTCAGCAGTATGGCCCGCGGCGTGATCGATACCCGTGATGTGCTGTATTTCGTGAGTATCAGCCTGTTGTTCCTGGCTTTTACCGTCCATAAACTTAAAGTCCGCGCCTAATGACGACCACACAGAAAAAACGCCTGACGGTATTGGGCTCGCTGGTAGCGGGCATTGTGTTGGTGAATGTGATCGGACAGTTTGTGTTCGCGCGTTTCGACCTGACGGCTGACAAACGGTACACCCTTTCGAATGTATCTCTCGACCTCGCCGAGAACATCACCGACCCGCTTACGATTAAAGTCTTCCTCAACGGAACGCCTCCGGGTGAATTCCAGCGGTTGGAGACGGAAACCCGACAGTTGTTGGAAGAATTCCAGGCGCGCAACCGCAACATCCGCGTTGACTTTGTGAACCCGATTGGGGATGGACAGGACGATGAGGCGAAAAAAGACCTGATCTTCGACATCTTCCATCTGAGCAACCGCGGTGTCACGCCGGATATCGACAAACAGGTGCGGGCATCGATCAATAAAATCACCGACCTCGATAAGGCATTGTTCGATTCGTTCTACGGCTCGGGTATGAAGCCGGTCAGCGTCTCGGTCATGGACCATGGTAAGAAGACGGAAGCCGTACTCTTCCCGTGGGCGATCCTCAATTACCGCGGACACCGGGTGAAGGTACCGCTGCTGAAGAACATGATGACCGCGTCGACACAGGAAAATATCAACAGCTCGGTGCAGCACCTGGAGTATGCCTTTGCCAATGGCCTGCAGACCGCGACGGAGCGCAGTGCGAAGAAAATTGCCGTAATCAAAGGCAATGCCGAGATCGACGACATACTGATGGCCGATTTCCTGCGGCAGGTGCGCGACCAATACCACATCGGAACGTTTACCCTTGATTCGGTGGCGAAACGCCCGAAAGAGAGTGCCGATTACCTTAAGAAAAACTACGACCTCGCCATCATCGCGAAGCCGAAAGAACGCTTTACGGATGAGGAAATACAGGTGTTGGACGATTATGTGATGCACGGTGGCCGAACCTTGTGGCTGGTCGATCCGGTGCATATGGAACTGGATAGCCTGGCGAAAGGTCCGGCCCTCGCCTTCCCTATCGACCTGAACCTGAACAACCTCTTTTTCAAATACGGCGTCCGGATACAGCCAGAGCTGATCAAGGATGAATACGCCGCAGAGATCAAACTGGCCACAGGTGATGAAGGCAGCGGCACCCGTTTTTCCTCCTACATCTGGCGGTATTCACCGGTGATGCTTCCCACGGGCGATCACCCGATCGTAAAGAATGTAGAGGCTGTGCGTTTTGATTTCGCCAGCCCGATCGAGCTACTGAAGAATGACATCAAAAAGACCGTGCTTTTGCAATCGTCGCCGTTTTCGAAAGCGGTGGGCGTGCCGGCGCAGGTGAGTTTTGAGGATGTCGCCATCGAATCCGACCCGAAAGAATACCAGGGGAAAGGAAATCTGCCGGCGGCGGTGTTGTTGGAAGGCCGTTTCCATTCGATCTATGAGAACCGCGTCCTGCCATTTGATGAAAGCGACCATGTATCGGTGGGAAAATCGACCCGGATGATTGTAGTATCGGATGGAGATGTCGTGCGGAACCAACTCGATAAAGACGGTCGCCCAATGGAACTCGGCTATGACCGGTGGACCGGCAAGCTATATGGCAATAAGGATTTCATGATGAATTGCGTGAACTACCTGCTGGACGAAAACGGCCTGATCACACTGCGCAGCAAAGACGTGTCGCTGCCGCTAACCGATACCAAAAAAGTAGAAGCCGAGTATACCCGCGTGCAAATCATCACCGTCCTGGCGCCTTTGCTGGTGCTGGCGTTGTTCGGTATCGGATTCACGCTTCTCCGCCGACGGATGTACGCCCGTTGATGTTAATAAATTTGTTTTAAAAAAAAGCCCCGTAACGGTGGAATATTTCACATAAAGTGGCATTTTTACGGGATTAAAAAACGCAAACGACCCATGAAGTTCATCGTATCGAGTTCCTACCTCCTGAAACAGTTGCAGGTCCTTGGAAACGTTATCAATAGCAACAATACCCTGCCGATCCTCGACAATTTCCTTTTTGAGATCGACAAGCGGTCACTGACCGTTTCGGCCTCGGATCTGGAGACCACGATGTCGGCTACGCTCGAAATCGAATCCGAGAGTACGGGTGCCGTGGCCGTTCCGGCGCGCCTGTTGCTGGAAATACTGAAAACGTTCCCAGAACAACCGCTGACCTTCACGGTGGAAGAGAACAGCACCATCGAAATTAGTTCGAACTCGGGTAAGTATGCGCTGGCGTACGCACCGGGTGAAGAATTCCCAAAAGCGGTTACCCTTGAAGAACCGTCTTCTACGCTGGTGCCGGCCCATGTTTTGGCGACCGCGATCAGCAAGACCATCTTCGCAGCCGGAAACGACGACCTGCGTCCGGTAATGTCGGGTGTATTCTTCCAGTTCTCGCCGCAGGGACTCACCTTCGTGGCCACAGACGCGCACAAACTGGTAAAATACAGCCGCACGGACGTGACGGCTTCACAGGTAGCCGACTTCATCATGCCGAAGAAGCCGCTGAACATCCTCAAAAATATCCTGGGTGCTTCGGATGCCGAAGTGACCATCGAATACAACGACTCGAATGCGACGTTCTCGTTTGAGAACTACGTACTCACCTGCCGCCTGATTGACGGGAAATACCCGAATTATGAAGCGGTCATTCCGAAAGAGAATCCAAACAAGTTGCACATCGGACGTTCGCAGTTCCTGAACTCCGTGCGTCGTGTGGCCATCTTCTCGAACAAGACGACCCACCAGATCCGCCTGAAAATCGCGGGTGCCGAACTGAATATTTCCGCCGAAGATATCGATTATTCAAACAAGGCTGAGGAGCGTTTGACATGTGATTACCAAGGTGATGACATCCAAATCGGCTTCAATTCGCGTTTCCTCACCGAAATGCTGAACAACTTGCAATCAGATGACATCCAGTTGGAGATGTCGCTGCCAAACCGCGCGGGCATCCTGACCCCTTCTGACGGACTAGACGACGGTGAGACGGTGACCATGTTGGTGATGCCGGTGATGTTGAATGGGTGATGACAGTCGAAAGTCGGTTGCTCTGTAGCGCAGAGCCTCACATTTTGACTAGTAACGCAATCCATCAAATTTTAACAAAAAGTGCGTTTTTCCCGTAAAATCATTCCGGCGGGAGACGTACCTTGTCATAGGGAAGGGGCGGATGCGTCCCTTACAAAATGTGTTGGACATGGAAGTACGGGAAAACCGTAAAAATTGTTAAAGGTCCATGAAGTCGAAAGTTAAAATTTGAAAGTCAGTTTTGACAAGAAGACAATAAATAAGAATCCCGTAGCGATGCTTCGGGATTTTTTTTGTGTAGCTGCCAGCGATATCCTATCTTTAAATATGACCTTGAACCAGGCTTTCTTTTGGCGTGTGGGTGCTTCCCTCCTATGTTGTCTGTCTACGTACACCGGCGTGGCCCAGGGCGACACCCTCCACGAAATTGCCGCGAACCGGTTTGAAACGCGTGGACTGCGTGCCCCGCGTTTGTCGTTGTTGGACAAGCGTCTATCGGAAGGTTCAGGATTGGTGGCGTGGAACGGTCAACTATGGTCGCATAACGACAGTGGCGCCGCCGCAGAGTTGTTTGCCATCGATACGGCAACGGGGAAAATCGTGGCACAGTATCCACTTCCCGGACTGCGCAACGTCGACTGGGAGGAACTCGCCCAGGACGATGCCCACTTCTATATCGGAGACTTTGGCAACAATGGTGCAAACCGAAAGCGACTCTCGATTTACAAGGTCGGGAAACGTTCGGTGTTGGAAGACCAACCGAAAATAGAAACGCTGTCTTTCGAATGGCCGAAAATACTAGACGCAACGGGCAAAAAAGAGGGACCGTTCGACTGTGAAGCGATGGTGGTGGTAAACGACACTATCTTCCTGTTTACCAAAGAGTGGAAAGAACGACGGGGTTCGCGCATCTTCTCTTTACCTACTACACCCGGACATCATGTGGCGCGGTATGTTGCCTCGTTGAAAACCCGTCTTTTGGTGACCGGCGCGGACTATAATAGAGAGCGGAACCAGGTGACGTTGATCGGATATAACATGCTCGTCAATCCGAGGGTTTTACAATTACAACTTCCCGAGAACGGCGATTTCCGAAAGATCCGGGAAGGGAAAAACCGCCGTATACGTCGTCATTTCCGACAGGTGGAAGGCATCACCAGTTTCGACGGACGTCATTTCTACGCCATAAGCGAGGCAATTGGATTCTTATTCATCCGCCATTCCCCTGCCCTTTACACCTTCGATCTTCCCTAATTTTATTTAAGCGCCAGTAGCGGGACGTCGCTGTGGTACGCCAATTGTTTGGTGCGGCTGCGGTGGAACAATCCTTCGAAGAAACCGCGTTTGTGTTGCACCATCGCCATCATATCGATAGCATGTGTCGAACAGAAATCGAGAATCGCCTGTTCGACATCCTCCTCCCCTACCAAAGTAAACGAGGCGCGCCCCTGGAAAACCAGTTCCCAATCGGCCACTAACACATCACTGACAATTGACTGTGGCGTTTGCACATGCAGGCATTCGACGGTGGCACCAAGCGATTGCGCGATGGTAATGACGCGTTCGAGCCTGCGCCGGTCGTCGTCATGGAGTTCCGTGGCAAAGCCAATCTTACTGATAGGTTTATAGGCCGCCGCTTCCGGAATGGCGATCACCGCGATGTCCACTGCTGCCATAACACGGGCCGTGGTCGTACCGAGGAAAATTTCTTCCAGTCCTGATGCGCCTTTGGTGCCCATGACGACGAGGTCGATGCTTTCTTCCTTGACCAGATCGGTGATAGCGGTGACCAAATCGCCTTCCAGCAATACATTACGGACGGGCACGTGCTGTTTCTGGCGGGCCGCCGCTACATCGCGTAAGGCCGGCACCTGGTCGCGGAAGTTCTCGAAACTGCCGAGTTCAAAAACATCATAGGTTTCCAGCAAATACGGCGGCACCCCATCGTAGTCGAGTACCGGTAACTGGTAGACATGCAGTGTAATAATCTCAGAACCGTTTGCATCCGCCAAATCGAGTGCGTAGGCGAAGGCATTGAGGGAGGCGTTCGAGAAATCGGTGGGAAACAGGATTTTTTTCATGATGGGACTATTGGGAATACTCTAAGGTACGCATTCCGCCGGGGGCTACCTTTGTCGTTTGTCATTTTTTAACCCACCGCTTTTCCGTATTTTTGCAGGATGCTGCCACATGACACTATCGTAGCGCTTGCTACCCCATCCGGAGCCGGCGCGATTGCCATTATTCGCGTTTCAGGACCGGATGCGATCGACCGCGTGGCACCGCATTTCCGGTCGGCGAAGGGAAAAGACCTTCGGGCACAGAAAACCCACACCCTGCATCTCGGGCACCTGGTAGACGGCGATCGGATTTTGGATGAAGTGCTGGTATCAGTGTTTCACGGTCCACACTCCTATACCGGCGAAAATACGATTGAGATTTCCTGCCACGGATCGGTGTACATCCAACAACAGATCCTGCAATTGTTGGTGCGGGAAGGCTGTCGTACGGCCGAACCGGGTGAGTTTACCCTGCGGGCCTTCCTGAACGGCAAAATGGACCTGTCGCAGGCAGAAGCAGTCGCCGACCTGATCCAATCCGACAGTGAAGCGGCCCATAAGATTGCCATGCAGCAGATGCGCGGCGGCTTCAGTAATGAGCTGCAATTGTTACGACAGGAGTTGCTCAATTTCGCTTCGTTGATTGAGTTGGAACTCGACTTTTCGGAAGAAGATGTGGAATTTGCCGACCGCAGCCAGTTTGAACAGTTGTTGAACCGGACGTCAATGGTATTGAAGCGCCTCGCCGATTCATTTGCGGTGGGGAATGTATTGAAAAACGGCATTCCGGTGGCGATTGTCGGTGAACCCAACGTGGGGAAGTCGACCTTACTGAATGCCCTGTTGAACGAAGAACGTGCCATCGTCTCGGATATCGCCGGTACGACACGCGACACCATCGAAGACGAGCTGGTGATTGACGGCATTGCATTCCGCTTCATCGATACGGCCGGCATCCGCGAAACGAAAGACGTGGTGGAACACATCGGCATCCAGCGGACATTTGAAAAAATGGCGCAGGCCGAAGTGGTATTGTACCTTGTGGATAGTTCGCAGCTGACTGACGCGACGCGACGTGCGGAGGTACGCACCGAAATCGCCATGGTGCGTGAACGCTACCCGCAGAAAACCTTAGTCGTAGTGGGCAACAAGGCCGACCGCCTCAACGAGGGCCAAAAAGCCTTACTCGTTACCGAACTGCCGGAACTCCTGCTCCTTTCCGCCAAAGACAAAGCCGGCGTCGACACCCTGAAACAACAACTGACGGCGTTTGTGCAGACGGGCGCCCTTCGCAACAACGAAACCATCGTTACGAATGCGCGGCATTACGATGCGTTGCTGCACGCGCTTACGGCAATTGAAAAAGTGCGTTTTGGTATGGCTGGCGGCCTTACGGGCGACTTACTTGCCATCGACATCCGCGATGCGTTGTATCATTTCGGCCTGATCACGGGTGAAGTGACGAATGATGAATTGTTGGGGAATATTTTTGCGAATTTTTGTATTGGGAAGTAAACTATGGGACCAAGGGAAACTGAAATGCAAATAAAAGCAATAAGAAGATCCTGAAAAGGATCATTAACGACTATATGCTCATATACGATGTCGATAATAAATAATTTGTGAATTCTAATAGTTCAGCATTCACCTACTCGAAGGCTGGAAAGATCAGATATGAAAAACAGCAAAGTTCCGGATTACCTGACCTACCTCAACTCAGATATTGTACAAAATCAGAAATTGAATAAAGAAGCCGAGGCAATGGTTAAAAAGCAACAGCAAGAATACGATAAACGTGAAAAGGAATTTGAGGAAAATTGTTTAAGCGGCTGGGATGGCTCACACCGGGAATTGATAAAATGGTGAAAGAAAATATGAACGATCCCGACAGCTTTGAGCAGGTCCAAACGTTATATAAATTGTTTCTTGATTATGCAGTCGTTGTTATGAAGTTTAGAAGAAAGAATGCTTATGGGTGACTTGTATTAAATGTGGTACGAGCTAAGGTAGATTTAGAATGTACTATAATTGAAATACTAAATGAATAACATCTATTAGAATACGATTTAAGTTTTCAAGTCCAACCCATTCAAAAAGCACCTTCGAAATACATCTAAAATAAAGAATAGTATCCCCAAAACGTTACTTATCTGGAAAACATAACTTTTAATCGAAAAGCCTTTTGATTTTTAATAGGGCACACTCTTTTTGATTAATTTAGTATAAGAATTTTAAGTTCCAATAATGACGTAAATTCTGATTGAAACATACTTATTCTCCAGTTAAGATTAGATAATTCCGTATGTTTCCTTAACTTATGCTTGTAAGAACAAAAGAAGAACTGAAAAGAGCGAAGGATGATAAAGCCGCCGAAATTATAATAGAGGGGGAATTAGCTACCAACGTACGCAATACAAAAAAATTGCACTGTTAGGGCCCGTGGCACTAGGTGTACTTATAGTTCTTGGCCCTATATCCGGGGGTATATCATTTATGGCAGCGGCAGCATACACGGGCTTAGACATTGCACTTATGATAGTTGCGGTTTCAATAGGTATTTCGCTAATTGTGGCTATTTTTCGTGATTGTGAAGAAATTTCAATTGAATATGGTCCTCCAGCTAGGCTTGTATTAAAGCCAATATTTTTAACTAAAAAACTGAGAGAATATGAAAAAGATATTACTCCTAATCCTATTAGCCCTGGCTATTTCCATACCTGCCAACGCTAAAACATTTCAATTTGGTAGTCAGACTATTGAAGGAGAGCTTGTCTATTCATCTGACCAATATATTGTAATCAAACATTATGATGCAAATGGCAATCCTCTTCTTTCACTCGTAGTAGGAATTGCTACTAATGCATTACCTACTGTTGCTAAAGAAATATGTCTTGTGGCTGTCGGGTCAGACAATTCGGAAATATGTGATAAAATCGCTGCTGGTGTAGATTTTCTGACTACATGCGTTAATCTGGGTTCTCAAGTATTTTCTTTTGCTGATACAGTTACAGAACTTTTTGCTGAAAAAGGAGCATTTAGAAGTTTTATTAAATTCACTACAGGAGCAATGAATCTTTTTACAAGTGCATTATCTACTTTTGAAGCATATGATAAGCTAAACATTGTCAAATGGGATAGAATTACTTCCAATTCTCAAAGTGCTTTCAATAATTTACCCAAACCTGTCAAAAGATATAATGGAGAAGTGGCAATCAAAAACGTAACCACACAAGATGTCGTCATTACGGTAAGTACAGATGGTGAAAAATGGACTGAATTGCTGATTCCACACGGAAAGGGAATAACCTATTCTCTTTGGCAACAAAGAAGTAATAACCAAAATTATGGCTTCATAAAATATGAAAACGGCTGCAATTATCAAATTTTTACAAATAGGGAATATCAAATAGGATTCGATAAAAAACAAAAAATAATCTGTATTAACGAAAAATGAAATCATGCTTTAAAAATGTCGGCTTTTTAGCAATATCAGTTTTATACTTCTCTTGTGTTCAACGAGCCGAAAACAATGCGCAAACACAGGAGGAATCCGTTGTTGTTGAACCTACTCAATACGAAGATAATCCTGATTTTAAGCCAGTAGATACTTTTGATGTTGAGGAAACCGATACCATTGATTATGGGGATGAAGCCGAAGCGTATGTTCCGCCTGCCGATTTGCCTGATCCTTCAAGCGTGCGTATGAAAGAACTAATGAGATTTCATGTCAGGAATAATGGCAAACTTAAACGGGCAAAAATTGCCCGTATCCTTAATAGAGAAGGTTACACAAAAGGTAATGGAGAGCGTTTTACTAGAAGAGACATACCAATTTACCCGAATTAGATTCTTCTGATCCATTTTGACTGAACATTGATTTTATGAGATTTCTAAACACAACAGATATAAATAACTGGGCGGCAACGGTCGATTGTGAATATCACTTACCTCATCTCATTAGAAAGCTAATAGTAGCTACTATTGATAACAAGTTTATAAAATACATCCACTTTCCTTATGGCGAAGATGTGCGCACAGGCGGTTATGATGGAGAATTAAGCTGCGAAACTCAAAACACGTACGTCCCTGAAGGAGAAAGCGTTTGGGAATTTGGAAGTTCTAATAAGAAAGGGGCGAAAGCCGATGAGGATTATAACAAAAGAAAACTTGATCCACTAGATAAAATTCCCGAACAAACAACTTATATAAACATAAGTGCAAAAAAATACCGGGACAAAAGAAAATGGGTGGTAGAAAAAAATGGAGAAGCTGTTTGGAAAGAAGTACGATATTATGATGCTATCGACATAGATCATTGGTTAGAACTTGCCCCATCGGTAGAACTCTGGTTAGCCGAAAAACTTGGCAAGCCTTCTTTTGGCATTTACTCTATCGAAGAATATTGGAAACGTTGGAGCGATAACAAAACCTATAAAATCGCTACTCAACTAATTGCTGGACAAAGCAGAAGTCCGGAAATTGAAAAAGTAAAAAATTTTATTAGAAATGAGATTGGAGTCTGTTACATCAAATCTGTAACAAAAGACGAATCTCTGATATTTCCATTAGCTATTATAGAACAGTTGGACGAAGATGAGAAGATTTCATTGTCTTCTAAAATGGTAATTGTTGACAATCGCGACGCATTTAACCGTCTGATTGATGCTACTATTCCAATCATAATAATGGTGAATTTTAGAGCAGAGAATACCGATATAACAGCAGCCCTGCACAAAGGGCATAAACTTATTTACCCTTTAAGTTTTTCTAATGACATTACTTCGGAAGCTATAGTTTTACCAATAGTATCAAATGATGATTTCGAAGGTGGTTTGCTTAAGATGGGAATTGATTCTGAACAAGCACGAATTCTAAATAAAAACACAGGTAGAAATATATCTGTCCTCAGAAGATTTCTGGAAATTGAAAACACTCCGCCAAAATGGCTCGAAACACTTCCGGTTTTGGAAGTTATACCATTACTTTTATTAAATAGATTTTCCGAAAATAGTGCTGGCGACCGAGAAATTTTATCCAAAATAAGCGGTAAGACATTTGATGAATATGAAAAGACTCTAAAATCACTATTGTTCAAAGAAGATGCTCCCGTATATCATTTTAATGGTACTTGGAGACTAGTTTCCCCGACCGATATATGGTTGTTTATGGCCAAACATGTGTCGAAAGCAGACTTAGATAATTTTGCATCAATTTGCGACGAAGTATTGCAAGAGATAGCATTTAAATATACACTTCCTCCATCAGAAAGAGGAAACTTCATTCAAACCCCTGAAAAAGCTCCTAAATACACATCCGGTCTAAAGGAAGGGCTCTGCGAAACCTTAGGAATTATTGCCATTTTAGGGTCAAAATACGGTATTGGCATTGCAAATCCCCAATTATATACCGATAACATAGTAAGCTCAATTTTGACAAAGGATTTGGCTGTATGGAGAAGTTTATCAACAAACTTGATGACTTTGGCAGAAGCATCTCCTAGTGTCTTTTTGGACAATTTAGAAAGAGTAATTAAAGATCAATCCGTTAAAGAATTTTACGAGGAAGAAAATGGTTTTCTAAGTACAAGTAACGATATTGCCCCTCTGCTTTGGTGTTTAGACACAATAGCGTGGATGCCAGAATATCTAAAACGGGTTAGTGTCTGTTTATGCGATTTGATCATTTTAGCTCCTGAAAAACTCCCTACTGCTAATACTCCGTTAAGTTCCCTAAAAAGCATCTTTAGAATTTGGTATCCACAAACAAATGCGAACGCGGAAGAGCGTAAAGCAATACTTGAAATCTTGCTGAAAAAATATCCTGATCTTATTTATGGATTAATGATAGGTATGGTTAATAGTAGGCTTGATACTGCTTTCCACATACCTAGACCTAAATGGCGCTTATTTGGTGACATTCATCAAATCAGAGTTTCGAATAGAGAAGTTCACTTTATGAGAAGGTTCTGTATTGATAAAGTTATCGAGCTTTCGAGAGAGAATATACCTAGGCTTCTTAAACTAATTGATCTATTAGATGATATGGACTGGGATAAAATCCCAGAAGCCTTAGAAATCATAGAATCCGCTCTAGGTTTTGATGATGAAGTAAAGAACTCTTTTTTCCAAAAATTCCGGCAGGATATAGGAAATCACCGAAGTTATCCGGATGCAGAATGGGCATTGCCAAATGAAATTTTACAAAAGATCGAACTCACTGCGAATAAATTTAAAGTTGATGATTTAGTTCTAAACGGTAAATATTTATTCGAAGAACATAATCCTGTATCGATTGACGGAGAGCCGGAAAAAAACTATGAAAAACGAGAACAAGAAAATAGAGAAAAACGTATCGCCTTTGTAACGGATGTCATTGAACAGTACAGTATTGACAGAATTTTAGAATTGGGAACACAGGTTGAACATCCGGAACTATACGGCAATACCTTAGCTTTTATGGAATTATCAGATGAGAACAGGATAAAGGTTTATAGGCTCGTAGACTCTGATAATCCTAAACACATTCGTTTAGTAAATCCTTTTATTCGCATTTCAGAAAACCGAACTTCATTGGGAGATCAAATTAGAATATTAAATGATCTCATGACATCCGGCCTTTCTGACGAGGGGATAGTTAGATTTCTTCTTTCACTTCACAATACGATTGACCTTTGGAAAAATATTGAAGGTTTATCGTCTGAGATAGATACTCTATACTGGAGATCGCAACAGCAATATTTATATTTGAATGACAAGGAAGAATTAGGTTTCGCTTTGAGTAAGCTGAATCATTATAAGAAGCCGTTTGTTTATTTGAATACTCTTGGAATGAATATTCGATTAATTCGTAAAATCGACTTTACTTCGGAAGAAATATTAAAACTGCTAGAGGATGTATCATTTGAAGATTTCGATGATAACGCTTCTTTCGATCATCATAGTTTTGAAAGCATCCTAAATTTACTTTATACCAAAGAGGATTACGATGAGGTAAGAGGAGCTAATGTGGAAATGAAATTTTTCTTTGTTTTTAGAGGCTCGCATTCCCCTCAACCTAAAAATCTATTTAAGCTAATGTCAAAAGAGCCTGACGAGTATATGGGGGTTTTGTGCCAAGTATATTTACCCACCGATGAAAAATTACGTGAGGAAGAATTAGAAAAAAACAAGAAGGAAGATAACTCTAAACTAATTTTTGAATTCACGTATCCTCTATTCGAATCCTTCAACGTCATTCCTTCACTTAAAGATGATGGTAGCTTAGATGAAAAAGAACTAAATGATTGGGTTTCAAAAGTCAGAGAATTAGCTAAAGAGAAATTCAGAATTGAGTCAGCAGATAGGTCAATTGGAAAATTACTAGCAAAATACCCAATCAATATTTCTGAGGATAAAGGATATCCAGATGAAATATATGAGTTATTGGAGGAAATCAATAGTGAGGAAATGAAACAAGGTTTTGAGATGCAAATTTCAAATAATCTTGGTTTTACTAGCAGAGGAGCTTTTGATGGGGGAGATATTGAACGTCATAGAGCAAAATATTTTAATGGACTCTTTGAAAAGACAAAAATCACTTATTCTAATGTCTCGTTAATTTTCAAGAATCTCCGTGATGGATATTTGCATGACGCGTCTTGGGAAGATGAAAATGCGCTTTTAAGAAGCCTTAAATAGAAAATTCTTGGTCTTTGTTTTCTCATGATTTACGCAGATTTGCTGCTGTTTTACATTTTTACGACATAATTAACTATGTTAGACATTGTAAATCAGAATTTTAATTCAAAAACATCACTTTCTGTATCGGGAAGTAGCTTGTTTTCCGATTGCCTTCAAACGTTGTTGTGTTTTATGCCCAAGACGATGCCGGTGAGATCGACCGAAGTTTTATGACAGACACCTTCGAAGAGGCCTATAAAGCGATCCTTACAGAAAGACTGGGTCGATTGTACTAACTTTTCTTCCGCTTCTCAAACTTCTTCGTCTTCAACGGAAACCGCACTTTGGTGAGTTTATTGTTTTCGTCGCGGATGGTCCAGATCCCTTTTTTGGCGCCGTTCACATATTCGCCTTCCGCCACCAGGTTACCTTCGGCATCGCGGTAAATGGCGTGGCCTTCGGGTTGTCCGGCTTTGTAGTGGGATTCTTCTAAGACAATCCCTTTTTCAGTGTATTTCTTATATATCCCGTCTTTCAAATCGTTGCGGTAGCCACATTCCTCGGCAATCGCACCGCCGCGGAAAAAGACCTTGCGCACGCCTTCCAGTTTGCCTTTGACGTAGGTTTCGGTAGTCATGATATCCGGAAGGTCTTCGTGATAGTAGATCCATTTGCCTTCGTTCACCCGGTCCACGGTGAGCCCTTCACTCACTTTGTTGCCTTTTCGCGTAAACAAGGTCGTGTAGGCATTATGCCCGTTGTTGGTGAACACCCGTGTGGCAATCACACCGCCTGTCTTCGTATCATCAAAGTATTTGAAAGTGCCGGTCTCGACGCCATGTTCGAAAGTGCCTTCGTAGCGCGGGCGTTTTGATTCTTCGTAGACACCGCGCCAGAGTCCGTGTTTGCGGCCCTCCGCATCCAATTGGTTCACCTCCTGAGCAAATCCGGTGGTGACAGACAACATTAGAGCAATAAGAAGTAGTCGTTTCATGGCTGGGTTTCGTGGTGCAAAAATAATGATTAGAAAGAAACGCGGGGAAGGGAGGAATATTTTGGGGTGGGGGTTGATAGTTGATGGTTCTTGGTTCTTGGTTCTTGGTTCTTGGTTCTTGGTTCTTGGTTGTTGGTTGTTGGTTCTTGGTTGTTGGTTCTCGGTTCTTGGTTGTTGACTCTTGCTTCTTGTTTCTTGATTCTTGATTCTTGATTCTTGATTCTTGCCTCTCGCGCTCCCAGCCTCCTGACTCCGACTACTTACTTTCGCCAACTTTAACAAATACTACGGTTTTCCCGTACCACCGGTTGCATTGCATTTCGTAAGGGACGCATCCGCCCCTTCCCTATGACAAGATACCATTTCCCGACGAGACCGTTTTACGGGAAATCCGCCGTTTTTGTTAAAGGTGAGGTTAGGAGTTAGGGGTTGATAGTTGATAGTTGATAGTTGATAGTTGATGGTTCTTGGTTGTTGGTTGTTGACTCTTGTTTCATGGTTCTTGCTTCTTGCTCCTTGCTCCTCGCTCCTTGATACTTGATACTTGCTCCTCGCTCCTCCCCAACAAAAAGCCCCGCATTACGCGAGGCATTTTCTATTGGCTTATGTTGAAATGACGCCAAGTCCAACCCTGAACTACCAATTATCAACCATGAACCATGAACCATGAACCATGAACTACGAACTACGAACTCCCAACTATTTCTTCTTCTTCTGCGCTTCCGCCTGCTCCATCATTTCCTGCATCTTACGCTGGAATTTACCCATTTGCTTCGGCTCGCGTTGCTTGTTGGCCTGGATGGCGGCGTGGATCTTGTCGTTGTCTACGATGTAGTTCTTGATGACGAGCATGATCGCAATCGTGATCGTGTTCGAGATAAAGTAGTACAAACTGAGTCCGGATGCATAGTTGTTGAAGAAAATCAACATCATCAACGGCGAGATGTAGATCATCACTTTCATGATTTTCTGCATATCCGGCATACCTTCCTGCTGTGGTGCCGTCATCGGCTGGTCGCCGGTCGTCATCTTCATGTAGAAAAAGATCGCCAGCGCGGCCAGTATCGGAAACAGGCTCACGTGGTCGCCATACGCGGGGATGTGAAACGGTAATTTGAACACCTGGTCGAATGACGAGAGATCTTTCGCCCAAAGGAAGCTCTTCTGGCGCAATTCAATTGCAGCCGGGAACAACTGGAACAACGAGTAAAAAACCGGAATCTGCAGCAACGCTGGCAAACAGCCCGCCATCGGGTTAACGCCTGCCTGGTTATACAGTTTCATCGTTTCCTGCTGCTTCTTCATCGCGTCGTTCTTGTATTTGTCGTTCAACGCAGCGATATCCGGACGCAGTACCTTCATCTTGGCCTGCGATACATACGATTTATACGTCACCGGCGACATCACGAGACGCACCAGGATGGTGAACAGGATAATGGCCAGACCCGGCAACAAGAACGACATCAGGAAGCCAAACGTCGGGATAAACAGGTGGCGGTTGATCCAGCCGAAGATACCCCAGCCCAGCGGCACGATGTTTTCCACGTCGCGCTCGTACGAAGCGAGTTTCTTATAATCGGTCGGACCGTAATACCAGTTCATCTTCTCGCTGATCTCACCGGCGTTGAAAGCCAGTGGCAGCGTCGCGCGGAATTGCTTGGTGAAGATGGTGTCTTTCGTATCGTCGTGCACGAGGTTGTTCGAATAGACTTCTGCCTTCTTGAACTTACGGTCCGTCAGGAGGATCGACGTAAAGAAATGCTGTTTGAACGCCACGTACGACACATCCGAAAGGGTTTCGGTTTTGTCTTGTCCCTGCCCGAGGTAATCGTTCTTATCGTCTTCATAGCGGTAACGAACGTCGGCGTAGCGGTTTTCATACGCCACACTCTTCTCGTTGCGGTACGATTTCAGGTCCCACTCCAAATCAAGCGGTTTCGACGTGTTAAGCGTCTTCGACAGTCCCTGTGAACGGATGCTGAAGTCAAGCATATAATCGTCTTTCAACGCATAGCGGTACTCGAGGTATTCGTTTGCACCGGCCTTCAGACGCATGGTCAGTACCTGCTCGTTGCCATTTTTCGTCAGTGTCGGTTCGAAGAACAAATTCTTGGTATCAAGCGAACGGTTGTCCAACGTCTGCAACTTCAGGTTCAGGTGGGCGTTGTTGTTTTTGACCAGGCTCACGAGTTGCCCCGATCCTTTCTCGAAACGCTCGAACTTCTTCAGCGTAGCTTCCGTGATATAGCCGCCTTTGTTGGAAATTACCAAACGTAGCACGTCATTTTCGATCGTAGTAGTGCCTCCTTTTGCGGATGGCAGGGTCGCGGAATAGGCAAAATTACCGAGTGTGCCGCGGAGTTTCGCCAATTTTGAGGAATCCGCCAGTGTCGTATCGGCTTCGACCGTCGCCATCGGATCCGGAGCGGGTGCTGCCTTGGCCGGTGCCGCCGCTTCCTTTTTTGCCTTGGCCTTGGCTTCAGGCTTTGGCTGGTTCTGGTACATCATCCACATCAGGATACCGAAGATGAGGACAAATCCGATGATCGATTTTGGGTCAAATTTCTTTTGTTCTTCCATGTTGTTCGGCTTACGCCGGATTTGATTACGCTGTTTTCTTTTTTGCTTTCACCGTCGCCGCCACAAATCCGGTGAAAAGCGGATGGGGGTTGGCAACGGTACTCTTGTATTCAGGATGGTATTGTACACCAATGAAAAACGGATGGTCGGCAATCTCCACCACTTCCACCAGCCCAGTGTCAGGATTGACGCCGGATGCTTTCAGTCCGGCCGACTGCAAACGGTCGAGGTATTCGCCATTGAATTCGTAGCGGTGGCGGTGACGCTCGGCAATATGCTCCGTTTTGTAAATTTCGTAGGCCAGGGTGTCGGTTTGGATGTCACATTTCCAGGATCCCAAACGCATGGTACCGCCCTTGTCAGTAACGGTTTTCTGTTCTTCCATCAAATCGATAACCGGATGTGCGGTGCCCTGGTTCATCTCGGTGGAGTTGGCATCTTTGAGTCCCACCACATTACGGGCGAACTCAATCACCGCCATCTGCATACCGAGGCAGATACCGAAAAACGGAATCCGGTTCTCACGGGCATAGCGCACCGCTTCGATCTTTCCTTCGATACCGCGCTCGCCAAAGCCTGGCGCCACAAGGATACCGTCGAGACCGGCAAACTTAGAGGCCACGTTCGATGCGTCGATGAATTCAGAATGGATCGACACGACATTCACCTTGGTCTCGTTCGCTGCGCCCGCATGGATGAAGGCTTCCAAAATCGATTTATAGGAATCCTGCAACTCCACATATTTTCCGATCAGGCCGATGTTCACCACGTGTTTCGGATTTTTCAGGCGGTGCAGGAAGAGGTTCCAGTTCTTCAGGTCCGGTGTGTTTTTCATCGGAAGGCCGAGTTTCCGTAAGGCAACGACGTCAAGTCCTTCCTCTAACATCAGATTCGGTACTTCATAAATCGTCGAGGCATCAATCGACTGGATAACAGCCTCACGCTTCACATTACAGAAAAGCGCCAGTTTCTGGCGTAGTTCATCCGAAAGTTCGTGCTCCGTACGGCATACGAGAATATCGGCCTTGATACCGCTTTCCATCAACGTCTTGACCGAGTGTTGCGTCGGTTTCGTCTTAAGCTCACCTGCCGCCGCAAGGAATGGGATAAGCGTCAGGTGTACGACCAGGCTGTTTTGATCGCCCAGTTCCCACACTAATTGTCGGACGGATTCGATATACGGAAGGGATTCGATGTCACCGACCGTCCCTCCTATCTCCGTGATTACAATGTCGAAATCCCCGCTGTGGCCCAATTGCTGCATGCGGCTTTTGATCTCGTTGGTGATGTGGGGAACGACCTGCACGGTTTTTCCAAGGAATTCGCCGCGGCGTTCTTTCTCGATGACAGACAGGTATACGCGCCCGGTGGTGACGTTATTGGCCTGGGACGTCGGCACATTCAGGAAGCGCTCGTAGTGCCCCAGGTCGAGGTCGGTTTCGGCGCCGTCGTCGGTTACGTAGCATTCGCCGTGTTCATACGGATTCAGCGTGCCCGGATCCACATTGATGTAGGGATCGAACTTCTGTATCGTGGCCCTGTAACCCCGGGCCTGCAACAATTTCGCGAGGGAGGCCGCAATGATGCCTTTCCCGAGGGAAGAGCTCACGCCGCCGGTCACAAAAATGTACTTCGTTTTTGTCATTGTCGTAGTTGTTGTGTTGTGTGGTCGTGTGGAAAAACCGGCGCAAAAATACGCGAATATTTCGGATTTAGGCGTATGGGCAAACCGGAAAATAGCAGGGAATCAGGTGCGGGGAAACCGGTGGCGGATGTCGCGTAACAATCCCTCCAACCCGTTTAATTTCAGCTCATAGACGAGTTGCAACTGGTTGCCCAGTTTTCCTTTTGGGAAGCCTTTGTTGCGGTACCATACGAGATAGAACTCGGGCAAGTCCACGAGAAAGCGCCCTTCGTATTTCCCGAACGGCATTTTGGTGTGTGCGAGTTGAATCAGTTCTTCCTCTGGGAGCATGTAGCGGCGCCTATTGCCATTGGAAGGTGATGACCTTCTCGATATCGGGATGCAGGCTCAGGTGAACCGGACACGTATGCGCCGTACGTTCCAGTATGGTGCGGGTCTTGTCATCCACCGCCACCTTCATATCGAAAACCACTTCGATCTTCGAAATCCGACGCGGATCCGCCTGCATGTGCTTGGTGACCGAGGCGGTCGATCCGGTAAAATCCACACCCATATCGCGGGCCTTGATGCCCATGACAGTAAACATGCAGCTTGCCAGCGCGTTCGCCACGGTGTCGGTGGGAGAAAAAGCTTCACCCCGTCCGTGATTATCGACAGGCGCGTCCGACAGTATGACAGACCCGGAGGCTATGTGTTGGGAGGAAGTGCGGAGATCGCCGAGGTAGGTAACTTGGGAGGTCATGGTTTAATTGAGAATTGATAATTGAGATTGACAATTGAAAATCGTGAATTGATCAGCAATACTGGACAAGAGGACAGCTATTTGCAACAACTTGTTGTTATAGTGATTTCTTTAATAGTTAATGAAGCAACTTCCGGACCGAACACTTAATTTTCAATTATCAATTCTCAATTATCAATTGTTCTAACCGTCATATCCGTATCATAATACAAAATAAAATACCCCGTATTAACGAACGCGCCCGAACTCTTCTGCTCGTAGTCGAACTTGTTGGCGACCTGTTCAGAAACCGTTGTTTCGAGGGTTTGCAGATAGGATTTCTCCTGTGACAATCGCAGTAGCGTATCGAATGTGACGTCGAATCCACGGACGGCATAGCGATTCGGGAAAATCTTGTTTTTCTCTTTGTATTCGCGCTCGAAAACCGTGGCGTCGGCCGATTCGTTATCGCGCGTCAATGACGGATACAGCAGTCGCAATTTCACCAGGTTAGCTACCTGTATCTCTTCGAAATCAAGCGTTTCGTTCTGACCTGTAACCGCCAATTGGATGTCATATTCCGCACTCAACGGCAGCAGCGCATTGATAGTCGATTTGATCATTAGCGTACTCTCGGTCTCCAAAACGACAAAGTTCTTTTTGTCTTTTACCAGCATCGAACGGATGCCATCGACTGACAAGACGCCATTGACGAACGGCACCGGACGTACCTGTTTCTGGTTTTCCGCGAGGTATTTCTTGACCGACAGTTTTTTCGGATCGACGACTGCCAGTACATTTCCTTTACTTACCATGTAGTTGTACGTGCCATCCCGCATATAATCTTCCTGCGTCATCGACTGGATCAGGTTGGGATACGGTTTTCCGGTGTCTTTCGAAAGGGGTGAGATCACCGGCACCTTCGCTTTCGCCAGCAGTTCCGCCGCTTTCTCAGCATTGGCCTGGTAGAACGGACCGATTACCGCATCCGCGGAAGCGATATCTTCCTGCTGCACCAGCGACGCGACCGCCGAGGCATTCTTGGTTTCCTGTGAATCGAGTATGCGCACGTCGACGTTGAGTCCGAGTGTACGCGCCGAATCAATGGCCATCAACGCACCCGAATAAAAATCGAGCGTCATGTTGAGGAATTTATCAGTTTTCAGTCGCGATGACACGGAGTTCAACGTGTCTCCTTGTATTTTGGAAATATTGAAGGGAAGTAAGAGTACCAGTTTCTTGCGCTCTGTCGTGCGAAGGGTAGCTGCTAAGCCGGATGCAGTTTTATCAGCCGTAGAAAACCGGATGTTCATCGGCAGTTTCAGCACCATTCCTTCTTTGACGCCATCGGCCAGTTCGGGGTTGAGTTTCAGCAGTTGGTCCTGGCTCATGTCGAACCGGCGGGCCAATCCATACAGCGTTTCTTTCGGTTTGACGGTATATTCCTGGAAGTCATTCTTCTTCGGCTCTTCTTTTACGACCACCGGCTTCGGGGCTTCTTCCGCCGGACGCACGGCGTGGTCGGCTACGATCTTCAATTGGAATCCGATCTGTAGCCCTCCATTCTGTATTTCGGGATTGGCAGCCTCCAATTCCGCTACCGAAATACCGTATTGTTTGGCGATGCCGAATTTTGTTTCGCCTGCCACTACAGTGTGGAATGTGGTCGTTTTAGAGGCAGATTTGACGGCCGCTTTCTGTTTATCAGCCTTTGCCTTTCCGCGTGGAATGACGAGGCTGTCCCCTGCCTTCAATCCGGTAAGTGCTTTGGGGTTGGCCTGTTCGAGGTCGGCTACCGATACGTCATATTTGCGGGAGATGCCATACAACGTTTCGCCTGCCGCTACCACATGCACAGCAGTGCCTTCAGACGAAGCGGGTTGTTTCTTCGGTTTTGTTCCGGCATTTACCGCAGGCGGAATCAGCAAAATGGTTCCTTCCTTTACCCCTGCCTGTGCATCCGGATTGAGACGGAAGATATCCGACGTCGTCACGCTATATTTCTGGGCGATTTGGGTGACGGTTTCTCCTTTGGCGACAGTATGCCGGATGGGTTTTGTTTGGGCACATCCCACAAGGGAGGCCAGTGACAGCAGGAAAAGGAAAAGCAGTTTCTTCATGTTTTCGGTTTAGGTTGCGGCGCGCACAGCAAGAATCATTCCCACTCGATAGTGGCAGGTGGTTTCGAGCTGATGTCATACACCACGCGGTTCACGCCTTTCACCCGGTTGATGATCTCGTTGGAAATCTTCATCAGGAATTCATACGGCAGGTGCACCCAGTCGGCTGTCATACCGTCAGTCGATTCAACCGCGCGGAGGGCCACCACTTTCTCATAGGTACGCTCGTCGCCCATGACGCCTACGCTGTCGACCGGCAACAGGATCGCACCCGCTTGCCAGACTTTGTCATAGAGTCCCCACGACTTGAGTCCGTCGATGAAAATCGCATCCACTTCCTGCAAGATACGCACTTTTTCCGGGGTAATATCGCCGAGAATCCGGATGGAAAGTCCCGGACCAGGGAACGGATGCCGTCCCAGTAGCGCCGGATCGATACCGAGGGTGGCGCCTACGCGGCGTACTTCATCCTTAAACAACATCCGAAGCGGCTCAACGATTTTCAGTTTCATGAAATCGGGAAGCCCCCCGACATTGTGGTGGGATTTGATCGTGGCAGAAGGGCCTTTTACCGAGACTGATTCGATCACATCGGGATAAATCGTTCCCTGGGCCAGCCATTTCACGTCTTCGATAGCGTGCGCTTCGTCGTCAAATACTTCGATGAAGACGCGGCCGATGGTTTTCCGCTTGGTCTCAGGGTCGGATATACCGGTGAGTTCCGAAAGGAAACGGTCACTGGCGTCGACGCCTTTGACGTTAAGCCCCATGTCTTTATATTGGTGGAGGACATTCTCAAATTCGTTTTTCCGCAACAGTCCGTTGTTGACGAAAATACAATAGAGGTTTTTGCCGATCGCTTTGTGCAGCAATACCGCCGCTACGGTAGAATCGACACCACCCGAAAGGCCGAGTACTACTTTGTCATTTCCGACTTTCTCTTTAAGTTCGGTGACGATCTCTTCGACGAAAGCGTTGGGTGTAAAATCCTGTGAGACCTGTGCGATGTTCACGAGGAAGTTCTTGAGCATGCGGGCGCCGTCGGTGGAATGATACACCTCTGGGTGGAACTGGATGGCGTAGGTAGTTTCCCCTTCGATGCGGAAGGCCGCGTTTTCCACATCGTGTGTACTCGCCAGCCGGACGCCGTTTTCCGGTAGTTTTTTGATGGTGTCGCTGTGGCTCATCCACACTTGGGTATGGGTGTCGACGCCGTCGAAAAAGGCTTCAGCTTCTTTTATGTAAGAAAGGTTGGCCCTGCCGTATTCCCGGATGTTGGAAGGCGCTACCTCACCTCCACCGAAATGGGCGAGATACTGTGCCCCGTAACAAACCGCCAACAACGGCTTTTTACCGCGGATCTGTGACAGGTCGGGATGCGGCGCGTCGTCGGCACGGACAGAGAAAGGGCTCCCCGAGAGAATGACCGCTTTGTAAGAAGAAAGGTCGTCGGGAAGGTGGTTGAACGGATGGATTTCGCAAAAGATGTTGAGTTCGCGAATACGGCGCGCGATGAGTTGTGTGTACTGCGAGCCGAAATCAAGGATAAGGACGTTGTGTTGCATGTGCAAAAATAGTATAACGCAACGGGAGAAAAAAGCGGAAGTTAGGATAATGGCAAATGGAACAAGATTTCGGAATTCGACGTGAGAAAGTAGTTGTGGATGTCGCCACCAACCCCCAACGCCCCTCTCTCAACGATCCACCAACTATGAGCTATGAACTATGAACCATGAACCATGAACTATGAACCATGAACCACCAACCCTCAACCCTCAACCACTCACTTTTAACAAAAGCTACGGTTTTCCCACACTTCCATGTCGCCGGGAAATCGTATTTTGGAGTATGGGGAGGGGCGGATGCGTCCCTTCGCGAAATCCGCAGACATGACGGTACGGGAAAACCGCATATTTTGTTAAAAAATATCTGAATAGCTTGACGGACATTGTGGTGATCAAGCCCTCAGGATTCTTGGAAAATCCAGTCCATCCCCCAGCCCTGAACCATCAACCATCTCTCAACCGTCAACCATGAACCATGAACCATGAACTATGAACCACCAACCATGAACCATGAACCATGAACCCCGAACCACCAACCATGAACCATCAACCATGAACCATGAACCATGAACTATGAACCATAAACTATGAACCCTGAACTATGAACCCCAAACGACTCCACTACTCCGCACAAATTCCGTATACTTGTACGAATGGTATTCGACTTCAACTTTCACAGTTCGCTCTTGCTGGTGTTCTTCGTGCACAATGTGGTGTACACCGGACTTTTTCTATATAAAGGATGGGTAAACCAACAGCGCCCGGCCGCGTGGCTGGGGATTTTTTCGTTACTGGCCGCCCTCTACATCGTCCCCTGGATGGTGGGTTTTGCCGGATGGTATGGCGCACAACCCTATCGCGATCTCCTTTTTTACCTGCCCTTCCAACAACTGTTTCTCTTCGGTCCGGTGCTGTTTTTCTATGTGGTAAGCCTGTTCAACCCAAAGTTTCGGCTCAGGAAGAAACATGGGCTGCATTTCCTGCCCGCCCTACTCTACAATCTTTTTTGCGTCGTGATGGTCGTGTACGACCAACTCATCCTCGGACGCTATTATTTTCTCGCCAACGAACAAGATCCGGATTTTGACGACTGGTACCAGATCGCGGGTTATGTGAGTATGATCCTCTACGTCGTAGCCGCCATCCGTTATTACAACCGATACAAAAAGATGGTGGAGCAGGTATTGAGCAACGCGGGGGACTTCCTGTTCCGGTGGGTGCGTAATTTCCTCATCGCTTTCCTCCTGACGCTGGCAGCCTGGTTGTATGTCGCCCTGTTCGGCCTTTTCTATAAGGTCGACTACAACGACAGTTGGTGGTACTTCCTGTCGTTCGCCCTTATTTGTTACTACATCGGCATCGCGGGATACAACAACGCCGTCGCAACGCCTTTTTTCTTCCGCACCCGGGTTTTTGGAGGTGATGCAACGATGTACTCGCTTCCCGCACACCGCCCTCGTCTCGATGCCCCGTCCGAATTATTCGAGGAAATTTCACTGGAGGAAGAACGGGAAGACAACGAAGCGCCTATATCGCCCGACATGGAGCGGATCGGTGCACAAATCGAACGCCTTTTATCCGAAAACCGCCTGTTCGAACAACCCGACCTGACGCTGTTTGACCTCGCCCGCCACCTCGATACCAACATTACCGTATTGAGCCGTGTGGTAAACCGCGTGTTCCAGCGGAACTTTAATGACCTGGTCAACCAATACCGTATCGACGACTTCATCCGGCGACTGGAAAAACAAGAACACAAACGGCACACCTTACTGTCGCTGGCCTACGACTGCGGATTCAACAGCAAGACGACCTTCAACCGGGCCTTCCGGAAAGCCGTAGGGCAAACGCCACAGCAATATATTCGCGAACGACAGCTCTAGCACGGGGCTACAAAAAGGGTTCAAATCATGATCTGGCGCGATGGGCAGGCAATTTATCCGCAGTTTTGCCTCATCAAACCGATATACCCATGAAAAAAATCCTTTCCCTTCTCACCCGCCCTACCCTGTTGCCCCACTGGTGGCAGGATGTGCTGCTGATCACACCCCGCCTTTTTTGTGGGTATCTGTTGGCGTTCAACTTTGGGGCCGCCAAATTTGGTATGCCATGGAGTCCGCCCGAAACCAATCTCCATCTCTTTGAAGTAGCGTTTTGGTTTCCCAATGACGTAGCCGAATACGGCGGCCTATTCAAAATGTTTCCCGGTTTCTTCGCCTGGATGGGCGCTTTCGCGGAAGCGATCGGCGGACTGGCACTCATTATCGGTTTCCAGACGCGCGTATTCTCCTTCCTGATTATTTGTACGATGCTGGTGGCAGCTTACATCCAACACGCCGGCGCCGACCTGTGGCAGCAATTGCCGGCTCTCGCCTTTCTGTTCGTAGCGCTGCAACACCTCGTAATGGGCGGTGGCCGTTTCAGTATCGATTATCTCCTCACCAAAAAAATGACATCATGAAAAAGTACTTCCTCCTGGTTACATTAGGCCTGCTTGTCGCCAGTTGCGTACAGAAAGCCACCGATAAAACCGTGTTCGTGACCCTGACCGTGACGGGTAAGAAGAATATCCAGTCTGTCGGCATTCGCGGCGATGGTAACCCGCTTTCGTGGGAGCAGGATTATCCGATGAAGGAAGTGATCAAAGATTCGGTTTACGAAGCCTGCCTTCATTCCCGGACGGCTTTTGCGTATTCGGAAATGAAATGTACTGTCGATGGCCAATGGGAATTGGAGAACCAACCGAACCGCAAAATTATCTACGAAGACGGAAAAGACACGATCTTCGTACGCGTCAACTTTGATCAACCCTAAAAACACTGCTGCTATATGCTACGCCTTGCCCTTCCAATCGTCCTACTCATTTCGTCGGTACTCGCGGGTGCCCAGACAGCGCTTCCGCCTGCGTGGGTCCAAAAATTGGATGCCATTACCGATAAAGATGTGCCCGCCGACGCACCGGGTGTCGCCTGCGCTATCATTCGTGACGGGAAATCAGTCTACCAACGCTGCTCGGGTTTCGCCGACCTGTCAACCAGGACGCCCATCACCGTCGACAGTCGTTTTAATGTCGCATCGAATGGCAAACAGTTCACCGCATTGGCAGTGCTTTTATTGGTAGATGCGGGAAAGCTCTCACTTGACGATGATTTCCGCACCTACTTACCCGGCGTATTACCCTCCGAAAAGAATCGCATCACCATCCGACATTTGCTCACACACCAAAGCGGTTTGCGCGACTGTTATGATCTTTGGTCATTGATGGGGCTCACCTGGTGGGAAAATACCTTTTCGAACGCCGATGTTTTGGCACTCCTAAAGCAGCAGGAAGGGCTTAACTTTCCTCCCGGAACCCGTTACCTCTACAGTAATACCAATTACATAGTGCTGGCAATGGTGATTGAAGCCGCTTCGGGGATGTCTTTCCGGGCCTACACTGATCAAATATTTCAAAAACTGGGCATGAACGACACGGCTTTCGAAAGCGATTATCGCCATATTTATGGCCCTATTGCCCGGGCATACTTCAACTTTGATAAATGGACGACCTACGACTGGAAATGGAACGTAGTGGGCGACGGCAACCTTTTTACCACCCTGCATGACCAAATGCTGTGGGAAGCCATCCTCCAGGGTAGGCCCGTGAAAGGCGTCAGTCCGGCATTATTGGCCAAAAGCCAACAGCCGTTGGTTGGAAGTGGTATCCGTAATTATGGCTATGGCCTTGAGTTCGGTACTTACAAAGGACTACCCTACACTTTTCACGAAGGAGCCACCGGCGCATGGAAGGCGACCGTACTGCGTTTTCCCGATAAACGCACGACAATCATTACGATGACCAATAGCGGTAAATGTGTGCCATCGACCCAAACCCGTGAGGTGGCCGACGTTTTTCTAGGGATTCCGACGGATGCCGGCAGCTGGCGTACAGTACCCGACAAAGTAGGAGAATATGTAGCGACGTCCGACGTTTTGGGAACCTATCTCTCTGACGCTGACTTCTGTTTTCGGTTTATCGAAAAAGATTATGCGCTTTTTCTGGCAAGGGCAGGAAGAAATGACGTCGAACTGGAAAGGGAAGGCCCTAATATCTTCCACCAGAAATACGATCCGGCCTTTAAGCAGGAATTCAAAAGAGAGGCCGATGGCGCACTTTCCGTTACGGCCTATTATACGGATCACGCCCCGTACAGCCTGAAAAAAGTGCAAGGAAATTTCTCAGGATTCCGCGACAGCGCTCCCAACGGCGACTTTGTCAATTCAGAAACCAACTCCCTTATGAGCATAGCGCTTACGGAGGGCCGATCCTATAAAGTGACCATCGGTGGAAATGAAATGGAGGGTATTTTGGTCGCGCCTGACAAACTGGTAGTAGGTTCCTATTCACTGTATACTGCAGACGGTTGGCGTAGCGTGCTTCTGAACGGCGAACGGATCGCAGCGGTGGTGTTTACAAGGAAATAGCAACGGAGTGACCATAAAAAAACCCTCTTCCGAGGGCTTCTGTCAATGTTTTCCATGACCTTTACCGTGGCCGTGACCTTTGCCTTTTCCGTGCGGATGTGCTTTCACGCCACGGGGCGGACTTGAGTATCCTTTCTTGTATTTCACTTTATGGACTTCATAAAGCGTGTAGGGCGCATGGCCGTGGTAGTCGGTCAGCACCACGGTGTGCCCGCGGTACGGATTGTAGCCGCGGTACATAGGGGGTAATTTCTTTACCCGTATCCATTTACCGTTGGACGGATAGATGTATACCGCACGCGGCCGGTCATAATACACCCCAATGTCGGGAAGGTAATAGTATTCGACTTCCTCATAGCCAACGGGTGCCCAGGCCGGAGCGGCTCCGATGTTGACGTTAACAGAAACCTGGGCCCGCGACGAGGCGAAAAACCCCAGACTAAACAGTGTGAACAATAGGATCTTTTTCATGGGTAATGCGTTTTCTTATTAATGAAGTTACGCATCACATCCGAATCGAACACATTCATTAAGAAAGATTTACCACAGAATCCAAAGGGTTTACTCCTCCTCTTCCTGGTGTGATTTGGAATATACCCGCCACTTCGCGATGCACTCTTCCATATCGGCCGGCATCTCCGAATCGAAGCGCATGAAGTCGCCGCTCACCGGATGCACGAAACCGAGCGTTTTGGCATGTAGGGCCTGTCGCGGGAGTACTTTGAAGCAATTGTCGACGAATTGTTTGTATTTGGTAAACGTGGTGCCTTTCAGTATTTGGTCGCCTCCGTACCGCTCGTCGTTGAATAAGGTGTGTCCGATGTATTTCATATGCACCCGGATCTGGTGCGTACGACCCGTTTCGAGTTTACACGACACCAAGGTCACGTAACCGAGGCGTTCGATGACCTTATAATGCGTCACCGCAGGCTTGCCGTCGCTACCATCGGGAAAAACGGCCATTTGCATCCGGTCTTTGAGGTGGCGACCGATATTTCCTTCGACGGTTCCTTCGTCTTCTTTTACATTGCCCCAAACGAGCGCCCGATACTCGCGTTCCGACGTCTTCTTCTCAAACTGCATCGCGAGATGGGCCAAGGCATGCTCGGTCTTTGCAACGACCAGAAGTCCGGAGGTATCTTTGTCGATACGGTGCACCAAACCAGGCCGCTGGCTGGAATTGAGGGGAAGATCGCGGTAGTGGTACGCAAGCGCGTTCACGAGTGTTCCGGTATAATTTCCGTGTCCGGGATGCACGACGAGTCCGGGTGGTTTATTGATCACAATCAACGCCTCGTCCTCATACACGATATCCAACGGAATGTCTTCAGGGATGATCAGGTTCTCAAAAGGCGGATGTGGGAACAGGATGCGGATGACATCGCCTGGCTTCACCTTATAATTCGACTTGACCGGCACGTCATTCACATAAATATCACCGTTGTCGGCGGCCTTTTGGACCTTGTTTCGCGTCACATTCTGGATGTGACCCATCAGGTATTTATCGATCCGGAGCAATGCCTGCCCTTTCGATACGTCGAAACGGTAATGCTCGTAAAGTTCGTCGTCTTCAGCTTCTAAAGAAGGATCCTGTACCATGTTTACTCCGGTATGCTGTCGGTGGTGACATCCGTCGAATCGGTGTCTTCAAACCCTACTTTTCCATCCCCCAATACGAGGTCGATTTTCGAAGCTTTCATGATTTTATCGCCCGGATGCAACAACTTTCCGCCCTGGCGCATTTCCAACACCATGTCTTTACCGAGGTACGGCTTGTACGTAATCTTACCTTCCTGCAAACCGGCCGACTGTAGGATCGATTGGGCATTGCGGTAGGTCTTTTCAATCAGGTCGGGCACGCGGGTCGATGAATAACCGGCCGAGTTCACTTTCAGGTAAATCTTCCGGTCTTCCTTCACCTTGTCACCCGGCGCAGGGTCCTGGCTCACGATCGAATACTTCGGATAGCCCGGCACGAAGTCAACGGTATCGAGGATTTCGTAGTCGAGGTCAGCGTCGTCCAGCTTTTCCTCCGCCGCTTCCACCGACAATTTACTGAGATCCGGTACGGAAATCTCCTGTCCGTGGTTGGTCGTGAAATCCAACCATTGCAACACCAGGAAACCGGCGATGATGACGATTCCAAGTGCCATGGCCACGCGGACGAAAAAGGCTTTACTCTTCAGGTATTCCGTAAGCTTCATGTAGACGCAGTTTTACTTCGTAACGGTTTATCCCGTTGCATCGTGTGCAAAGATAACGTTCCGATGTGAAAAAATGGTATTTTTGTTTGGTGCCAGAGACGCGCGCCCAGCCGGGTAACAGCCTTCAAAAGCGGATGACGTAACCCCGGCAGGAATCGGTTCAAAACGGCTCCTGACACGATTAAGACATAACCAAACCAACTACATGCCCAAACAGAAAATCGCCGTCGTGATGGGCGGCTACTCCGAAGAATCGGTGATTTCGCTGCGAAGCGGACAACTCATCCTCCAGAACCTTGACCCTGCCAAATATGAGGTGTATGAAATCCATATTTTGCCGGAAGGATGGGATGCGGTGGTAGACGGAACCCGTTATCCGATCGACCGCTCGGATTTCTCCGTCACGATAGGAAACGAGAAAATACGGTTCGATGCGGTGGCCAATACCATCCACGGCACACCCGGTGAAGACGGCCACATGCAGGCGTACTGGGAACTGCTGGAACTTCCCTACACCGGTTGTAACTTCTATCTTTCCGCGCTCACACTGAACAAACGCGATACGTTATCGGTGTTGTCGAAATTCGGCATCCCGATGGCGAAATCGGTGTACCTTTCGAAAGGCGATGCGGTGTCAGGGGACGATTTGGTAGCCCGTCTCGGACTCCCCCTTTTCGTCAAACCCAATCAATCAGGCAGCAGCCTGGGCGTATCGCGCGTCGAGTCACTTGAGCAGTTGCCAGCCGCGCTGGAATTCGCCTTTTCCGAAGACAGCGACATCCTGATTGAATCGTTCCTGAACGGTACTGAGATTTCGGTGGGTGTTTTCCACTACCGCGGCGCTACGACCGTACTTGGGATTACGGAGATCGTGCCACACAACGCGTTCTTCGATTATGAAGCCAAATATTTGGGGAAATCGGATGAAATCACCCCTGCCCGCCTCGATGCCGCTACGGAACAGCGTGTGCGCGAAATGGCCGCCAAAGTCTATGATTCCCTCGGGATGACCGGTTTTTCGCGGGCCGATTTCATCATAATGGACGGCGTGCCGCATTTCATTGAAATCAATACCAACCCGGGGTTATCGCCACAAAGCATCTTCCCGCAACAGGCCCGTCATGCCGGACTTTCGTTCGCTGATATGCTCGACAACGAACTCGAACTGGCGTTCAACCGCCGGTTGTTATGGCGTCGGTAATGCCATCCGCACTATTTGTATCTTTACGCTAAACCTTCTGAAATGAGAAGAGCTGTTTTTCCGGGATCATTCGATCCGATCACACTGGGACACTACGACATCATCAAACGCAGCCTGCCGTTGTTTGACGAAATCATCGTGGCTATTGGCGTGAATTCCGATAAAAAATACATGTTTCCGCTGGAAGAACGCCAACGCTTCATCGAACAGGCCTTCGCCGATGAACCGTCAGTAAAAGTGGTGACCTATAGCGGACTCACCATCGATTTCTGTAAGGAAGTAAAGGCGAAGTTCATCCTGCGGGGACTGCGGAACCCGGCGGACTTCGAGTTCGAGAAGGCCATCGCCCACACCAACCGGAAACTGTCGAAGATCGAAACGGTATTTTTGCTGACAGCGGCCAACACCTCTTATATTTCCTCGAGTATCGTGCGGGATGTTATTCGAAACGGAGGTGACTTCTCGGTGTTAGTACCTGACTCCGTTACACTTCCTTAAAGACCGGACGCTTCGCGGGCGGAACGCTCGTTTACCCGCGATTCCTCGAAAAGCAACTTGATGTTTTCATAGGAATTCTCCAGCGCCGCCGGAATTTCCTCGGGTTTCAGCCAGACGGCTTTTTCGATGCCCTCCTCGGGTTGTGGACGCAGTTTCCCCGTATAGTCGGTATACATCCCAAACCAGTGGGTCACCTTCAGTTTATAGCGGTTATTCCGTTTGAAAATGTGGTAGGTTTTCTGCAACTTTTCGTTGATGCGCAAACCTTTGACGCCGGTTTCCTCTTCTACCTCACGAAGTGCGGCATGCTCGACCTCCTCGCCTTTTTCAAGTCCGCCTTTCGGCAAATCCCATTTACCCTGCCGGAAGATAAAAAGCGTCTCTCCTTTTGCATTGCGAACGAGTCCGCCACCGGCCTTGTGCACCGGCATCCGCGATTTCAGCGTTCGCATGATTTCTTTTTCGTCGGGATAGTAGAGGTAGGCTTTGTTGATTTTACCCTGGTAGAGTTGCAAAATCAGTTTTCCGATATCGACACTTTCCAGCAAAAAAAGACGGAAATCCGTTTCTTTCATGATCTCGTCCGTGAGGAAAAGCGACTTGTCGTTCACAAAAACTTTATACATTTGCAGTATGATTTTCAACAAAGACACCGCCAGTAAAACGGCAGAGTTACTTTTACAAATAAACGCAATTAAATTAAATCCCGGAAATCCTTTTACCTGGGCTTCCGGTTGGAAATCCCCGATTTATTGCGACAATCGTGTGACCCTTTCCTTCCCTCCTATCCGCAACTACCTGAAAGAGGAATTTGCGCGCAATATCGAGCGACAGTTTGGTAAGCCCGACGTAATCGCAGGCGTGGCAACAGGTGCGATCGGTATTGGCCTTCTGGTCGCCGAAGCGTTGGCATTGCCTTTCGTATACGTGCGTCCGGAACCTAAAAAACACGGTCGTATGAACCAGATCGAAGGTTTCCTGCAGAAAGGCCAGAGCGTCGTCGTAATCGAAGATCTGATCAGCACCGGCAAAAGCAGCCTGATGGCGGTGGAAGCACTCAAAGAATCGGGTGCCATCGTCAAAGGAATGGCGGCCATTTTCAGCTACGGTTTCCAGGAATCGACGAAAGCGTTCAAGGAAGCCAATGTGGATTTGTATACCCTTAGCAACTACGAAAGCCTGTTACCACTGGCTGTCACCAAAAAATACATCACCGAAGACGAAGAACGTACGCTGGCCGAATGGCGGGTGAGTCCGTCTACGTGGGGTGAATAATCCCTTTTCACTATGAATTTAGAAAGCCCGAAAGTAACGGTCAACCAATCCGCCGAATACCTTTTCAACGCCCTTTCCCAAGTGGCGAATTACGAAAAACTGATGCCGGAAAACACGGCAAAATTTGAAATCACCGACGCCGAGTCGTTTATCTTCGGATTGAAAGGCATGCCGGAAATCAAGCTCCGCCTGAAAGGAAGTACCCCCTTTTCAGAGGTACGTTTGGGTGCGGCCTCTGACAAACTGCCGTTTGCCCTTACGGCGAAGATCGAGTCGGTAAGCGACAACCAGGCAGCCGTGCAACTCTTCTTCGAAGGGGAGTTCAATGCGATGATGGCGATGATGGTAAAGGGTCCGATCAGCAAGTTTATCGAGACGCTGGCAAACAACATGCCGAAGCTCTAATATAAGAGTTTTAGTTCCTTTATGGCGAATGACTTGCGTGTTTCGTCCTCAAGTTCCACTACAAGCTTTCCCGAAGCGTCGACGTGGCGGATTATACCCATAAAACGCTGCCCCTTTTCGTCCTCAAATGCCGACGGCCGGTCCTTTCGAAACAGGTGCGCGTGATACGATGCCCACACGCCGTCGCCATCCGCTGACAGTTTCGCGACCTGCGTTTTCAATTCTGCCACCAATTCGTTCAACACCGAATCGCGATCGAAGGGGATTCCCGCAGCCAGACACATAGACGACGCATAAGGTAACCCGTCGAATTGCGTTTGATTCACGTTTACGCCAATACCTATAACCGACGTAATGCCCTGCGACCCAAAGGTGTTTTCAATGAGGATACCCGCGAGTTTGCGATTGCCTGACAGAATGTCGTTCGGCCATTTGATTGCGGTGTCAGGCACTCCCAGTCGTTCCAACACGAGGGCAACGGCCAGGGCGATGGCGGCATTCAACCGGAAAAGAGCCTCCGCTTCCATCACCGCATTTCGCACCAACACACTGAACATCAGGTTTTGCCCCTTACCCGATTCCCACTTCGCGCCCATTTGTCCGCGCCCCGCCGACTGGTAGTCTGCCGTCACCACGGTGTAGTCCGGAAGTGATTCGCGGCCTGACAACTCCCTCAAATAGTCGTTTGTTGAGGGTGTGGCATCGAGTTTGATAAGGAACATGAGCGCTTTGTAATCTTACGTTAAGGTTCAAAAGTAACGACAAAAAATGGTAAATTTGCTACACATTATTCAGATTAAATGGCGAAAAAGAGCGTAAACAATGATATCCTGCTGGCACATATCATTAAGGGGATCGAAGAAGTAAAAGGAAATGACATTGATATACTTGACCTGAGGGAAATCGACAACTCTGCCTGCGACTACTTCATCATCTGCAACGGCAACTCGAACACGCAGGTAAACGCAATCGTAAACTCCGTACAGAAAATGGTCTCAAAGGAACTCAAAGACAAGCCCTGGCATGTCGAAGGCTCCGAAAACGGCGAATGGGTACTGATGGACTATGTGCATATCGTCGTACATGTCTTCCAGAAACACATCCGCGAATACTACAACATAGAAAGCCTTTGGGGCGATGCGAAGATCACTTCCATACAGACCAACTACTAACTTACACGCATCATGGCCAAAGAAAGCCCAAACAAAATAAAGTTCAATCCGCTATGGATGTACGCAGCCGTGTTTGGCCTGCTCATCTTTATATCGTTCAGCAATTCGCTGTTCGAGGATTCGTCCAAGATCACGATTTCAGTCTTCCACAAGTATCTAAACGAAGGGAAAATCGACCATGTGGTGGTCTACAACAAGACAGAAGCGGAAATTTTCCTTACGAAGGAAGCCAAAAAAGACCCGAAATTCAAAGACGCCTCCGACAACATCCTCGGCGGTCGCAACACGTCCCAACCGAATTTCCGATTGGAAGACGTAGGCGACAACGAAGCCTTCCAGAAAGAACTGGAAAAAGCAGTACAGCAAGGCAAACTGAAGGATTTCAACTACCTCCCGAAGAGCAATCTGATGGAGTATGCCGTGACCTTCCTTCCTATCATCATCATCGTGGCACTTTGGATCGTCATCATGCGACGCATGTCAGGCGCGGCAGGTGGACCGGGTGGTGGACAGATCTTCAACATCGGAAAATCACGCGCCCGCCTGTTCGATGAGAAGACCGACATCAAGACGACCTTTAAAGACGTTGCCGGACTCGAAGGGGCGAAAGAAGAGATACAGGAAATCGTCGACTTCCTGAAAAACCCACAACGGTATACCGCATTGGGTGGAAAAATTCCGAAAGGAGCATTGCTGGTAGGACCTCCGGGCACCGGTAAAACGCTACTGGCAAAAGCCGTGGCAGGCGAAGCGGGCGTTCCGTTCTTCTCCCTCTCCGGTTCCGACTTCCTTGAAATGTTTGTGGGTGTAGGTGCCTCACGGGTACGTGACCTCTTCAAACAGGCAAAAGAAAAAGCACCGGCCATCATCTTCATCGACGAGATCGATGCAGTAGGACGGGCGCGCGGACGCAACAACTTCTCCGGTGGTAACGACGAACGCGAGAATACGCTCAACCAACTCCTGACCGAAATGGACGGTTTTGGCACGAATTCCACCGTAATCGTACTTGCCGCGACCAACCGCGCCGACGTTCTCGACAAAGCACTGATGCGCGCCGGACGTTTCGACCGCCAGATCTACGTCGACCTTCCGGATGTTCGCGAACGGAAAGAGATTTTCGAAGTACACTTGCAGCCCTTGAAAAAAGGCAATGACCTCGATACCGATTTCCTCGCCAAACAAACGCCGGGCTTCTCAGGTGCCGACATTGCCAATGTATGTAACGAAGCTGCCCTGATCGCAGCGCGTAAAAACAAAACGGCTGTCGAAAAACAGGACTTCCTCGATGCGGTGGACCGGATTGTGGGCGGATTGGAGAAAAAGAACAAAATCATCACCGCAGAAGAAAAACGCGCGATTGCCGTACACGAAGCAGGCCACGCCACCGTCAGTTGGATGCTCGAACATGCAGCGCCACTGGTGAAAGTAACCATTGTGCCACGAGGCCAAAGCCTGGGTGCCGCCTGGTACCTGCCAGAGGAACGCCAGATCGTACGCCCTGACCAAATGCTTGACGAAATGTGTGCGACTATGGGCGGACGCGCAGCGGAGAGAGTGGTATTCGACCGGATTTCGACCGGCGCGCTCAGCGACCTCGAAAAAGTAACGCGCCAGGCCCGCGCCATGGTGACCATCTATGGACTGAACGACAAAATCGGTAACGTGACCTACTACGATTCAAGTGGGCAAAACGAATACAATTTCTCGAAACCGTATAGCGAAGACACAGCCCAGGTGATCGACAAGGAAATTTCCGAATTGATCGAAAGCCAATACCGCCGTGCCATCGACATCCTCGAGGAAAATAAAGATAAGCTGTTGCAACTGGCCGATATCCTCATCGACAGGGAAGTTATCTTTAAGGATGACCTTGAGACCATCTTCGGAAAGCGCACGTTCGACGAGAACCTACAGGAAGAAAAGTCACTTTAAAGCATCCGGACACATCAAAAATCGTAACGGGAAATTTTTTCCTGTTAAGATTTTTTTATCTTTGGAACTTACAGGCAGTATACCGCACTATGAGTCTTTTCAAAAAATTTTTCGGCGCCGGCCACGAAGCGGGTGATGAGCAACACGAAAACGAGTTGCAGTCCGGAAACTTCTCGCACCTTCCCGTTGATGAAATGTTCACACATCATTTCCGGAAGAATGGGGGGAAATTCCTCTATTGCGAAAGCCTGACGGAAGTCCGCGAGCATTTTCTCGACATCCTCGAAGAAAACGACTGGTTTGAATCACAGGTGATGTGCTTCGAACCCAAACTCTTCAGCATGCTCGACGAGAATAAACTCATATACGACAAACCGGAAAACCCTGTCTTTTTGTTGGCCAGTTGTGAGAACCTGATTGCAGATGAAGGCTCGGTCCTTTTTTCTTCCAACCAAATCAAGCAGAAAAAGCCACAGGAACTCCCTGTAAACATTGTCATCTTAGCGACGACCAGCCAGATTGTCCAAAGTAAAAGCGATGGATTGCGCGAAATCAAAAAGCGCTACGAAAAGGATTATCCGACCAATATCACGACGATCAAATACTTCGAAAAAGCCAAGGAAGAGGACTTCCTGCATTACGGAAGCGCAGCGAAGAACCTCTACCTCCTGCTTTTAGAAGACCAGTAACATGAACGAGACGCTGAAGCGGTCGCTATCGGGAGCGGTCTATGTCGGTTTACTGATTGGCTGCATCCTCTATTCGCGCGAATCGTTTCTCATCCTTTTTGGTATTTTCCTTCTTATATCGGTTTGGGAATTCTGTGCGCTCGTTTCCTTGCACCGCGCCCTTCCCCTGCTGCTGGCCGCGTCCGTATACGGCGTAAGCGCCTGGTTCCTGCTTTCCAAAACACCTTTTGACAATCGTTTCTATTACTCGGTGCTCGGCATTTCTTTGGCCTCCTGCCTGTTGTTGTGCCATTTTCTTTTTACAAAGAAGGAGTGGAATGCCACGCCCCTATTTCGTTATACGTCGCTGGTCGGTTACCTGATAGGCCCGTTTTTGCTGATGGCGCGGATCCCCATCTATGGCGACAATTATGCGTTTCGGATCATCATCGGCTATTTTATCATCATCTGGACCAACGACACCTTCGCGTATCTCGTGGGCAAATCCATCGGGAAACACAAACTGTTTGAGCGCATTTCGCCTAAAAAAACCATCGAGGGTTTCCTGGGTGGACTCTTCTTTTCCCTATTGGCGGCCTACCTGATTACCCGTTTCCTCATCCATCCCGTACCGTCTGTGTTCAACCAACGCTGGCTCCAATGGACGTTTACAGCCCTCATCCTGAGCGTCTTTGGTACTATTGGGGATTTAGTCGAATCAAAATTCAAGCGGTTGGCCGGCGTAAAAGACAGCGGTCGCATCATGCCGGGCCACGGTGGTGTGTTGGATCGACTCGATAGTATTATCTTTGCAACACCATTTGTCTATCTGTTTTACCAAATACTGGACTATGTTCTTCAAATTCCATAAGGAAGGTTCAAAAATCATCCTCATCGCCGTGACGATCACCGTTGCGGTTGTCTTAGCTACCGACAGCCTCATCCATTTGCGTTGGTTGCAGGTGACCGTCGACCTGACAGCACTTGCATTCCTGATCATCGTATTGCAGTTTTTCCGCAATCCGAACCGCAGTATCCTGGTAAACAACAAAAACGTAACGGCACCGGTTGACGGCAAAGTAGTCGTGATCGAGGAAGTGTTTGAAAAGGAATATTTCAAGGATACACGCCTGCAGGTGTCGATTTTCATGTCACCGATCAACGTACACGTAACGCGCTTTCCCGTAAGCGGAAAGGTGCTGTTCAGCAAATACCATCCGGGGAAATTCCTGGTGGCATGGGATCCGAAATCAAGTGAGGAGAATGAACGCACGACGATTGTAGTCGAGAATAAAGTCTGGGGACCTATCCTCTACCGCCAGATTGCCGGTGCGCTTGCCAAACGTATCGTGAACTATGCCGTGGAAGGCATGGATGTGGTGCAGGGAGAAGATGCCGGATTCATCAAGTTCGGATCGCGTGTGGACGTGTTCCTGCCGGTCGGCACCAAAGTAAACGTGCAACTCGGCCAGACGGTGAAAGGAAACGTGACGATTTTAGCGAACCGCGACTAATGGACGATAAGGAACTGGAAACGCGCTTCAGGGACGCGGTTGACGTCGCCTACAACCTGCCGGAAGGGTCACTGGCACCCGACGTGCAGTTGCGGTTGTATGCGTTTTACAAGCAGGCTACGCACGGGGCACCCGATTACCGGCCTGCTTCCGAATCAAACCTGCGAACCGCTTTCAAAGCGAATGCCTGGCTGCAAATCAGCTATTTGTCTCCAGAAGACGCCATGCGACAGTATATTGAAATGGTCGATGAAATCATCAAGAATCGAGAAGAATGAAACGTTTTCCTATTGGTGTGGCCGTCGCATTCACGGTGACCTTTTTCAGTTGCAACGATAACAAACTACACGAAGTGGTGGAAGTACCGCTTCCTGCCAAAGAAGAAAAGATCACCATCGGTCATCCCGACGATGTAAAAGCCGAGCCCGGCGCGTTCGAAATCAGCAAACTGTCATACGAATACGATGCCCTGTCGCCGTTCCTGAGTCCGTTGGCAGTAGAACTCCATTTTTCCAAACATTACCTTTCGTATACGAACAACCTGAACAAGGTGTTGGCGGGAACCGAGAACGAATCGCTTCCCATAGAAGACATCCTCAAAAAAGCCTACGCCGAGAACGCCGAACTACGCAACAACGCGGGTGGTTATTACAACCACACCTTCTTCTTCGAATCGTTGAAAGGAAAAGGCGGACAGGTTAAAGATACCCTCGCGGCTGCTATTGACCGCGATTTTGGCTCCTTCGATACCTTCCGCAACCAATTTGAAGACGCCGCCGGTAAACAATTCGGATCCGGATGGGCGTGGCTGGTAGTCGACCGTTCCGGAAAGCTGCAGGTCACTGCCACTGCCAACCAGGACAATCCGTTGATGCCGGGCGTGGCCGTTCCGGGAAAGCCGATTTTGGCACTTGATGTATGGGAACATGCCTATTACATCGACTACCAATACCGTCGTAAAAAGTACATAGAAGCGTTCTGGACCCACATCAACTGGGACAAGGCCCTGGAACGCTACGAAGACGCCATCCGCAAATAACGGTTAGGCGCCCAGCGACGCCAGGCTCTGTTCGATCGTGGCAATCTTCGCCAAGGCGTCGGCCTCTTTCTTCCGCTCGTTTTCGATGACGTTCGCCGGGGCACCTGCCACGAATTTCTCGTTGGAAAGTTTCGCCTGTACTGATTTCAGGAAGCCTTGTGTATACGTAAGTTCCTCGCGTAGTTTCTCAACTTCAGCCGCCACGTCGATGTTCCCGGTCACCGGAATAAAATACTCATTCGATTTCACCCGGAACGACAGCGCGCCGTCTACTTTCTCGGATACATACGTCAATGATGACAGGTTACCGAGTTTTCGAAGGATGGCATCAAAGCGTCCCGCTCCTTTTTCATGGTCGAGGACGTGAAGCTCCAGGGTATCGCGCTGCGGGATATTCTTGTCTTTTCGGATCGTACGGATGCCTGCGATGACCTCCGATACGAACTCGAACTCGGATAGCAACGAGGCATCGAACGGCTTCGCTTCCGGCCAGGTAGAGATGATCAGCGCCTCTTCCGGACGTCGGTCGGCGATATGCTGCCAGATTTCCTCCGTAAGGAACGGCATGAACGGATGCAGTAACTTCAGGTTCGCCTCCAACATCTCAATCGCCTTTCCAAACGTGACGCCGTCAATCGGTTGTTGGTAACCCGGTTTGATCATTTCGAGGAACCACGAACAGAAGTCGTCCCACACCAATTTATAGATTGCCATGAGCGCATCGGAAATGCGGTATTTCGAGAAATGGTCTTCGATTTCCGCCAGCGTATGTTGCAACTTGGCCTCATACCAGGCAATCGCTTCGGCAGCCGCTGCGGGTTGCTCGATAGCGGCTACCTCCCACCCTTTCACCAGGCGAAATGCGTTCCAAATCTTATGGGCGAAGGCTTTACCGTTGGCACACAGCTCTTCGTCGAACAGGATATCATTCCCGGCCGATGCACTGAGGAGCAGGCCCACACGAACACCGTCTGCTCCGAATGTGTCGATCAGGTCAAGCGGATCCGGTGAATTGCCCAGCGACTTCGACATTTTCCGGCGTTGCTTGTCACGCACGAGTCCGGTGAGGTATACGTTGGAGAACGGCTTGTCTTTTCCGTATTCATATCCCGCAATGATCATACGGGCCACCCAGAAAAAGAGGATGTCCGGTCCGGTTACGAGATCATTTGTCGGATAGTAATATTTATAATCCGGATTTTCCGGGTCCATGATACCTCCAAACACCGCCATCGGCCACAGCCAGGACGAAAACCAGGTGTCGAGCGCATCCGGATCCTGCTTCAGGTCCGACGCGGTCAACTGTGGGTTTCCAGACTTTTCACGGGCCAGGTCAACCGCCTGTTCGAGGGTTTCCGCCACGACGAAATCTTCTTTCCCATCGCCGTAGTAATAGGCCGGGATCTGTTGTCCCCACCACAACTGCCTTGAGATATTCCAATCACGGATGTTTTCGAGCCAATGGCGATACGTGTTGTTGAAACGCGACGGATACAATTTGATTTCATCCGTCTCGAGTACCGCTTTGATAGCCGGCTTCACCAACTCTTCCATTTTCAGGAACCATTGGTCGGAAAGACGCGGTTCAATCACGGCCTTCGTCCGTTCCGACGTACCGACGTTGCTGGTATGGTTCTCCGTTTTGGTCAGTAGTTGCTTTTCTTCCAGTTCCTTCGCAATTTCCTCGCGAACCACAAAACGGTCTTTGCCTTTATAGTGCAAACCAAAGGAATTCAGTGAAGCATCCTCATTAAAGATGTCAATCACGTCCAAACCATGCTTCTGGCCGAGCACCTGGTCATTCACATCGTGCGCCGGTGTTACTTTGAGGCAACCGGTACCGAATTCCACGTCCACATACTCGTCCTCAATGATCGGCACCACGCGGTTGCAGATCGGCACGATGGCCTTCTTCCCTTTCAGGTGTGCGTAGCGCTCGTCGTTGGGGTTGATGCAGACAGCGGTGTCGCCAAAAATCGTCTCGGGGCGTGTAGTGGCAACGGTCAGGAAACCATCCTCCCCTTCTACCTTATATTTCAGGAAATAGAGTTTTCCCTGCCGTTCTTCATAATTCACTTCTTCATCCGACAGCGTCGTTTTCGCCTCCGGATCCCAGTTTACCATGCGGTACCCGCGGTAGATGAGTCCCTTATTGTAAAGATCCACAAACGAACGGATGACCGATGCCGTCATATCCGGGTCCATCGTGAACTTTGTACGGTCCCAATCACACGACGCGCCGAGTTTCTTCAATTGCTCGAGGATGACACCGCCGTATTTATCGGTCCATTCCCAGGCGTGCTTCAGGAACTCCTCCCGTGTGAGGTCGGCTTTGTTGATGCCTTCTTTTTTGAGTTTGTCCACAACCTTCGCTTCCGTGGCAATCGACGCGTGGTCGGTACCCGGAACCCAGCACGCATTGAAGCCTTTCAGACGCGCACGACGGATCAGCACATCCTGAATGGTGTTATTGAGCATGTGCCCCATGTGCAGCACCCCGGTGACGTTCGGCGGTGGGATTACGATGGTGTAGGGCGTGCGATGATCGGGTTTGGAATGGAAATACCCGTTTTCCATCCAGTAATCATACCATTTTTTCTCAATGGAGGCGGCGTCAAATTGCGCAGGAAGGCTCATGTCTTGTACTATTCGTTAGAATCGGGCAACGCGTTCAAATCCCTTGACTGTAAAGGCCTCGCGGGTTGGTACGCTTTTTGCACCGGCCCACAAAAGTACGGAATTGGCCTCGTATAAAAAATTGCGCCAATTGAATTTGTTCTTATCGGCAAACCCGCTACATTTACGAACCTAATCTACTGGAAACGATGAAAAAACTGTTTTTCCTGGCTTTGATTTCCGTTGGCATGTCGGTGGCACATGCGCAGGCCGGTCCCAAGATCGAGTTTCTTGCCAAAGACAACACGATTGACTACGGAACGGTTTCGAAAGCGACCGACAACGGTATCCGCACCTTTGAGTTCCGGAATACCGGCGATGCACCGCTCATCATCAAGAATGTCCAGTCGACCTGCGGTTGTACGGTTCCAACGAAACCGACCGAACCGATCGCCCCGGGCAAAACCGGTAAGATTGATGTGAAATACAATATGCAGATGGGTGCCATCCGCAAAACCATAACCGTCGAATCAAATGCCGTAAACGTGCCCGATGGCATGGTGGTATTGAAGATAAAAGGCGAAGTGGTTCCGGAAAAAGGAAGCAACCCCATCGAAAAGAGCAAGACGCTTATTGAACACTAGCAGAGGGAAAAGCCGTCCGAAAGGGCGGTTTTTTTTATGTAACGTGAGTTCGATAGAAGCGTGTCGTCAAGAGGACGGAAAATAGCTCAAAAGAACATCGCGAACGGATGTTTTCCGGGTCCGAACTTGTAAATGTTATGGTTTTGAGTTCTTTACAAAGCGACTGACGAAATGCTTCTATCGAACTCACGTTATTTAGAAAGGATAAGGATGTCGACACGTCGGTTGTCGTTTTCCTCTCCGGCATCCTGTTCCGGAATCGGATGCAACGGCATCTGGATGCCATAACCTTTATAGGTCAACCGGTTGCGGGCGATCTTATTCCGAAGGAGGTACTGGAAAACAGCCTTCGCCCGGGCGGTCGACACGTTATTGACGTCTTCGACAGGTTGGCAGCAGATATGTCCGCGTATCTCCACCTTCAGCGTTGGACTATCGCGGAGGATACACAACAGTTCATATAAAACCGGCTCCGACTTCGGAACCAGACGCGCCGAATTATTGAAAAAGTACAGTTGGGGCAACAACACCACATCACCCTCTTTCGCCTTGTCGACCAGTTTTCGAAGTTCTGACACGGCGGGAAGGCTCGGCGCTTTTGATGGATCTTTTGCGACCGGCCGCTCCCGTATCCGCCATGCCATCACCACCTTTCGGTTTTCGGCCTGGACGGGCGACTGCTCAAAATCCTCGCCATACCCCTTGGCTTCGTAATCGGGCAACACTTCGACGTTTTTCGAGATAAGATAATCGTATACGCTGCGGACGCGTTTCAGCGACAGCGAGTCGTTGTAGGCGTTACGGCCCTTCCAATCGCAATAGCCATAGAGTTTGGTGACTTCCGCATCCGGATGTTCGGCCAGCCATCGGTCTAATTTGGCTTGTGCGCCGGCATTCAGGTCATACTTATCGTATTCGAAGAAAATCTCGAGTTGTTGTCCGTGCACGGCGAACGACACCCACAAAAACAACACGATGCGCCCCCAGCCTTTCAAGGCGCACCGTTGGCTACAATTTCGATCTCGACCCTCCGGTTAGCCGCACGTTCGGCTTCGTCTCGCTCAGGAAGCGGATAGAGTGGCTGGCTGCTGCCGAAACCGCGATAGCTCAACCGCGACTTGTCGATGCCGTTGGCCACAAGGAACTCCCGCACCGCTTTGGCCCGTTTGGTGGACAGGTCGACACGATCGACGGGCATACAGCACAGGTGTCCCTGTATGTCGATCTTCAACTGGGGGTTCTGCTGCATCACAAGAAGTAATTCATAAAGTTTGCCCCGCGATTCATTGGTGATGGCGAAGGTATTGAGTTGGAAATTCAGGTTCTCGACCTTGAGCTTTTCACCCGGTTTTCCGTCGTTTATCTTTCCCATGAAGGCGCGGTCGAGTTCAAACTCCGATTTTGTACCGTCGGGATTTGTTAAGACAATCTTCTCCGGATACTTGGGTTTTGGACGCGCTTCGACAACGGGTTCCGGTGCCTTGATGCCCAATATTTCATTCTCCCGGGCGCGTTCTTCGGGGCGTAGGTACGTAACGACCACACGCCGGTTCTTCGCTTTACCACCGGATAACTGCACACTTTCCCCGAAACTACGGGTCGCGAAATCGTCGCGGGTGTCGATCTTGCCTTTCAGGAGACCAAATACGTGCGACACCCTTCGCTGCGCCAGCGTGTCGTTGTAGCCGGTCGAGCCGACCTCATCCGTATAACCGTTGATGGCGACGACTTTTGATCCGGTATTGGCCTTGATCCATTCTTCAAAACGGCCGCGTTCGGTAGCAGACAATTCAAATTTACCCGTGTCGAAATAGACGGTAACGGACTGTTGGGCGGTGGCAACGGATGCGAACACCCCTACCAGAAAAAAAAGGATTGATTTCATACGATGATAACGAAGTTACGCAAAATTTATGTCGCATGACGAATGCAACGTACCTGACAGCAGGGATCGACAAATAACAGGAGTTCGGGATTAAAAAAGGCAAAGATTCATACAGCAATCTATCCAACATGAATTAACCCGTACTGAAACGAAAATCGAGAAATTTGAACGTAAGAATGAAAGAGAAGCTGCGGGAGCAGTAAAGGACAACATCGATGGTAACAGTAAAGACCGTATTCACTATTAAATTAGATTTGTAAAAATTCCCCGCCATGAAAATGATGTTTCTTTGCTGCTTGATTTTGCTGACCGTCTCTTGCAATAATGGAGTCAGGAAAGATGTGCAACAAAATATACTTTCACATAAGGAGTTCATCCGACAACTTGCGATTGATGGAGTAATTCTGCAAAGGATATATTGCGACAAATGCAATTTCAACAAATACCAGTTCAAGGTAAAGCTTAACACAGCGAGCGAAAAAGTTAACTTAGGGTATATGTCGTTTCCCCCTTACTATACCTTTCTGAATAACAAGGAAATAATGTTGAGCGTCAACAAAGAACTGTATGACGCAGGCAATGAAGGCACGCCAATTTCAAAACCCGGAGGCTCCATTAACGTTACTATTCTTGAGGAAAGCTATAAGTTGCTAAGTGAGGAAAAGTATACTTGGATACCGCAACACGCTGAAAACCTGTAGTTTCTTCCCTAAAAAACCATCGTTGAACCTACAAACAGTAAAAACAGACCAGCTAACACTAACTCACGCTTACCCCGAACTCAGGTTAAAAAAAAATCCTGCTCTTTCGGGCAGGATTTCTTTTTGAAACGAACAACTAATTATCGTGTGAACAATAACTCGCGGTATTTCGTCAGCGTCCAGACTTCGTCGTCAACCAAAAGTTCGAGTTTGTCGCAGTGCTCGCGGATGATATCGAAGTACGGCTTCACTTTGTCGCAATACGCTTCGGCCATTTTCTCGGCACTTTTCAGTGCGTTGGCTTTCTTGCGCGCTTCCGTCATCGCCAGCACGTTCTTGTTGATGCCTTCAATGTGGGCTGAAATCGTACGGATCAGGCTGATTTGCTCACCTGCTACCGATTCGAACTCTTTGTTTCCGAAGATTTCTTTCAACCCTTTCACGTTTTCGATCAGCGTGTTCTGGTACTTGATCGCGGTTGGCACCACGTGGTTCCGTGCGATATCGCCCAATACGCGGCCTTCGATCTGGATTTTCTTGGTGTATTCCTCCAATTCGATTTCGTAGCGTGCCTCGACCTCAACGTGGTTCATGACACCCAGTTCTTCGAACAGGTCCATGGCGGCTTTAGATACCTTTGCTTTCAACGCTTTTGGAGTCGTCTTGTGGTTGCTCAGTTTGCGTTTCGCGGCCTCTTTCTCCCATGCTTCGCTATAACCGTCGCCTTCGAAAAGGATGGCCTTGGTTTGCTTGATGTATTCGCGAAGAACGTTGAAGATCGCTTCATCTTTCTTCAACCCTTTGCTTTCGATAAGGGCGTCCACTTCTTTCTTGAAATCGCGCAACTGCTTGGCAACGATCGAGTTCAGCGTAGTCATCGCCACCGCACAGTTCGCGGATGATCCGACGGCACGGAATTCGAATTTGTTTCCGGTGAACGCAAACGGAGAGGTACGGTTACGGTCGGTATTGTCAAGCAATACATCCGGAATTTTACCCACTACGTTCAATTTCAGGTCGGTCTTCTCTTCTGGTGAGAGTTTACCGTTCGACACGCCTTCCAACTCTGCCAATACCTTGGTCAATTGCTGGCCGATGAATACGGAAATGATGGCCGGTGGCGCTTCGTTGGCACCCAGACGGTGGTCGTTGCTGGCCGATGCGATAGACGCGCGCAGCAACTCTTCGTAGGTGTAAACCGCTTTGATCGTATTAATGAAGAACGTGAGGAATTGCAGGTTGCTCATCGGGGTTTTGCCCGGAGCCAACAGGTTCACGCCCGTATCGGTCGCCATAGACCAGTTGTTGTGCTTACCGGAACCATTCACGCCCTGGAACGGCTTCTCGTGCAGCAACACACGGAAATCGTGGCGCTCTGCGACCTTCGACATAATATCCATCAACAACGCATTGTGGTCGACAGCCAGGTTGGTTTCCTCAAAAATAGGCGCTAGCTCGAATTGGTTCGGTGCCACCTCGTTGTGACGCGTCTTTACCGGGATACCCAGCAACATACACTCGTTCTCAAGGTCACGCATATAGTTGAGCACACGTGTTGGGATCGAACCGAAGTAATGGTCCTCCAACTGCTGTCCTTTCGCCGATGCGTGTCCGAGTAGCGTACGCCCGGTCAACACGATATCCGGACGTGAATTGGCCAGCGCTTTGTCGATGAGGAAGTACTCTTGCTCCCATCCCAGCGTCGGGGTGACCTTTTTCACATTTTTATCAAAGTAACGCGCCACTTCGGTAGCGGCATCATCGATGGCATTGAGCGCACGGAGCAGCGGCGCCTTGTTGTCAAGCGCTTCGCCGGTGTAGGACACGAATACAGTAGGGATACAAAGCGTCGTGCCATAGATGAACGCCGGCGACGTCGGATCCCATGCGGTATAGCCACGTGCTTCGAACGTGTTACGGATACCCCCGTTCGGGAAGCTCGACGCATCGGGCTCTTGTTGTACCAATTGGCCACCACCGAATTTTTCAACCGGGTCGCTGCCATCGAACGACGTTTCGAAAAACGCATCGTGTTTTTCAGCAGTAGCGCCGGTGAGCGGCTGGAACCAGTGGGTGTAGTGGGTGACGCCTTTCGACAACGCCCATTCCTTCATACCCATGGCGATATACTCGGCGATCTTACGGTCAATCTTCGTTCCGTGCAGGATCGCGCTCTGCACCGCCTGGTATCCTTCTTTTGTAAGGAATTGTCGCATTGCCTTATCATTGAAGACGTTGCTTCCAAAGATGACGGATTTCTTGTCGAGTTCCTCGACCTTAACCGGCTTGCGGTTGGCGGTTTCCTGGAGGGCCTGAAAACGGAAAGTTGACATAAAGTTTGAGTTTTTTTGTTATACCTATAAAAAAGATAGGGCAAAAATAAGAAAATAGTAGAATCAGAACGCATACACCCCTAAAAATTTTGGGGGTATAAAGCCATTTTTATAAACAAACCCTTGTCGAAACGTCCAAAATGAGGGGTATCGCTCACTTTGGGAAATAAAAAAGGGGCCGAAGCCCCTTGATTTGATCGCATGCACCTATTAGTTGATGCGCTTTACGTGGCTGTCATCGATGCCGTAGAATTTGATGACGGCATTGTAGTCATTATAGTCTACCGCGCGACGGTTGGCGAAATAACCCGGAATCACGACGATACGAAAGGTTTGGTCGTTGATGAACTCGGGCGTAGTCGCTACATCGAAGGTTCCTCCTGCATAAATAAAGAAGTCCTTTTTACTAAAGTCAAAATCGTAATCCAACTCTCCTTCCTCCAAAAACAGCGTACGTGGAATCAGTTGCCACACCGGCACCGTCTCGCCATTGCTGTTGAAGGTATCGGTCAGGCGGTAAATCAGGATGGATTCTTCGTCATACAGGTCGCCACCAATCAGGTCGACCCACTGGCGGTTGATTACATATTCGCCATTCGACAGGGTAAAGTCCACATTAAAAAGTTCGTACACCAGGCTATCCGGCCCCGCAGGTCCTGCAGGACCCCTATCGCCTTCACAGCTTTGGAAGACCGTCGCGCCGGCAAATACGGTAAGTAGTAACAGTAGTCGTTTCATGATAAATGATTTTTAGGTTAAAATAAAGGCAAAAGGTGCCGATAAAAAAATTTAGGGTGGTAAAGTTTTCTAAAAAAACCACCACCCTTAAGTAGAATAGAACCGCTGTTTGTTACAAGTCGATTGTAAACGAGCCTCCGTTGAAAACCAATGTAGCAGTTCCGTTGCCATTGAAGGTAATCGTGCCGGTGTAGTTGAAGGAAGCACCTCCCGTACCCTGCCCCTGGAAGGTGAAGTCAGCGCTGCCCGATACGATGGCGCGGGTTGTTTTATTGACCTTCACATCATTAAGTGTCAGTTCGATGATGCTCGTAAAGCTATTCATCTGACGGATCTTCGATTGCTGCGAACCGTTGCGTACATACGTCCCATTAAAGGTTGCTACTGTCGGCTGCGGTCCGATTCCGGTGATGATAAGCGACGTGGTAGAGGAATCGTCAGACGACATCCTCGGGGTATCGTACGTACCATGGAACTGTCCGGAAAACGCCAAATGCGCCGGAGCCCCATCGGTGCACACAAGGGTAGTGCTCCGATCGATGGTGTAGTTGAAGTCATATAACGGCCCGTCGTACGAATCGGCATAACTGGCGGTGTAGGTTGTTCCGCACGCCAGAGAGGGTGTATCGGTAAAGACGTCTTCGTCCGACGCGTAGGTAACTGCCTGCGAAATCGTGCGGGCGAGTCCACCGGTGTCGGAAGTCACACTGTTCGAAATGGCGTCGGCGGCGTCCTGCTCCTGCACGCTCACTTGTTGCGTATCGTCATTGTTGTCGCAGGAGGTCAATACGGAAAAGGCACAAGCGATCACACCGATCGAAAAGGCCCGAAGGGAAAATGAGTAGTGATTCATAATAAACATTTTTGTCAGAAAGACGCCTGACGCCCTCTTGGGTTTAACGTCCGTTGCTAAAAATACAAAAAACGTCCGTTGGGTTACGAGCGACGGGCCCGCATCATCTCCCGTTTACCCGGAGGACCCGCCAGCTTCTCGACCGAAAAACCGGCCACTTCCATATTGCGCCGGATGACGGTACGCGCGGCATACGTGACCAGAACGCCACCCGGACGCAGTGCCCGTGCCATGCGGCGGAAGATATCCTCGTTCCACAATTCCGGCTGCACGCGAAAGCCGAACGCATCGAAGTAGACGAGGTCGAATGCCGCCTCATCCACAATATCCGCAAAGAACTGCTGGCGCTTGGTAAGATAAAAAGACGGTGTCAGCGCCACTTCCACTTCCCACTCCGCTTTATGCATGTCGGTGAAGATACTAGCAGCCAATACGTGTCCGACCGCTTCCGGATAGTTCATCTGGGACGCTTCAGCAGCTTCCACCGGATAGGCTTCCACTCCTGTATACCTTATAATACGTCCCGTGCCTTCATTTTCGATAGCCGTCAGAAGCGCGTTGAGTCCGGTACCGAAACCGATCTCCAGTATACACAGTTCCGACTTGTCAGGGAAAAGGTCGAGTCCGTGACGCAGGAAAACGTGTCGTGCTTCCTGTATAGCACCATGTCTGGAGTGGTAATTCTCTTCCAGATCCGGAAGATAGATCGTCGTCGAGCCGTCGCCCGTCCGGATGATCTCGCGGCGCATTAGTTGATCCGGAGTTTCTTTATCCGTGCGATGGGTCCGGTGCATTTCACCTGGTGGCAGGAAATGCAGGTATTGACCGCGTCGTTGAAATGCTCTTTCGCCTTATCGGGATCTTCGTAGATCAGTTGCTGTGATTGGATAAACGCGGCGGCCTGAGCCTTGAAGAACGCATCGTTTTCTTTTCCGTCGGTCATTTGGGCTTTGTGGATGCGCAGGAAATCCGAATCGAACGCGCCGATCTTCTCCCCTTTTTCGATCCGGGCTTTCAGTTCCATATTCTTTTGGAACATCTTCTCCATGAGCGCCGCCATTTCCGACATCTCGTACATCTCGAATTTCTTCTTGCCTGCCGATGGTTGGGCACATGCCGCGGAATCGACTTTCCTGGCCGGTTCTGCCGCTACGGCTTCTTTCTTTGTGCAGCCGACTACTGCCAGCAACACCACGGCCCATACAAACTGCTTCATCTGGAGATCGAATTACTCTGACAGCAGCACACCGTCCGCCGTAAAGGCATAGGTCACTTCCGGTTCGGTGATCTTATCGATTTCTGCCTGCGATTTGCCGCCGTCTTTGGCGTAATGCTTCAGTTCATCGACCGATACGACATCCACGAACGCACGACCGCTGACGATCGCTTCCGAATTCGTCGCGTTCAGGGGCACGAAAAAGCCGTAATCCTTGAAACGCACAAACGCGGTCTGGCCTTTCGCCAGGTCGAGCGACATCCAGCAGCCTTTTTTCTTGCAAACATCGGCCACGCGCGACTTGAACTTAACCGCAATGGTATCGCCTTTTTTAAGCGTCTTGTATTTCTTCAGCATCTGGTCGGCGGTCAGCGCCTGTGTGGCGGCGATCTTCTTTCCGAACGACGCATACTCCACCGCAACAGGTTTCTCCGCGGCGGCAGTAACTACGATTTCCTTCGGTGCTTCTGTTGCCTCGGGCACTTCCGCCTCGTCGGTTGCCTGGGTAACAGATACCGTATCTTTTACAATAGTATCGGTTTCCTTTTTGGGGGCCGCGTCAGGTGCGACTTCCTTATCGGTATTTTTACAGGAAACAAAGAGTGCAGCGGCACAGGCAACGAGCAGGATTTTTTTCATATGTAGTTGAGTATTACGCAAAGTGCACCACAAAAATACAGGTTTCTCTTCATTATTGTTAGAAAATCACGGCAATTTGTCAGTAAAATAAAGACCTTGGGCCATCGTGCGGATTCCGAATTTTGTTACTTTAGCGGCATCCCAAGAGCCTTCCCATAACGTTACGACCGGCTGGATTTCTCAAGGGTCACGTCTACCCATAATCCTGTAAAGGCCCATGAGCACTTCTGAGATCGACATTATCCGCGTTGCCCAATCCCGAATCGATTCCGTAGATTTCAACAACCTGCCGTTTGGCTCGGTTTTTACCGACCATATGTTATGGTGTGACTACAAAGAAGGAAAATGGCAACGTCCGGTGATCAAGCCGTATGAGCCGTTCCTGCTCGACCCGTCGGCGAAGGTGTTCCACTACGGACAGGCGATCTTCGAAGGGATGAAGGCCTATAAAGACGAACAGGATGACGTATGGCTCTTCCGTCCGGAGGAAAACCTGAACCGCCTGAACCGCTCGGCCGTGCGCATGGCCATGCCGGAACTCGACGAGTGGATCTTCCTGGACGGACTCAAAGAACTCCTTTCCATCGAGCGCGACTGGGTGAAGAAAGGCGTAGGAAACTCACTTTATATCCGACCTTTTATGATTGCCGTCGGCAGTGGTGTCATCGCCGCGCCGTCGACCCAATACCGTTTTATGATCATCCTGTCGCCCGCCCGATCGTATTACTCCGGCGAGGTCAAGGTGATCATTGCCGAACACTACAGCCGCGCGGCCAACGGGGGCATTGGTGCCGCGAAAGCAGCCGGTAACTATTCCGGACAGTTCTACCCTACGAAACTGGCCAATGAAAAAGGCTTCCAACAAGTCATCTGGACGGACGACGCGACCCACACCCGCCTCGAGGAATCGGGAACGATGAACGTGTTTTTCCGTATCGGCGACACGCTCCTCACCGCCCCGACCAGCGAACGCATCCTGGATGGTGTCACGCGTAAGAGCCTGCTCGACATCGCCCAGCGCGACGGTATCAAAACCGAAGTGCGCCCGGTGCTGGTGGACGAACTCGTCGCCGCTGCGCAAAACGGCACACTCCAGGAAATATTCGGAGCCGGCACCGCCGCTGTCGTCAACCCCATTACGGGCTTCTCTTATCAGGACGTCTATTACGAACTACCGAAACTCGACAACCCCGTCGCGCTGCAACTGAAAACGAAACTCACCGACATCCAGTATAAACTGGCAGAGGATACGTTTGGGTGGACGGTGAAGGTGTAGGGTTGGGTTTTGGGTTTTGGGTTTTGGGTTGGATTGATTCACTCGAGAAATTACTTGTGCATTTTGGGCTTTGAGTTGGATGGCTTCACTCGAGAAACCGCTGGTAAGGGTTGAGTTTTGGGTTTTGGGTTTTGGGTTTTGGGTTGGATCGATTCACTCGAGAAAGTCTTGCTTTTGGGCTTTGAGTTGGATTGATTCACACGAGAAATACGGGTACGTTTTGGTCTTCCGAAACTGTGAACTATCAAGCTTCCACTCAAACCATCAACCATCAACCATCAACCATCAACTATCAACTATCAACCATCAACCCTCCACCCTCTTCCAGCCGCGTTCTTCCTCAACCCAAAACTCAAAACCCAAAACTCAAACTATACAACTCCAACGCCAGATTATATAACCCCCCTTCCCCCTCCGCTGCCTACCTTTGGCTTATCCCAAAAAGAAAAGCCATGAAAGTAATTTGCATCACCACCGCCCTATTGTTCGCCTGTTATGCCTCGGCACAAAACCAGCAGGTACAGAGCGAAACGAAAACGACTGTTACCACCGTAAAAGACTCGGATGGCGAGAAGCAGTATGTCAAAAAAGAGAATGTCGAGCAGAAGCAGGATATCCAATTTGAGCCGGATAACAATTCGCTCAACAAGCGGGTCGCCGACACACCCGTAGAGGTAACCTCCACGACCCAGATCACGAATCCGGATGGCACGACCCGTACGGTTGAGGTCGACCGCTCGGCCATCTATAACCTAAACGGCAAGAACTACCGCATCGCCCTTGACGCATCAGGTTATTCGATGAGTGCCGATGGCCAGAAGCCGGCCCGACTGCGCAAAACCTCGATCAACACCTATATCTACCGCGCCAAAGACCGCACGTCGATCGGCTATTTCGATACCGACGGCAACCTGGTGCTCGAAACGTATGACGACAAAAACGACAAGGTAAACGTCGAAAAATACATCCGCGCCCAACCGTAAACACCGCAAACAACAAACCTATGGAGAGTCCCGGCTTTGGCTGGGATTTTTTTTACCTTTTCAACAGCTGCGTCATGGCAACGCCCTTCGCGGTAAACACTTTGACAAAATAAGTGGCCACCGGTAGCGCTGAAATGTCGAAGGTATCGGAGACCCGCGCATCCACGAATGCGGATACTTGTCTGCTCTGGATTATAAGACGGTAACTCAAGTTCGCCTTGACGAAGACTTTCCGCTTAAAAAAAAATCATTGAAACATCCGATTTTGTTTCTTGGACAACGATTTCCGAACACTGAGAGCACAATTGAAATACACCAGATTTTGAAGTGATCATAGACAGAGCCTCGGGGATGAAATAATTTCAATTTACATATTTATTAAAGAAGCCTATTCTTAAAAAAATGTAGCTAATCGTTGTTTTTTGCAATATATCCTAAAAATAGATTATGAAAATTTATTTTCTTTAAATTTAGGCGTGTTTACCTAACCAGCCATGCCTAAAAATTCGTACTACTCAATCAAGGACCTTAATCTTGATTTGCAAAACTATCGAACTGTAAATCAACAAACTGAAAGTGGTGCTATAACTGCTTTGATATCAATTTCTAAAGATAACTTTATTGCCATCCTTAATGACATAATTGATGAAGGGTACAGCGTCACTGAGAACATTATTGTTCTTAATGATGGTGGTAAGTACATTGTAAAAGAAGGAAACAGAAGAGTTGCAGCGTGTAAGCTAATTCACCAACTTCACATCCTTGATGATTTCGATTTAGATGAAACCACTAAAGCTAAAATTAGAGGATTATCTAAAGAATGGTTGAAAGCTAATAGTACCGTTCCGTGTTCGGTTTTTGAGATTTCTGAAATCGAACAGGTTAAGAAAATTGTGAGCAGAATTCACGGCAAGAAACAAGAAACTTCGAGAGAGAAATGGGGTTCAGTTGCAACCGCAAGACTAAATAGGGAGGAGAATGGGGGCTCAGAGCCGGGACTTACACTTCTTGAAAAATATTTGATGTGGGGTACAAATCTAACCCAAGATGAAAAATCAAAATGGGGTGGCGATTATGGATTGAGTGTTTTAGACCTTTTGATTAACAGAGTTTACGTTAGATTAGGCTATTCATCTAGAAATGATATTATCGATAATTACCCGAAGATAAATTATCGGAAAGAGGTTGAAAAAATGATGCATGATATTGGACATGGGCATCTTACTCACCGAAAAATTAGGGAGACAGATTTTATGACCGGATATGGTATTCCTGACCCAAATGCGCCAAAGGAAGAAACGGTAGACAATACGTCCAATAACAATTCCCAAGGCGGCGAATCAAAGTCAACAAACGCCGATGACGCTCAAAATTCCACGGCGAGTAATAATGGCTCTAATCCCAATTCAAGCACTGAAAGCTCTAACAACAATGCGGAGCAAGGGCAAGACACGAATACCTCCAGCCCTGGCAACAGCAGGAATGAAAGTTCAAAATATCGAATTTATTTGATTCCAAGGTCTTTCAATGTTCGCATTCTGAACCCTAAGGTAAACACCATTCGCGATGAATTTTACTCGCTGAACATTCAGAAACATACAAATGCCGGTGCGGTGCTTTTCAGAGTACTTGTAGAACTAAGTGTAGACTCTTACATTGAGAACAAGGGACTAACGGATGCACTAACTGCGTCTTCAAGCGGTTATGATTTACGTAAGAAAATCGGCCTTGTCACAAATCACCTCGAATCTACTAAGGTTGCAGATAGTAAAGGCACAATTTGTAAAGGAATTAGAGCTGAATTAAAAGATAAAGATGGTGTATTCCATGTTGATACCCTCCACGCATATATACACTCCAATCGTTTGTCACCAAAATATGAAAACTTAAATATTGCCTGGGACAACATCTCAGATTTTATGCGAATTTTATGGGAACAAATTAAGTAAGAAATCGCTGGCCAGATTTGGTTTTTTTCAGTTTATTTGCTGTAACCTAAATCAAATCGCATGTTTTATTCCCCTCTGCGTTACCCTGGTGGAAAAAATAAGCTTGCAGGCTTCATTGCAAAAATTTGCGTTGATAACGATATCCGCGGTCATTACATAGAGCCGTATGCTGGCGGAGCGGGCGTCGCAATATTCTTACTCTTAGAAGGATTTGTCGAAAGGATCACAATCAACGATAAGGACCGGTCAATTTATGCCTTTTGGCATTCTGTGGTTTTTGAATCGGAGGCGTTGTGTAATTTAATAGAATCAACGCCAATTACGGTAGAAAACTGGCAGATTCAAAAAAACCTTCAAGAGCAAAAGGAAAGAATTTCTTTGCTTGAACTCGGATTCTCTACTCTGTTTTTGAACCGTACAAACCGATCAGGAATTATAAAAGGTGGAATGATTGGTGGTAGACAGCAACTAGGTGATTATAAGTTGGATTGTCGATTTACAAAAGATGAAATTATCCGTAGGATAAAGGACATCTCGCTCATGAAGGACAGAATCCGACTACTTTCAATGGATGCGCTAGATTTGGTAGATTTGGTGCCAAGGCAAGAGTTGAAGTCAACTATCATTTATTTTGACCCGCCTTACTACCTTAAAGCCGAACAATTATACATGAATTATTATCAGCATGATGACCACGCTGATGTTGCTAAAAAAATTGCCAATATTGAGGGGCTTAATTGGATAGTATCTTATGATAACCAAGTGGCTATCAAAAATCTCTATTCAGAATATAATAGTAAAGAGTATACATTCAATCATTCCGCACATACAAGTAAAGAAGGCAAAGAAATACTATTTTTTAGTCCGGGACTCAATTATCCTAAACTTCAGTATTGGAATCCGACTGAATTTAAATTAGAAAATAAAGCCTCAGGTAAAGTGATTGTTTTTAGGCCCAAAAAGCCGAAAGCGGTTGATATGACCAAGCCAATATTTTTTTAATCTAAGTTGGTAACAGATCAAAATGGAAATGAAATAAATCTTGTCATATTACGGAAATTACTATGGCATATCCGACCCAGTCAAAATCGTCGAAATCGAGGTCCCTATAGAAATAATAGGGCTTGCCGTTCACGGTAGGGAGTTTTTTAGAAAATGAAACGATCGTCTCATACTTTTTCAAAGAACTCAGTACTTTAGATCTTCCACCGATCAACGCATCGACAACATTGAAATAGAAAATGGCTTTTTCCGTTTTATTTTTGAAGCCCAACGATTCTATGTCGATATCCATGGCACTGAGATCGGCGTCATTAAAAAGAGAAGCTAAACCACCATGAATAAGGTAGTAGTAATTATCCAGTAAAATCCGACTGTCGATTTTTCGCTCAAGTACCTCCTTGGCAACGACATCGGCGCCCCGTGGTGTTCGTTCTTTGTTAATTCGGTCGTAATGAATTTCCCGGATTACATACCACATAAGTAACTCATCATCGTCCGGACGCCCTAACACCGAATGCTCCAACATACTTAGGTCCCCTTTGCCGACCCGTATCAAAACGTCTGCAATATGACGCAGTTGGGGCGTTTGGAGCGAATCCATCGACACGGTAAAACGCGCTCGTGCGGCGTTTGGGTCCTTCGAATACAGATTGCCAATAGAGACGAGATGGTCGAAATCTTGACGATCAAGTTTTAATTGCGCGTTCGCAACAAGCGATAGTAACAAGACCGGAATAAAAACGATAGGCTTCATGGAGCTAAAGTAAGGTATTTAACGGATTATGATAATGAACTACCCCGTGCGCTTACACCCCCGTCAACCCATAAACCCCGACGCCTTCTTTTAGCTGCGCCATCGTTCCGTTCACTTCTTCCTGGAAGGTAACCACCAAATACACCCCGTAGGAGGGGCCCGCGGGTGGGTCGCATTCCAGTGTCAGCGCGTCGGGCAGGTCACCACGTCGTAGTACGGATGGTTTTCCCTGCAACACCCGACACGCCGGTACTTCGAAATCAAATTCCAATACCGCGAGGCACAGCGTCGCATGTGTGGCATGGGCCGGAAAGGAAATCCCGTCCAGCGCCGAATGATCCACCGAAAAGGTAAAGGTCTCCGCATCGAAATGCCCTTTCTGTGCCAGTATAAGACCGCGACGGCTCCCCGGCGTCACCTCGAACCGGTCGAAAACCCTCCGCCCTTCCGGCGTCCCGAATCCAATCCCCGGCTTCCGCTCGCCCCGGGCGCTGCTCGTGTCGCAGGTCTTGATCTCCTGCCACAGCGCCATCAGTCGCACATGCCAACTCGTGTCCTTGTAGGGCGCCAGCAACTGCAACAAAGCATGACGGTGCACCTTCGTAAGGGTCGCGCAACGCCCGAATTCCGACATGTTTTGCCGTACCCGCACCATCGATTCGCTCGACCTGATGGTCTTTCCATTGAATCCGCCGCCCGCCGTCCGAACCACAGGTACACCTTTTCGGTAATAGAAATTGAGGCCTTCCAATGTGCCCTCCAGCTTAAGAATGCCTTTCTGCTTTGCCATGCTAAGGTAATTTCATCGCAAAGATGTATAAACTACATGAACGTCCCCACTTTATAACATATTTATAACGTGTATATACCGTATATATGTCGTGTTTATAGCGTATTTATATTGTGTACATTCCCGTCTTGGGGCATACGAAACGTGAGGCTACTCCGACGGTTCCCTAAGCAGTAATAATGACAAGGATATAAACAGAAAAGGACCCCCAGATCGCGCTACCGTTCCGGATCCGGTAGGCAACAGTGCAACTTTCAACTTTCAACTTTCAACTTTCGACTTTCGACTTTCGACTTTCAACTTAAAAAAAATCCCGCCGAAGCGGGACTATCTTACTCGTTATGCAAAAACGCCTTCCGGTTCAACAGCGTTTCTTCGCTTTCCACATGGTTCGGATCCGGCACACAGCAATCGACCGGACAAACGGCGGCGCATTGCGGCTCTTCGTGGAAGCCTTTGCATTCCGTGCACTTCGACGGCACAATGTAATAGATATCATCTGAAACCGGCGTCATGGGCGCGTCGGCTTCTACCGTGGTTCCGTCGGGCAATACGACGGTGCCGCGCAGTGCCGTTCCGTCTTTATACCGCCAGTCGTCGGCGCCTTCATAGATCGCCGTATTCGGACACTCGGGTTCGCAGGCCCCGCAATTGATGCATTCGTCGGTTATGATGATGGCCATGATAGTTGGTTTTGGGTGCCGGCATGTCAGCCGACTTCACTAATTTTGCGCAAAAGTACATCCAAATACTTTGATAAACAAGAAAGCATGACGCTGCACGATCGAAAACAGGCTTTTGTGGCATTGGGGAAATTCCTCGGCCAATTCGCCACGCTCCCACCCCAAAAAGCCCACGACGTCAGCGAAAACGACGCCTTCTTCGAACCCATGGCCGTTCTGGTCGAGCGCGCCGTCCACCACAACGGCTGGTTCACTCCCGAACAGGTGGCCTTCGCCTGCGGTTCCTGGCACGAGGCCCTGGCGGCCGACAACCTCAACAAATGGCTGGCGCCGTATCAGTTGGAAGACCTTCCGCCACGGAAGGTGGCCCTCATCCTGGCGGGTAATATCCCATTGGTGGGCTTCCATGACCTGGTGTCGGTGCTGATTGCCGGGCACACGGCCCTCGTGCGCCTATCGTCGAACGACAACCAGATCGTGCCATTGCTCTCCCGCTATCTCGCTGCCGTCGAGCCGCGCTTTGCCGACCGTATCGTGTTCGTCGATTCAAAACTGGAAGGCTACGATGCCGTGATCGCGACGGGCAGCGACAATACGGCGCGGTATTTCGAATACTATTTCCGCAACAAACCGGCCATCATCAGGAGAAACCGCAATTCGGTAGCAGTACTCGACGGAACCGAATCCAAAGAGGAATTGTTTGCGTTGGGCGATGATATCTTCCGCTATTTCGGACTCGGGTGCCGGAATGTCTCCAAGCTGTTTGTACCCGAGGGCTATGATTTCAAGGACTTCTTTGAAGCGATTTTTCCATACGGATCAGTCATCCAATACGAAAAATACGCCAACAACTACGATTATAACAAGGCCGTCTTCCTGATGAGTAATTTCAGGCTGACCGACAACGGCTTCCTTACCTTAAAAGAAGACACCTCGTATGCCTCCCCTATCTCGAGCGTGTTTTTTGAATACTACGGCGCACCCGAAACCCTGGCGGAACGACTGACGGGCGATGCCGACCGACTGCAATGCGTGGTCGGACACGGCTATCTTCCCTTCGGAAAAACGCAACGTCCGGAACTTTGGGATTATGCTGATAACGTCGACACGTTAGCGTTTTTATCGGACATTTGATATCTTTGGGGAAACCTTCCTCACATGAAGCGACTTTTGCTCCTTCTTTTGTTGCTGCCGTTGGGCGCATTTGCCCAGTTTGAACTTCAATCGCTTTACCCGGCTTCGGGCAATTCTGGGTGGCGATTCGGCAACCGTGTCGCCATTTCCGGAGACGATATAGCCGTTGCGTCCTCTACTTTGCCAGGTCCATCAGGAACGACAGGAAAAGTGTACGTTTTCAATTCGGCCACCAACACACAGCAGGTGCTTTTACCGGACGATGTTGCAGCTACCGACGGCTTCGGCTCCTCACTATCGCTTCAGGGCGATTATTTAGTGGTTGGCGCTCCAAAAAATGGACCTTTCGGCGCCGTTTATGTTTACACAAAGCTGAACGGAATCTGGAACCAAACCCAAAAAATTACGTTTACTACTGGAAGCAGTGCGCAGCGATTCGGTTCGACGGTGGTGCAGGACGGAGATTTCCTATTTATTTCCAACACCTTCGACCCGTTACTGCCATTGCCCTCGCAGGGATCTATTTTGATTTATCATCTTGACAATGGAAACTTTAGCTTTTTCCAACAAACCGGATTCGATATCATGAATGAAAGCGCAGTATTGACGGCCCGTGAGGGTCGCCTGGGCGTAATGGTAATGGTAGACACACCTCTCGCCGCACCGGGTTGGCGCTTCCGGAGCTATGCCCAATCGGGGAACAACTGGGTAATCGAAGGCGATACCAGTTCGCTAGGCGATGCCGATAACCTCCCACGGGCGGTAGCGGTTGCCAATGGTGAAGCTTATGTATTATTCAATTCCACCCAGTCGCAGTCGCAGGTCGCTACACTCACGCTGAATGGTGCTGTATGGGAGCAATCAGCCCTGACAGATGTCGCGGGCCTCACCGATCACCTTTTCAGTTCATTAGTGGTGAGTGGCGACTATATGGCGGTGGGTTCATCTGAATACATCCTGCAAATGGAACGGAAATTTCCGGTAAATGTATTACATAGAACCGGAGGTACATGGAGTCCGTTGCAGACGTTGTTCGGGGATGGTCCGGCCGGGTATGATGACGGATTTGGTTCCGTTTTGGCCACCGACGGTCAAAAGATCATTATCGGCGCACCCTCGGAGGGCGAGGTCATTTCAACGGGAAAGGCCTATTATTTTGACACGTTATTAGGTTTACCATCAGCGAACCCATCAGTGATAAGGGTGTTTCCCAATCCTACCGACGGCCCTCTATCTATTGAAGGCCCAACAGTGGTGCGTTCAACCGTATTTTCCCTCACCGGACAAAAACTCCTGACATCGTCAGACCCGACGACGCTTTCCGTCCGCGACCTCGCCGCCGGTGTCTATCTTTTGCAAATGGAATTCGCCGACGGTACTTCCCACACCGAACGCATCATCCGCAAATAAAGACGTTACGTAACTATAACGTTATTGTTAATAAACTCTCCAAAGTTTTTCGGAGGGCTGTAGGCGGAATCTTCCCTAATGCAGAAATTTGCGCTTCTATCCGAACGACTATGAAGAAGCATAATTTCAGCGCCGGCCCCAGCATCCTGCCACAGGAGGTCTTGCAACAGGCCGCCGCTGCCGTCCTCGATTTCAACAACTCGGGCTTATCGCTGATCGAAATTTCCCATCGCAGCAAAGACTTCGTCGCAGTGATGGACGAAGCGCGTGCGTTGGCACTGGAACTTCTCGGACTCGAGAACAAAGGCTACCAGGCCCTGTTCCTGCACGGCGGTGCCAGTCTTGAATTCCTCATGACGCCCTACAACCTCATGAAAACCGGTGGCAAAGCCGCTTATCTCGAAACCGGAACCTGGGCCGTGGGTGCCATCAAAGAAGCGAAACACTTCGGCGAGGTAGTAGTCGTGGGCTCATCGAAAGACGCCAATTACTCCTACATCCCAACAGGCTATAGCATTCCGTCGGATGTCGATTACTTCCACTGCACCAGCAACAACACCATTTTTGGTACGCAGATGCACGCCTTTCCGGAGACAGACGTTCCGGTGGCCTGTGATATGAGTTCGGATATCTTCTCACGCCAACTCGACTTCTCGAAATTCGACCTAATCTATGCCGGTGCCCAAAAGAATATGGGTCCTGCAGGCGTGACGCTTGTGGTAGTGAAAGAATCCGTTCTGGGAAAAACCGGGCGTACCATCCCGAATATGCTGAACCTGCAACAGCACATCGAAAAAGAAAGCATGTATAACACGCCGCCGGTGTTCGCGGTGTATACCTCCCTCCTTACCCTCCGCTGGCTGAAAGCAAAAGGCGGCATCGCGGGTATCGAGAAAAGCAACGACCAAAAGGCGCAATTGCTGTATGACGAAATCGACCGCAACGCCCTGTTCAAAGGAACGGCCCGCAAAGAAGACCGTTCGAAAATGAACGCCTGCTTCCTGCTCGAAGACGAGCGCCTGGCCCCAGAATTTGACGCCATGTGGAAGGCTGCCGGCATTTCAGGCCTTGCCGGACACCGTTCGGTAGGTGGTTACCGCGCCTCGATCTACAATGCCCTGCCCATCGAAAGTGTCGAAGTGCTGGTCGAGGTCATGAAAGCTTTTGAATCTACTTACGCTACCCAACACGCACAATGAAAGTATTAGCCAACGACGGCATGTCGACTGCCGGCATCAACGCCCTTGAAAAAGGCGGATTTGAGGTCATCACGACGAAGGTCGCCCAGGAACAGGTAGCGGCTTACCTGAATGAACATAACATCCCCGTACTGCTGGTGCGCAGCGCCACCAAAGTGCGAAAAGACCTGATTGACGCGTGTCCGGGTTTGAAAGTCATCGGACGCGGCGGTGTGGGAATGGACAACATCGATGTAGACTATGCCCGTTCCAAAGGCATCCATGTCATCAATACGCCTGCTTCGTCGTCGGAATCGGTAGCCGAATTGGTATTTGCGCACCTGTTCACCGGCGTTCGGTTCCTGCATGACGCCAACCGCAACATGCCGCTGGAAGGCGACTCGCGCTTCGATGCCCTGAAGAAAGCCTATGCCGGCGGACGCGAACTCCGCGGAAAAACCATTGGCATCATCGGGTTTGGCCGTATTGGCCAGGCCGTTGCCAAAATGGCGCTCGGACTCGGGATGAAGGTCATCGCGGCCGACAAATTCGTGGGGAAAGCCGACATTACCGTTGATTTCTATAACGGACAGTTCATCAATGTAGAGATCATCACGGAGCCGCTGGAGTTGCTGTTCCAACACGCCGACTTCATTACATTGCACGTGCCCGCTCAGGACGGCTATGTAATCGGTCGTGCGGAAATCGAACAACTGAAAGACGGCGTGGGCATCATCAATTGTGCGCGCGGCGGTATCCTGGATGAAGTGGCCCTGGTGGAAGCGCTTGACAGCGGTAAGGTATCCTTTGCCGGACTCGACGTCTTTGAAAACGAGCCGACGCCGGAAATCCGCATCCTCATGCACCCGAATATTTCGCTGACGCCCCACATCGGCGCTGCGACCGACGAAGCACAGGAACGCATCGGCACCGAACTGGCCGCCCAGATCATCAGCCTGATGAAAACGGCCCATTAAAAATAAGTTATTCGTTTTTTAAGAGAAGCGTGGGACCCGTTCCCGCGCTTTCTTTTTACCTTTATACGTGTCAGTTATCGCTTTGCTATGAAACAAATTCTTTTAGTCGTCGGAATGAGTGTGGCCCTGCTGTCGGTGGGGTGCGGGTCGAAGCTTCCGCCCGAGAAACCGCAAGACCGTGAGGTGGCGAAACCCACGGCAAATGACACCGTACGCATTGCCAACGACGACATCGGATATGAGATTATCATTATCGACCCCGGCTTCAACTCGTGGCTGATTGGAAATGCCCGACCGCGGGGTTTTTACTCACAGCAGTACTTTGAAGCCCGAAACCTCGTGTGGGTGAACGAATGGAACCGCCGGGTCGTCAATCCCATGCAGTGGGGCGACCAATACGGTATGACCATTGACTATGGCCCGGGTGTAGACTATGGCTATGAAGTCAACTACATGCTGTTCAATTACCTCGTCTACTTCCAGATACGCAATGGGGTGCAACTCGGAAGTTTTGTACCACGACCATAATGTCGTAGCTTTGAAGAGAGAATTCTACCCATGAAAAAACTCAGGGAGCGCTGGGGCATCCAAAACAACTTTTCGATCGTCGTCATCTTTGTGGTGTTCGCGATCAACGGCTCGTTGTCGGCCCGCATCTCGGTTGCATTGCTGCAGTTGATGGGTATACACAAGTCGACTACCGACTGGTACCTTTACTATCCCCTCTTGATTATCCTGGTCTTGCCGCTCTATCCGTTCCTGCTGATGGTCTTCGGGTGGTTATTCGGCCAATCGCGCTTCTTCTTTCCGTTCGCGAAGAAGATGCTAGCGGGTATGGGACTGGGCTTTGTCTTTCGGAAGCGGTAACGGTCGTTTGCGGATGACATACGTCCAAATCCACATGGCGGTAAAGGTGGGAATGATATCGGTGAAGGGAAACAACTCCTCTGCCACGGAGATAACGGCTGCCGTCTTCGCATCACGTCCTTTATAGAGCACAGTCATCAGGAGTCCGGATACGGGCGCCCAGACCACGTCGCCAAACTCTCCGATAAACGGAATCGAAAACGACAGCATCCCGATGGCATCCAGTAACAATCCGACGATCAGGTTACGGGTCTTGACCGATTCAAAGTGCGGATCGCGGGGAGATGCCGCCATTACTGCTTCAGCTTGTCCTTATAAAGTTTCCGGACCTTTTCGACCTTCGGTGTGATCACGAAATGGCAATACGACTGATCTTTGTTCCGGTTGTAGTAGTTCTTGTGATAATCTTCTGCCACATAAAAAGGCTGTGCAGGCGAAAGCGCGGTTACGATCGGTTTTCCGAACGTATTTTCCGTGGTGAGCCGTGCCATGTAGTTCTCCGCTGCCAGTTTCTGCTCGGGGCTGTGATAGAAGATCTCGCTGCGGTATTGCGTACCGACGTCCGCACCCTGACGGTTGAGCGTCGTAGGGTCGTGGGTGGCGAAGAAAACCTGCAGCAGTTCCTCATACGATACTTTGGCCGGATCGAAACGAATTTCTACGGCCTCCGCGTGACCGGTTGCGCCACTGCACACCTGTTCGTAGGTAGGGTTCGAACGTTTACCGCCGGTATAGCCGGGTTGTATCGACACAACGCCCTCGAGTTCAAGGAAAATGGCTTCCGTACACCAGAAGCACCCGCCCGCAAAGGTGGCGGTTTCGAGTTGGGAGGAATCTTGCATGGGAGCTTGTTCTTTTTTGGGTAGGTTGGATTCGGTGCGGCCCTGAGAGTGACAGGACACAAATAGCATCAGAAATCCGAGTAATGCCGTCGTTTTCATAGGCCTACAAAGGTACGGCGAAACGGCACGGCAGCTCAGCCGTTTAACGTAAGTTTATCACCTGTTGAAAAGCCTTGCGGTGGGATTTGGCACCCGCGGTAAAGTTTCGTTATTTTGCGTAACGTCCGTCAAAAGTGACGGCAAAATCCCGCACCATGATCCATGCCCGCACGATTCATAAACATTACGATAATCTTCATGTACTTAAGGGCGTCGACCTCGACATCGAAAAAGGAGAAGTCGTCTCCATCGTAGGCGCTTCCGGCGCGGGCAAAACTACCTTGCTGCAGATTTTGGGCACCCTTGACCATCCCACGAAGAACGTGGATACCCGGTTGACCATTGACGGACAGGACGTATTAGGACTGAAAGACCGCGAGCTGTCGCGTTTCCGGAACCGTCATTTGGGTTTTATCTTCCAATTCCACCAATTATTGCCCGAGTTTACTGCGGTGGAAAACGTCTGTATCCCCGCGTTCATTGCCGGAAAAGGCAAAGCGGAAAGCGAGGCGGAGGCGAAGAAACTGCTCGATTTTCTTGGACTCTCCCATCGTATCAGCCACAAGCCGGGCGAACTTTCAGGTGGCGAGCAACAACGGGTGGCCGTCGCCCGGGCGTTGATCAACCGGCCCTCGGTGGTGTTTGCGGATGAACCGTCAGGGAATCTCGACACCGCTTCGGCAGACAACCTGCACCAGTTGTTCTTTTCGTTGCGGGAGGAATTCGGACAGACCTTCGTTATCGTGACACATAACGAAGAACTGGCGGATATGGCCGATCGGAAACTCGTCATGTCAGACGGTCGTCTACTTTCCTGATGGTACTGATCCTTCTCAGCTGGTGCATCATGGCGGCCTTTTTTGGCGTCTGGGGAACGGCTGTATCGAAGTGGCTATCCCTTTCATCCCCTTCCGGAGGGGTTTTCCTTTTGGGAGTGATGGCCCAAACAATAGTGCTGACTATAGTGGCCTTTTTCGCGCCACTTAACGGGATGGTTTTTTTAGCGAATGCGTTACTCACCTCTTTTGTAGCGTATACCATACGGGATGAGTTGCAAAAAAACGGACGGGAACTGTGGCACAGCTTCCAGAACTTTTCGCGTTTCGATAAAGTGCTTTTGGGTTTGGCGACGTTGGCCGCCTTATGGAAGTCGGCGCAACTCCCCTTCCTGATCGACAACGATACGTATTACCTGCAAACGATCAAATGGCTGCACGAGCACGGACTCGTAAAAGGACTCGCGAACCTGAACGTCGCCTTCGGGCAAACGTCGCCCTGGCAGATCTTACAGGCGGGCTTTGACCTCCCGTTCACCGGCTGGCCGCTCAACGACCTGAACGGATTGGCCTTTGTAATATTCGCCTTTATCTTACTTAGATTGACAGATAAAGTATCGAGTCGTTATGTATTAGTATTTAGCATGTTGCTTTTGCAATTTGTAACTGCTCCTTCTCCGGATCTTCCGGTGATCCTGATACTGGTATTAGCCTTTTTCGCTTACACCGATCGCGCATCGGGATGGTGGGCCGTTTTGGTCGTATATGCGATTTTCCTGAAAGTCACTGCCCTTCCGTTTGCATTGCTTTTGGTGGTGGCGTTGGTGAGACGGACCTTTGCGCTACGCTTTGCAGTTTGTATTGCCGCGCCTTTTGCCGTTGTATGGATCGCGAAGAATATATGGTTGTCAGGGTATCCGTTTTTCCCCTCGACGTGGGGCGCATTTGATTTTGATTGGACGGTACCGGAACCCGTAGCGGCTTCGCTGGGTGATATGATCCGGAACCATGAGTTTATGGGGGAAGCGGGCTTTCGTTCATTTGGATGGGTAGAACGTCTCCATCATTGGTGGCGGATGGACGGACTTGACCGACTGTTCAATATCGGGATGTTGGCGCTTTTCCCGGTGGCGCTTTTCCTAAAAGGTAAAAACCGTTCGTTCCGGCTACTGTGGACGGTATGTTTGTTGCATTTCGGGTTCATCATTGTCGTATCGCCCCAGTACCGGTTTTTCCTGCCCGAGTTGGTGTTTTTAGGGACGTTGGTTGCGGCAGAACTCACGGACCGCCTGCGACTTCCCGAACGCCTGCAGCAAACGGTTTTAGTCGGCGCATTGGTAGCCCCTTTCGTATTGCCGCTGGCACTGGGCAATCGACCGTTGACCGGAAACGGAAAGATGGCGTTGAACGACAGTTATGCCCCCCGTCTCATTTTGTGGCCTTCCCCGATTACCCGGCTGCCCGATCTGACGTTTGAAACGGAACGGGTGGGCAACCTACGCTATTATACACCGCCCAAAGACGCGTATTTCCACACGACCGGCGACGGACCGCTGCCGTGCACCAACCGGCGGATTTTGGAGCGAAACGCCCGCAAATATGGCGTTGTTCCGCAACTCCGTACCGCTAACCTGGGCGATGGCTTTCGCTCACTACCTGCTGATGAATGGGACAAGACGAATTAAAGGAGTTTCTCGACAGTAAGGCGGCCCAATACAACCACCCGGCTTTTATTGAAACAGACCCTATACAGATTCCGCATGGCTTTTCGAAGCGGGAGGATATCGAAATTGCCGCGTATTTAACGGCGACGATCTCGTGGGGCAACCGCACCAGCATCATCGGCAATGCCCGCAGGATGATGGATTTGATGGGTAATGCTCCGTATGATTTCGTGGTGTCGTATTCCGAACGCGACCTCGCCGCACTCGACTCGTTTGTGCACCGGACGTTCAATGGCGTCGATTTCCAGGCATTTATCAGGGGACTGCGGCATGTGTATGAGACCGCGGGCGGACCTGAGGCGCTGTTGGCTGCGCATCAAACCGCCGACAGCCTGCAACCAGCGCTTCACGCCTTTCGGAAGGTGTTTCTGGAAAAAGCCGACTCGGCCCGCACGGCCAAACACGTGTCGGATCCGATGAAGAATTCGGCTGCCAAACGGCTTAATATGTTTTTGCGGTGGATGGTACGGCGCGACACAAAAGGTGTGGATTTTGGTCTCTGGACGCAAATCCCGATGTCGGTTTTGTCGTGCCCGCTGGATGTGCACTCGGGTAATGTGGCCCGCAAACTCGGCCTCCTCTCCCGTTCCCAGAATGACGCTAAAGCGCTGTTCGAACTCGACCAGAACCTGCGTCGACTCGATCCACGCGATCCGGTTAAATATGACTTCGCACTTTTTGGATTGGGTGCATTTGAGAAGTTCTGATGAAGCCAAAAAAAACCCGACGCAAGGCCGGGTTCATGTCATTTAAAATACTAAGACGTCCTGAAATTGACCATCCAGTTGATGCCAAACCGGTCGGTGAACGATCCGAAATAAGCACCCCAGAACATATCCTGCAATGGCATTGTGATGTTACCGCCGACTGACAACTCGTTGAACAGGCGTTCGGCTTCTTCCTTCGAATCAGGCTCGAGGCTAATGTGCATGTTATTGCCCGTTGCAACGGTGAACCCCATTTCTTCGGGCGCATCGGTCGCCATCAGTACATGCCCACCCAGGATAGGTAATTCGACGTGCAGCACCAGGTTTTTCAGACTTTCGCTCATAGGTGGCTGGTCGGGTGCCTGTGGAGCCTGGGCGAAACGCTGTATGCCGCCGCCGCTGAACTCAGAACGGAACACTGAACGGTAAAACAGGAAGGCTTCTTCCGTGTTGCCCGGAAAGTTAAGGTAGGTTGTCACACGCGCTTGATTGTCAGTGCGAAGCTCGTTACGAAGACGTCCGCGCGCTTCGATATACTGGTCGAGATTCTCCAATGCCATCGTGTATCCTTCTTTGAAGCCCATGCTGATAACGGCTTCGAGATCGGTTAGTGAGGCATAGGATATAAGCACTTCAACCACTGTATGTTGGTCCGCCTCGCGGAAGGTATTGCGCCAGTTCGACTGCGGAAACTCCGGATTGAGCTTACCGTTTTCGTCAGTGAACCCATCTGCCGCTGTGTAGAACTCCTTTGGCTGGACATCGCCATAATCAGCGCGGCAGTAATGACGGTCGCCGTCGGGTCCGACCATGCAGTAGAACCAGTGTCCACCCGCCCGGAAGTCCATTGATAGGGTTTCGGCTTTGTACGGCTTTGGTGCTAGCCATTGGTCGAGGATTTCCGGGTTGGTCCAGGCTTCCCAGACGAGGTCGCGGTTGGCGGCAAATTCGCGTGTGACACGGATAGTTTTGTCGTTTTTGTCGACGGTGAAGTCGAATTGCAAGTGGGCATTCATGGTTTTTCGTTTTTTTTCATATTAGACAATATCGTATCGAGTGCGTCGAAACGCTGTTTCCACAGATCTCGGAACTGGGCGAGCCATTGGTCGACTTCGGCCATTTTATCCGCTTCGAGGCTGTAGTGGATCTCACGCCCTTTCTCTTCCGGACGCACGAGTCCGCATTCCGACAAAATCTTCAAATGCTTGGACACGGCCTGGCGTGTAGAGTGGAAATGTTCGGCGAGGGCATTGGGTGTCATCGACTGGGTAGCGATCAACACCAGAATGGCCCTGCGGGTTGGGTCGGCGATGGCCTGGAAAACGTCTCTTCTCATTATGCAATCATTTGGTTGCAAATATATATGCAACCGTACAGTTGCGCAAATAAATGATGTAGTTTAACGTGATAACAGGAAATTACTTCGATCAAAATAACTCACTATCAAACACTTAAAAAATAATTTCTTTTTTTGTTTGGAAATTCAAAACTTTCCGGAATACCTTTGCGGAACGTTCTTACCCACACATCCTTATCCAGAAAGACCGAGGGACTTGACCCAATGACGTCTTGGCAACCTGCTGAAAAGTAAGGTGCCACATTCAACCCTGCGCTTAGCGCGGGGACAGATAAGCTTAGAATAAGTAGTTATTTTATCTCTTGATACACTGCTCTTCTGAACTTATCGGAAGAGCATTTTTTTTGCCCTTTCGGTATTCCGGATTTGGATATTTCACCTGTAATCCAAATATCCCTTATACCATGAAAGAGCACACCCGCATTCTACACGCCATTCCTGTTGATCCGCTTACCGGTTCGGTTTCGGTCCCGATTTACCAGACTTCCACGTTTGTGCAGGATGCACCCGGCCAACACAAAGGTTTTGACTATGCCCGCAGCAACAATCCGACACGGAAAGTACTGGAAGACCTCATTGCGCAACTTGAGCACGGCGCCCGTGGCTACGCGTTTGCCAGTGGCCTTGCCGCCATCGATGCAGTGGTCAAACTGCTCAAGTCGGGCGACGAGATCGTAGCGGTCGACGACATCTACGGCGGGGCGTTCCGTTTGTTTACCCACGTGTATGAGAAGTTCGGCATCACCGTGCGCTATGTGGATGCGACCAACCCGGCCAACGTGGCGGCGGCTATTTCCGATAAAACGGCGCTGATCTGGCTGGAATCGCCGACCAACCCAACCTTGAAGATTGCCGATATCCGGGCGATTGCGCGTATCGCGAAGGCACATGGCGTGTTGCTATGTGTCGACAACACCTTTGCGTCTCCGGCTTCGCAACAGCCAATCGCATTGGGCGCCGACCTGGTGGTGCACAGCGCGACGAAGTACCTGTCGGGCCACAGCGACCTCATCGCCGGACTGGTAGTAACGGCGACGGAAGAACTCGGTGACCGGATCAAATTCATACAGAACGCATCGGGTGCGATACTCGGGCCGTTTGACAGCTGGCTGGTGATCCGCGGAATTGAGACGTTGTCGCTACGTATCCGCCAACATGCGGAGAACGCGCTGAAGATCGCAACCTTCCTAGAAAGTGAAGAGTTGGTGAAGAATGTCTACTACCCCGGACTTCCCTCCCACCCAAACCACGAGGTCGCCCGAGGCCAACAACGGTATTTCGGCGGGGTGATCTCGTTTGACCTTACCGTAGACGACAAAGAACTTGCCTCACGGATTGTATCGACTACCCACCTTTTCAAACTGGCCGAAAGCCTGGGCGGCGTGAAAAGCCTGTGTTGCCTGCCGTGCGAAATGACCCATAAATCGATTCCGGTAGAGAAGCGCTACCAGGCCGGTGTGACGGACAGTTTGATCCGCCTGTCGGTTGGACTGGAAGATGCCGAGGATTTGATTGATGATTTGAAGCAGGCGTTTGAAGGAGCGAGAAGCGAGAAGCAAGGCGCGAGTAGCAAGGAGCAAGTAGCAACTCACCACTCCTACTCTGAACTATGAACTCTCAACCCTACCTCAAACTTCTAATATTTAACAATTCATACGGCTTTCCCGTAATCAAATCCCTGTAGGATTTCGTAAGGGACGCATCCGCCCCTCCCCTACTCTAAAATACAGATTCCCGCGGACATAGCGGTACGGGAAAACCGTAGAAATTGTTAAAAGGAAGGAGAGGCGAGCAAGGAGCAAGTATCAACTCACAGCTCCTACTCTCAACTATGAACTATGAACTCGAACTTCTAACATTTTTAACAATTTGTACGGCTTTCCCGTAACCAAATCCCTGTAGGATTTCGTAAGGGACGCATCCGCCCCTCCCCTAATCCAAAATACAGATTCCCGCGGACATAGCGGTATGGGAAAACCGTAGAAATTGTTAAAAGGAAGGAGCCGGCTAGCAAGGAGCAAGTATCAAGGAGCAAGTATCAACTCACAGCTCCTACTCACAACTATGAACTATGAACTCTCAACTATAAACTATAAACTCCACACTATGAGCGTACTTCCCGCCCCACGTAAACACCTTACCATCGGATTATTCGGCTTCGGCTGTGTCGGCTATGGCCTGTATGACGTCTTGCAAAAAACGCCCGGGTTTCCGGCACATATCAAAAAAGTCTGTGTACGCGATCCGCACAAGGCGCGTCCGATTGACGCATCGTTTTTTACGTATAACGCCAGGGAACTGCTGGACGACCCTGAGATCAACGTGATTGTCGAACTGATCGACGACGCCGAAGCTGCCTACCCGATCATTACCCGCGCGCTGCGCAACGGGAAGGCGGTGGTGTCGGCGAACAAAAAAGTGCTGGCGACACACTTCGCGGAATTCCATGCGTTGCAACAGGAAGTCGGGGTGCCACTGCTATATGAGGCCGCGGCCTGCGCGAGTATGCCGATTATCCGGAACCTGGAAGAGTATTACAACAACGACCTGCTGGAATCGATACAGGGTATCGTGAACGGCTCGACGAATTACATCCTGACGAAGACGGCCACCGAGGGCGTGTCGTATGCCGAGGCCTTGCGCGAAGCACAGGCGAAGGGCTATGCTGAAAGCGACCCGACGCTGGACACCGGTGGTTTCGACGCTAAATATAAACTGTTGCTGTTGCTGGCGCATGCGTTCGGACATGTGGCGGCGCCGGACGACATCCTGACGTTGGGTATAGACGGACTCGGCGCGCTGGAACTCAACTATGCCCGGGAAAAAGGCCTTAAGATCAAACTGGTAGCCGAGGCGTTCCGGCGGGCGGATGGGCGAATTGCGGCCTACGTGACACCGCGGTTTGTGGCGTCGCACGAGCGTTTGCATGGTGTAGACGATGTGTTTAACGGTGTGGTGACCCGCACGCGCTTTGCCGATGAGCAGTTTTTTGTGGGACGCGGCGCAGGTGCGCATCCGACAGCTTCAGCCGTGATCAGCGACATTTCGGCACTGAGCTACGATTACCGCTATGAATACCGTAAGATACAACAGGATGGCGTAACGGCGTTATCGGATGACTTTGAAGTGACGATTCTGCTCCGCTACCGACAGGACGATGCCATGGCGCTGCGCCGTTACTTCCGGTCGGTGACGGAAACCTACGGCAATGCCGACGAAGGCTATACGATCGGGACGCTGTCGTTTGAACGGTTGCGGTTGCTGTCGGAGGATCCGTTGCCGAAATCGATCGTGTTGTTTGGCGTGGATGCAGAAACGGAAGCGCTCGCCGTGGAGACTACCGAAACGACCTCGGAACACTCGGTGCCTGCGTTTGTCATATAGGGCTTTGACAGGACTAACGCCCGGGCGGAGAAGGTTGCGCCAGGGATAGCAGCGACAGCCTTTGTGCCCCCCTGCTTTTCGGGGCAACAAAGCTATAGCGGATAGCCCGCTGGCGGAGGCAACGTCGGGGTTAGTCGAGACGTACATCGCCGGGGCGCCCTACCCTAATCTATTCAGGAAATCACGCCCGATCCGAGTAGTTCCTCGCCGTCGTACCACGCGACGAATTGCCCTTCGGTGATGGCCGATTGCGGGGTTTCGAAGGCGACGTAGAGGCCGTTGTCGAACTGGTGGAGCGTGGCTTTTTGCAGCGGCTGGCGGTAGCGGATGCGGGCCATGACCTCGCGTGTCTCGCCGTCGCGGAGGCGGAGGTCTTCGCGGATCCAGTGGACTTCCGGGCCTTGTACGAAAAGGGCCGATTTGTAGAGTCCGGGGTGGTCGTGCCCCATGCCCGTATAAATCGTATTGGTCTCGACGTCGGTGCCGATGACGAACAGTGGTTCGGGCGTGCCGCCTACGTTGAGGCCTTTGCGTTGCCCGATCGTGAAGTAGTGCGCGCCTTGGTGTTTGCCGACGACTTTTCCGTGTCCGTCAAGCGGGACATCGGCAGCGGCCAGCGCAAGCCGTTCTTTGGGCGACGTGGCATGGTCGAGGTGGCGGTCGAAAATACCGTCGTGGGCGTCGACCTGCACGATGACGCCTTCTTTGGGCTGCAGTTTTTGTTGCAGGAATTCGGGCAGGCGCACTTTTCCGATGAAGCAGAGTCCTTGTGAGTCTTTTTTCTCAGCCGTCACTAAATCATTCTCCGACGCGATGCGCCGCACTTCGGGTTTGGTGAGTTCGCCTATAGGGAACAGTGCTTTTGCCAGTTGTTCCTGTGAGAGTTGGCAAAGGAAATACGACTGGTCTTTATTGTTATCGACGCCCGACAGCAGTTGGTAGACCGGCTTGCCATCGACAATGGTTTCGGCTTTGCGGCAATAGTGGCCGGTGGCGACGTAATCAGCTCCGAGTTCGAGGGCGATCTTGAGGAAGACGTCAAACTTGATCTCGCGGTTGCAGAGTACGTCGGGATTGGGCGTGCGGCCTTTTTCGTATTCGTTGAACATATAGTCGACGATACGTTCTTTGTATTGCTCGCTGAGATCGATGGTCTGGAAAGGGATGCCGAGTTTTTCGGCGACGAGGAGTGCGTCGTTGCTGTCTTCGAGCCACGGGCATTCGTCGGATATGGTGACGGTGTCGTCGTGCCAGTTCTTCATGAACAGCCCGATGACTTCGTATCCTTGTTGCTGGAGCAGGTAGGCGGCGACAGAGGAGTCGACTCCGCCTGAGAGCCCTACGACTACGCGTTTCATGGAGTTGAAATTTTCTGCAAAGATACGACAGTTTGGAGTTTTGAGGGTTGGGTTTTGAGGGTTGAGTTGGGATAGGGAGTTGAGGGTTGAGGGTTCAGGGTTGGGGTAGTCGACCGGTAACTGTCAACTAAGAACTATAAACTTTGAACTATAAACTATCAACTCGTTCATCCTTCATTGTTCTTCTTATTTTTGTCGCGACAGGCACCGCTTCAACACGGGATGGCCCCGGGTCAATGTCGTTGCCCTTGGCATATAACCGGTGGGCTAACTTGAAAAAACGTGAAGAAATGCAATCGAATTTATCTTACCGGGCCTACGTATATGCCGGCATGGCGGTGGTGATGCTTTTTTCGCCCATTTACCTGTTTTTTAACCGGGTAGAAGCATTCGGAAACGACTATGATTTCAAGTTCCTTTTAGTGGGTTCCCCGATGTTATTAGTTTCTGTCCGGCTGTTACTGGGAACGTGGCGAAGGTTGATAAAGGTGACGCTTTCAAACGGGGATATTACTGTTGCGAACATAGCCGATGTCGTGACAAAAATAAGTCTCAGCGAACTGGATGGTTTCGAAACCACATTTGAAACGTCTAGAGGCGGGCGCTACGAAGTACTCTACTTGATGAAAGGCAAAAAGAGTGTGGTACATCTTTCTCAGTTTCATTTGGCGAACTATGTCGAAATCAAGAAGTTCATTACGCCTAAATTAAAGGACCTCGGATACGGCAAATTCAGTCTCTTTGGCAGCTTGAAAAGATATAGATAGGCAATTTTCAACAACAACGTAGCCTACGCCATTGTTCGCAGCCGTTGCGGCGCCTTTTTGTTTTTTGTATTTTCACTCCTGAAGATACGGCAACCCGTTAAACGGACGGTTCGCGAGCTTGGCTTATACCCTATGAAAAATAGAAAAATGATAGTGGCATTACTATTCGGATTGTTCATCATCGTGGTGGGTTCCATTACGATTTACAAGAAAAGTGACGAGTACCAACGGACACAAGTTCCGACCCCTACAACGGTTAACAAAACAGTTCCGGACGCACCCATCGGTTTTGGGTATAAGTGTATGTGGTTGGCCGTGAAGACAGGCGACAAAACCCGACTTGCCGCGATGTTACAACTCAGGAACGTGTCGGATTGCAACTGGCAGGTGGGGATTGCCCGCGCGTATGAGGGCGCCGTATTCGTTACACCACCCCTTGATGGTTGGACATTGGCCTGCGGTTGGGGACTTCCGCACGGTGACAGCAAAGAGGGGATCGACGAGGTCAAAACCCTACTCGAAACATTGAGCCGGACGTTTGGCGACGCACAGTTTTTCTGTACGCATCGTGTGACCGAGTACCATTGCTGGATGAAGGCCACGGGCGGGCACATCGACCGGGTGTATAGCTATTTAGGGGAAACCGGTGAGAACATCGCAGTCGAAGGGCAACCGACCGAATTCGAGCAGACATTGCATCTTGCCAATACGTTATCGGACGAAGCGAAAGACGAACACTATTTCGATCGCGAAGATGTCGTGTGGCCCGACGAGGAACTCGTTATGCAGGTCGCAGGGCATTGGAGTGTTGACCCGTCAAAACTGGACGCCCGAACTGACATCGCGCTTGGTTTGGGACTATTGGGGGAACGAAAATGAAGGGGTATGCAGGCATACTGACAATACTACTCGGCCTTCTCTGCCTCAGCCTGGCTCCGATGCCCCTAAAAGCACTTCCACAAAGATTTGAGGAGATTATTATCGGAAACTGGCAGTCTGATAGGGTACTGCAGATGAGTGCGGAACTGGCCTTCCGCAAAAATGCTACAGGTACGTTAAAGTGGTCTAATGGCTCGGAAGATGACTTTACCTATCGATTGAACGACAGTGTCCTAAAAATTGTATGGGATACCCGCTCTACGAAACACCTAATTTCTAAACTTACACCCCGCACTTTAAAGCTCAAACTAAATTCCCGCAAAAAAATAAAAAGGGATAAAACCGGAAAGAAGTTTGTTTCCGCCAACATTGAATTTGTAGAACTGGTGACGTTTACGAAAAAGCAGTAGTCAAAGATTCGGATTTCCATTTTCTTGTTACGTTAGTCATGCGGGGCTACATCGGTAGGTTCCGCTCAAACATGAAATACCTATCCTACCTTTTTGCCGTGTTCCTCACACTTTCCTGTAAAAGAGACCGACAGCATGCACCTGACAACAAAAAGAGCCAACCTTTACGTATTACCGCGACCAAAACACCAGTTGGAGATTGTATTCCGGACACGGTAAATATAGGCCAGCACTACAACGGTCGGATTCTTTACAGCGCATTCTTGATACCATAATAACCTCTTTCGATGACGACCACCATCCCTACATCAAAGTGGTCGTGACGGTTTCAGGCCAAAGTAAGATCGGCTTCGAGACCCTCAAAACAATCGCGAAGGACACTTTTGGAGCGATCAACCACCGCGAAATACCTTTCTATTCCATTTCCTTTACGAAGGCGGGATCGCGGTACCTTCATGGCTATATCATCGACCAGGTATTCCTTAAAGCAAACGCGAAGCCCGAAGACAGCTTGGTTCGAATGATTGAAAAGGGTATCAGTTAGTGATAAGTTGCTCGTAAAAGGCTAACAATCGCTTTTTTAAAATTTATTTGCGTAGTCAAATAACTACATTTATATTTGTAGTCAAATAACTTCATAATGGAACTACGACGAGACGTTTTTCAAGCGATAGCCGATCCAACAAGACGGTCTATTTTGCTCTTACTGACTTCACAATCGTTGACGGCGGGGACGATCGCCTCAAATTTTGATACGGCACGCCCTACCGTTTCGAAGCATCTACAAATTCTAACGGAGTGTGAACTTTTAAAACAGGAACAAAAAGGGAGAGAGATTTATTATCATTTCAACCCTGAAAAAATGAAGGTGATAGCGGACTATATCGAGCCATTCCGGAAAATGTGGGAGGATAGGTTTACGAAATTAGAAATTCTTATGAAATCTCAACCTGAAATCTGATGGAACAAAAAACGAAAATAGACGCCGAGGAGGGCAAGCAAGACCTAATTATCACGAGAGAATTTGACTTACCGGTTGAATTGGTTTTCAAAGCCTACACAGAGGCAAAACTGATAGAACAATGGATGGGTACAAAAGTGATAAAACTTGAAAACGGACGCCACGGAAGTTATGAGTTTGAAACCTCTTACAATGGCCAAGTGGTATTCAAAGCGCATGGTACGCTTCACGAAGTGTTACCAAATCGAAAAATTACGAGAACGTTCGAAATTGAAAACCTTCCAATCGGTGCCCAAATTGAGTTTCTGGAATTTGAGAAACTTACTGACCACAGATCGAAGCTCACAATTCAAATAATTTACAAATCAGAGAAGCACAGAGCGGAACAACTGAAACTACCTTTTGCCAATGGACTCAATTCGGCGCACAACAAATTGCAGGAAATTTTTAAAAATGAACTATAAGTAACATGGGAAATCAAAAATCAAAAAAAAACGCCTTCTGGATCGTGACAGTTTTATTGTGTTTTGGAATGACCGCGGGCGGTATCGCCCAACTAATCAAAGCTAAACCAAACGTTGACGGAATGCTGAGCCTGGGTTATCCACTTTATGTACTCTCCATTTTAGGTGTTTGGAAGTTACTGGCGGTGGTTGCTATCCTCATCCCGAGATACACGCTTCTCAAAGAATGGGCCTACGCTGGTTTGTTTTTCCTTCTATCCGGTGGAGTCATTTCACACTTGGCTAGCAGAGAAGAGCCAATAAACGCATTACCGGTATTCTTTTTCCCGTGTCTAACTGTTGCATCCTGGTATTTGAGACCGGCGGAAAGAAGGGTTTGTTTTACGACTAAATAATGAATTTATGGGATATCTGGTAGACTTCAAAGATGTAAGTACCATTGGTTTAGAAACATCGCCCTTTGCAAAGGCACTTGCCGGTTTGCGAGCCAATGAAGCTCGTTATTTCAAAAATAAATACAATAAAGATTTTATTGTTGAACCTGCGTCTCAAAGCGAAGAGGTAATAGACTGGGTTACGAACATATTAAAAAAGGAGCGAAATATCACGATAAAATCAAAACCTTTAGAGTCAGCCAGCTTATTAGTTGAAGGAATAAAATGGATGTATGTATTCTATGAAAACGGCTTGGCAATAAACGTTCTTTATACACTTGATGAAGACGGAAAGAGAGCTGTTGGGTTCAAACTTGCCGACGGTATGGATATTCCGGAAGAGCTACGTGAGTTTAAATTCGCACGACAAAAATCCAAACTCGCGGGAACGATTAGAGGCTCTTTCTTTGTAATCAAAGGAAAAAACTACAATTGAGAAATCGACAAACAAAATACATATCCACGAACAACTCTTTTGCTATAAAAACTTCTCACTAATGGCAGTACTCTTATGTGAGTGCACGGTTTCATTGAACAACTGACAACGTTGAACCAAGAACCCTCAACTATCAACCCTCTACTCTACCACCACTTTCCGGGCCGTCGCTTTTCCGCCTGACGTTACCGTAAGTAGGTAGACGCCTGTAGGAAGCCCAGCTACCGAAACCGATTCGCTGTGCGCAATGGCACGAAGACTGCGGCCTGACAGGTCGGTGAGTTCGAGGTAGTCGACCGGTTGTGTTGTGGTTACATAGAGTCGATCGTGCACCGGATTCGGCCACACGGTCAGGGAGGTATCCCCAAAGCCCTGAGCACCGAGGTTGGCTACCGTGGTCAGGGCCGTATTGGTGACAATGGCGGCGTTGAAATCGAAATAGATTGACGCGCTGTTGCTGAATGTATTGCCCAGCACCAGGTTCGGTTTGGTCTTAATCTTGAAACTCACGTATCCGTCGTTGTTGGCGTCGTCAAACGGCAGCATGATGTTCTCGAAGATGAACTCGACGGTATTCGTATTCCGGATTTTCGTCACGAAATCATGGCTTCCGGTGAGCGGCACCAATGTATTGATATCAAACTTATTGGTATCGATAACGTCTTTTACGACGATATTCTCTGCCTCAGCCGATCCGACGTTTTCAAAGCGGATGACATAGTGGACATACTCCCCTACTTTCTCCGGCACGATGGTATCGCCTTCGAGGCAGGTCTTGTCGTTCGGGTCGTTTGAATTCACCACGCGGTGGTTGAACGTAAAGGTATTGTCGGCCGGAAGATCGTCGGTATACTGCAGTGTGGCCGTGGCGGTATACGACAACACATCGCCGCTTTCCAGCGGGAAGTCCGGGTCCAGCGGTGTGTTGAGGGTAAACCACGCATGGAACGTCCGTATCTCATACGGCAGTAAATCGTTATAACTCCAACTATAGGCCGAAGACGAATCCGTATCGGGCGCCGGGTTGACCGAGGCCGGTGTGAGGTAGTCTTCCGGAAAATCAAAGTTCACGACGCCGGAAGCGGTTTTGTTGCCTTTGTTTCGAAGGACAATTTCATAGCGCGACACAAAGCCCGGGCGTGCGCGGTTTTCCGGCACAATGGCGACCTCCACATCGGGGTGGCTGCCGTTGGCTTTGATGCAGAAAGACTGTGTGATCGGGTTGGAAGCAGCAGGTAAGGTAATCGTGGCACTGGTCGGTGTGACGGTGAAATACGTCGGGTTCTCCGGCTGTGGCGTAATGGTGTAGGTGCCTGCCTGAAGGTCAATATCGTAAAGGCCGGTACCGTCTCCCACCAAAAACGAACTTACCGCTCCGGCGGACACCTTCATGCGTAAGTGCGAAAAGAGCGGATCGGTGTCGCTGCAACCGTTATTACCGTCATCAAAACGGGCCACGCCGTCAATGGAATGGAACGCGCCGCCAGGCACGAACGAACAGTAGGTGTTATAGGTGACATTGTTCATGCCTGCGTATTGGCTCGTCGCCAGTTTCGCCTGGATGACGCTGAGTTCGCCTTCATCGCAGCAGATATACTGGAGGTTCGGGTTTCCGTAGAAGTTGAACAGGTATTGGTCGCTGCTGACGGCTCCGTTCTTGATGAACATCGATTGCAGGTTGTTGTAATTCCCGACAATGGACGTGAGTCCGGGCATATTACTAATATCAATAGTAGTGATCTGGTTACCGCTGAACTGAAGTGACGTAAGCTGGACGCCGGTTAGGTTGAGTCCGGTTAACGCCAGGTTATTGCAAGTAAGCGTCTTGAGCGTAGGCACATCCGACAGGTTGAGTATACCTCCCACATTGCCGGGATACCCCGTAATCTCCAACGAGGTCAGTGCGCTGTTATTACCATGCGAAAAACTCTGGAACTGATTGAAGTTGCACGCCACCTGTGTCAGTTGCGTGAGGCCCGTGATGTCGAGTCCATTGAGTGGGCAGCTTTCGGCGGTCAACTTCTTCAGGTTGGAGAGGGAACTGATATTGAGTGTCGTCATGTCGTTCGACGAGCAAACGACTTCCTCCAAAAGCGGATTATTAGCAAACGATAGGGACGAAAGGTTGTTCTCGCTGCAATACAATTTCTTCAACATCGGCACGGTCGACAAGTCGAGCGAATTTAGGCCGTTCGCACCGCAGTATAGTTCTTCCAATTGCGTACACACCGACAGGTCGAGCGAGCCGAGTGGGTTACTGGCACAACTCAGGTGTTTTAGGTTGGACAGGTGCGAGAGGTCGAGCGAAGTGAGCGCATTACCTACAACTTCGAGTTTCTCCAAGGCGCTAATGGTACCCAGATTAAGGGTAGTGAGGTCGTTGCTGTTCACCGTAAGCCAACGAAGATCGGGCATCATCGACACATCAAGTGTGGTCAGCGTGTGGTAGTCGCAATAGAGGGTGCGCAGGTTGACAAACGCCTCGATACCCGTTAGATCACTGACATTGTATTGTGCTAGTATGTAGAGGTACTGAACCGCCTCTGCCTCCGACACCTGGATTTCGTCGTCGTTATTGAGATCGGCATTGGCGTCGGGCACGCCGTTGTTGTCGGTATCGACACAGAGTCCGTTCCGCAGTGCCGTCTTGAACTGGTAATCGGGTATGTTCACAATCTGCGCAGAAGCGGCAAACGCACTGAGTAACAGAAGGAGTAGAGTTTGTTTCATGGCGCTAAGATAGTGAAATGAGGTTTTGGGTTTTGGGTTGAGAGTTCAAAGTTGAGGGTTGAGGGAAGGGAACAATGAACAATGAACAATGAACGATGAACCATGTAGGATGTACAATTACCGGTCAACGATGAAGTTCATCGTGAAGCGGGCGGAGAAACGAACCGGTAAAACGGCTTTCCCAAAAAAAGCAGGTAAAAGTGGGTAAAGGAGGACGGTAAAAAGTCGAACTTCCAAATTGCGCCTCTCTCCTCTTTCCTCTCACTTCTCTCCTCTCTCCTCACTCCCTCTCCCCCCATGCCAACCCCATCGGCAATTCTGTATTGGAGAATTCCAAATGGATAACACGTCGGCGTTGTGTGCCTGTCGATCGTAGGGAAGAATGCAATAATAGCGGCTTCATGAGCATGGCACCGCCTTTCGGCACGCGGCAAAACACCTCTTTTTCTACTGTCCAGTCGATGGTTTCGGGGCGGTAAATGCCCTTGCGGTGCGACCCCGGAATGACTTTCAGGGCGCCGTTGGTTTCGTCAGTATCGTCGAGGTGGATGCGAACCGTGACGATGTTCTCGAGTATCGCGAGCGGCGGTTGTACAGCGAATTGGTCAGACTTGACCGTCCACGGCCCGAAACCGGGTACATCGTGTCTTTCACGGACAGAGATGGTCAAATCCTGATGGTACGCCACATACCAGTTAGAGGTTTCGGGTTTATCGAAATAAATACTTTTCACGACAAAATAACCAGGCCCTAACACGCGCTCCACCAACTGTCGGAGAGGCGCATTTAGAACGAGTTCCGTTACACCCGGCACCTGTTTCAAAAACTGCCGAATCGCAAATAATTCACGTGATTTTCGAAAGGTATCATGGGACTGGTCGGCCCTATCAATCGTATCGGCAATCGCCGCCAACTCCGCTTCAGAATAGAGATTGGTTGCTATTGCGAAGCCGTGGGTGGAAAGAGAAGCGGGCATGCGGGAGTTGGGTGTTGGGTGTTGGGTGTTGGGTTTTGAGTGTTGAGTTAGATTTCGTTCTCGCTCGACGTACTTCGTAATTTCTTGGGGGTGGACGCAAAAGCGATGGTCTGCTATTCGTGTGCGTTAATGTGTTTACCACGCATTCGTAAAGTCTAGCGGCTCGTTTACGATTTCGCTTCCTTCTTTCCTCCTATTTTCAACTTTAACAATTGATGCGGTTTTACCGTATGGCCGTCTGCGTCGCATTTCGTAAGGGACGCATCCGCCCCTCCCCTAACGCAAAATACAAATTCCCGACGACACCGCTTTACGGAAAAACCACAGTTTTGTCAACCATTAAAGGAGTTGGGTTTTGGGTTTTGGGTTTTGGGTTTTGGGTTTTGGGTTTTGGGTTTTGGGTTTTAACTAAACTGGGCATACCATCTCTCCTTCCGATTTTTACTTCCTGGCTCTTTCGTCTCTCCTCTTGCTTCCCTCATCTCTCCTCATTCCTCCTATCTCTTCTTTCCCGCCCCTTTCCTACCATCCGCCCAATCAAATACGGTACGAATAACGTCATAAAAGGATTTTTCGACAGTATCCACAAGGTGTCGGTGTAGTAAAGGCACACAACGAAAACCGTCAAAGCAACGGTGAAGAGGATATCAAAACTTAGGTATTTACTTCTCATGCGGGTTTGGCTTTAGTCGTGGAAAGAAAAGTACGAAAAAGGTGGAAGAGTTGGGGAGAGGGGAGAGGGGAAAGAAGAAAGAAGAAAGAAGAAAGAAGAAAGAAGAAAGAGGAAAGAGGAAAGAGGAGAAAAAGTCAGGAGATTGCAAGGAAGACAACAAGCGTCTGCAGTAGTTGCAACCCAATTCAAAACGTAAAACCATCCCGCCCCTTGGGTTCAATCCAGATGATAACGACATCATTACTGATATTTTAGCAGTCCCTCTCTGCTTCCTGATACTTGCTACTTGCTCCTCGCTACTTGCTACTTGCTACTTCAACCTCTTCTTCCACTTCCGTATCCGACCCGTCGCATTCTTAAACGGCGACGAGGTATTCAATTGTATCATCCGTCCCAGCGGATAACGCTCGTACCAAGCCGTTCCATAAAGCGCGTCATCTGTCCTGGACGCAATCAAGGCAAGTATATCAGCCGTCGTGGTGTCCAGCTTCGTGAGCAGCGTTTCGAAATCGTCCTTTTCATAATCCGCATAAAACTTCTGGGCAAGGCGCCCGAGTTCGTTCCATTTAAACCCGGTTTCGGGAAAGTCGACTTCCAGACCCTGGTTTTTTCGCTCCTCCCACTTCAACACCAACTGTCCCCACCCCACCAGATAGGCAACGAGGTCATGGATACTCATCATCGTATCTTTGGCATGGCCTTCCAGCTCTTTTCTGTCGGCGACTTCACCCGGAATACCCGACAACTCCACCTTCAGCTTTCGGTAGTCGTCCAGCACCGCTTTCCGCAGTTCGTCTTTGTTCGTTGGTATTGGCATTTCGTTGTAACGCTACAAAATTAGCCGCCTTGAGTCGCTACTATTCGGGGCTCGGAAAAATCGGCATTATCATCAATCTCCCGCAAACAAACGTACAAAACTTCGGTTGAACGAGGAGAGAAGAAAGAGGAAAGAGGAAAGAAGCAAAAATTCAAAGGAAGAGACAGCATGTCCAGTTTAGGGGGAACCAAAACTCAAAACCCAAAACTCAAAACTCAACCCTCTCCTCCAAATACCGCGTCCCCCACTTCTCCATTTCCGCCAACACCGGCGCCATGCTGCGCCCCAGTTCCGACAACGAGTACTCAACCCGCGGGGGCGTTTCATTGAATTGCTCGCGTATCACCAGTCGGTCGCGCTCCAATTCCTTCAATTGATCCGTCAACACCTTACGCGAAATCGTCGGAATCCGCGCCGCAATCTCGCCAAAACGCCTCACATCCGACCGCAGGCAATACAAAATCACCGGCTTCCACTTACCGCCGATCAGATCCAACACCGCACTCACCGGACACGCCGACAAAACATTGGGCTCTTCCTTAGTTACCATATCGTTACCACTATTTGCCGGTTACCTAAATGTAACCTGTTACTTTTTAAAACTATTGTTAGTTACTTTGTGTAACAAATGTAATATTTCCTTTTTAAAACCACAAAACCATGATTGTACTTACCGGAGCCACCGGACATTTCGGAAATGCCGCCTTTGACGCTCTTTTACAAAAAGGCGTCGCCGCCACTGACATCCGCGCGCTCGTGCGAAACGAAGACGCAGCGGCCAAGTTCCAAACCCGCGGCATCGAAACCGCCATCGGCGACTATGATGACTACGCCTCGCTTGTGCAGGCCTTTACCGGTGCCGACAAGCTGCTCTTCATCTCAGGAAGCGACCTCGGCAAACGCCTGTCGCAACACCACAACGTAATCGCAGCCGCACAGGAAGCGGGCGTCAAACACGTGGTATACACCAGCTTCCAGCGCCGCAACGAAACCGAGTCGTCGCCGCTTTGGATCGTCGCCGAATCACACATCGCCACTGAAAAGGAACTGAAACAGAGCGGACTCGCCTACACCATTCTCCGCAACAACCTCTACCTCGACTTCCTGCCGGGCTTCATCGGCGAGAACGTACTCGAAACGGGTGTCATCTATGTACCGGCTGAAACAGGTCGTGTAGGCGCTGTGTTACGCGCTGAAATGGCCGAAGCCGCTGCCACGGTGCTGTCGACAACCGGACACGAGAACCGCGAGTACGATTTTACGAATACAGAGGCCGTGTCATACGACGAGATCGCCCAAACGATTTCCGATGCATCCGGCAAAGCCATCCGCTACCACTCGCCTGCCGTCGACGATTACATCCAAACACTGACCGGCTTTGGCGTGCCGGCCGAGGTCGTCGGCATCTTCTCCTCCTTTGCCATCGCACAGGCCCAGGGCGAACTCGACGCCACCAGCGACGACCTGACCCGCTTGCTCGGCCGCAAACCCATCTCCATCCGCGAATTCATCAGCCGTCTTTACACCCAGTCGTAACAGAAACAGAGATTCCAACTACGGATAAAAAAGAAAGGGGCGTTCCGGCGCGATGGCGGTTCGCCCCTTTTTCACGTCCGGTCCGCGCCGTCGGGCTCTCCGCAGTGCACGGCACTTTGCTCCGATCCCTAACGCACGCCGCGGAACCGTCCTTCTTACCCGAACCCCACAGCCGCGGCTATGACTCCTACCGTGGCCGCGACAAACACCAACCTACCTGCATCCAACCTGTCCGCTTCTGACATTTTCCCATCCTACAAAAAAAAAGAGCCACCCACCGGCAGCTCTTTATATCCTACAATGTAACAAATTCGTTCTTCATCGCCCATCCTTCATTGTCCATCCTTCATCGTCCATCCTTCATTGTTCATTGTACATCGTTCATTGTACATTATCCGATCACTTCCTTCACCTTCTTCCCAATCTCCGCCGGTGAATCCACCACATGGATGCCGTTCTCACGCATAATGCGTTTTTTGGCTTCCGCCGTATCGTCAGCACCGCCTACGATCGCACCTGCGTGACCCATCGTACGACCTTTAGGAGCCGTTTCACCAGCGATGAATCCAATCACCGGTTTGCGGTTGCCGTCGGCTTTGATCCAACGGGCAGCGTCGGCTTCGAGTTGCCCTCCGATCTCACCGATCATAATGATGGCTTTGGTTTCAGGGTCGTTCATCAGCAACTCCACCGCTTCTTTGGTCGTCGTTCCGATGATAGGGTCACCACCGATACCGATAGCCGTCGTGATGCCGAGTCCTTGTTTTACTACCTGGTCAGCCGCTTCATACGTCAGTGTACCTGACTTTGAAACGATGCCCACGGTGCCTTTTTTGAAGACGAAGCCCGGCATGATGCCCACTTTCGCTTCTCCAGGCGTGATGACACCCGGACAGTTCGGTCCAATCAGGCGACAGTTTTTCCCCTGGATATAGTCATACGCTTTAATCATATCCGCAACCGGAATACCCTCGGTGATGGTGATGATCACCTTGATACCGGCGTCGGCAGCTTCCATAATAGCGTCAGCGGCAAAGGCCGGCGGAACGAAAATAATCGTGGTATCCGCTCCTGCCTGCTCGACAGCATCGCGCACGGTGTTGAAAACCGGACGATCCAGGTGGGTCGTGCCTCCTTTTCCAGGCGTTACGCCACCAACGACATTCGTACCGTACTCGATCATCTGTGAGGCGTGGAAGGTACCTTCGCTGCCGGTGAATCCCTGTACGATGATTTTGGAATCCTTATTGACTAAAACGCTCATATGGTATTTTGTTTACTGGTTTTCAAAAATGTGTTGCAAAAATACGGCATTGACCGCAAAATCCACAAAAGCCGACCAAAAAAAAGCGGTAAATTTTCTACTTCACTTCTTTGAAATCAGAAGGGCCAAACGGATACCGTGCCTCCTTGAAAACGAGGCCATCATGCGGATGCAGACGCTTCCATTCACGGGCCAGTTTTTGGTAGTAGCCGGTCTCGGGATACGGCATCGCCCCGGCCTTTGCCGAGGTTACATCGTGCCACCAAACGGCCTCGGTTACGCCTTCCCTTGAAAAGGCGGCGCTTCGATACGGACGCAATTGGGGTGGCAAACGCTCTGCCTCCACTAACAGGTAGGGTGCCTTGCCTGTATACAGGTCAAACGACAGATAATGTGGCCAAAAGCCGAAAAAGCCCACTATAGGCATAACGACCACCAGCACAAGGGCGATCATTTCCGGAAAACGCTTCCATTGCAGGGTCATGCGCTCCCCTGTCGGAAACAGCAGCAAGACCGATGCCGCCATCCACAGGTTCCATGCGACTAAGATATCGTTCTTGCCCGTCGCCCACGGCCCCACCAATAACAGTATCGACGTTTGGAGGAGCAGCGCGCCCATCACCGCCACTCGTTTGTGGCGCACGAACAATAGGGCTACGCCCACGGCTACTTCCGCCAAAGGCAGCAGCAGTCCGGCGCGATGCAGCCACGGATAGGCACTACTCGCACTCGTAACCCCGAAAAACGGCTTCAGAATCATCGCATCCCATACCAAATGCAAAAATGCGGGGTGTATTTTGTGGATACCGGCAAATACATAGATCGCACCCACCAAAAGGGCCGTCAATTGCAGAAACCGCTTAGTATCACCCAACGAAAGGAATGTGAAGGTAAGTACCAACTGGTACTCCCACGGCTGCCAACGGGCCTGGTCGAGCAGGCAGAGCGCCAATTCGAGTACCAAAAGCACGCGTGCCACTCCGGCCGAACCGGGTCGAAAAAACAATATAATCAGGAAAAGAACCGACCAAATAGTCAGTGTTACGTGAACCGCCAAGGGTGTTCCCTCAAGCACGGGAAGCGCGGGTACGATTGGCAATCTGGAGCCGCCCGTCCACAACGGCCACGATACAAATTTAAAGGCTAATGCCGCCAGACAGGTCAACCGAACGAAAAGACGCGCACGCTCGGCCGCGGGTCTCGTTGCGATTCGGTCGGGCGTCGTCATCGTCAGGACAACTGGCTCATCTGGTAGCCGTGGTACAGTTGTCCGTCTTTGACTTCCCAAATGACGAAGAAATGCGCCAACAGTATATCCTCACGCGGATTCTCGATGGTTTTTACATAATGGGAATAACGCACGGCCGCCGTATCGCCGTCCACCACCAAATGCGTGAGCTTCGTTTTTGACCGCACATAAGCGCGCTGCAACTCCTCGCTAATGGCAACGATATCGGCTTTTTTCAGCTGTACCAACCCTTTCGTACTGTTCCACTCGACCAACAAGTCGTCGTGTAAGAACGCCGCCACCGCCGACGGATCAAGCAGTAGGTCGGGCTTGTAAAATTCCTGTATGAGCTTGCGAACTGACATGGTATTAGGAGTTAGTATTTAGGTGTTAGGAGTTGGTATATACATCCACTCCCCAACGCTTTACTCTTGGCTCTTTACTATTTACTCTTTCTTCTTTATTCTTTATTCTTGCTTCTTTCCTCTCGCTCCTCCTACTTGATCTTCTCCAACAACTCCGGAATCCGTCTCACATACGCCATCAACTTCATTTCCTCGCGGGCTTCGATGGCCGGCGTGCCCCAATAGGTCTTGCCGCCTTCAAGTGACTTGGTCACGCCGCTTTGGCCCATAATGATGGCCTTGTCCCCGATTTTGATCGAGCTTGTGGTGCCGACCTGTCCCCAGATGGTCACCTCATCGCCGATGACACAGCAACCGGCAATACCGGTTTGCGACGCCATCAGGCACTTTTTACCAATCACCGTGTCATGTCCGACATGGATCTGGTTGTCGAGTTTAGTGCCGGCCCCGATGGTCGTGTCGCCCGTAACGCCGCGGTCAATCGTACACAAAGCGCCGATCCCTACGTTGTCTTCGATCACCACCCTGCCGCACGATTTCAGTTGGTCAAAACCTTCCGGACGTTTCTTATAGTAGAATGCATCCGCCCCAAGCACGGTGCCGGCGTGGATGATCACATTATCGCCAATCACCGTATGGTCGTAAATCGTCACGTTGGAATGGATCAGGCAATTCTTCCCGATTTTAACGTGGTTGCCGACGAATACGTTGGGCTGGATGATCGTCCCTTCCCCGATTTGGGCCGATTCCGCAATAACAGCGCTCGCCATCCGGAAAGGCCGGAAATGTTGTCCGATCTTATTGAAATCGCGGAAAGGGTCGTCGGAAATCAAGAGGGCTTTTCCCTCCGGACAAGCGACTTCCTTATTAATCAACACAATCGTCGCCGCCGATTGCAAGGCTTTGTCGTAGTATTTCGGATGGTCAACAAATACAATATCCCCCGGTTCCACCACATGGATTTCATTCATGCCATGCACCTCAAAGGCTTTATCCCCCACAAAGGGACAACCGATGATCGAGGCGATTTCTTCAAGCGTATGCACGCGGGGGAATTTCATAGTATCAATTTGAAAATTTGGAATTTTTTCTCAATCGCCAGTGAAACAATTATCTCATTGTCTAATTCGCTAATTGTAATTTGTTGATTAACTCACTGCTAATCCGCCACTCCAACAATTATCTCATTTTCTAATTATCTAATTGTCTCATTCGCTAATTCGCTAATTAACTCATTCGCTAATTAACTAATTACTCCTTCACCCGCTCAATATAATTCCCCGTTGCCGTATCCACCTTAATCTTATCACCTTCGTTGATGAAAAGGGGCACGTTCACGGTAGCACCTGTTTCAAGGGTAGCCGGTTTGGTAGCATTGGTCGACGTGTTGCCTTTCACACCTGGTTCCGAGTAGGTCACTTCCAGCACGATAGAAGCCGGCATCTCCACAGAAAGCGGTGCCTCGGTTTCGGCATTGATGATCACTTTCACCGTAGAGCCTTCTTTCAGGAACTCCGGCGCGTCAAGGATGTCTTTGTTCAGTGTAATCTGCTCATACGTTTCGGTGTGCATGAAGTGGTATTGGTTGCCTTCCGGATACAGAAACTGGAATTCGTGTGTCTCCACCCGAACCTCATCGATCTTGTGACCGGCTGAAAAGGTGTTGTCCAACACTTTACCGTTGGTGAGACTCTTGAGTTTCGTACGCACGAAAGCAGGGCCCTTGCCCGGTTTCACGTGAAGGAATTCAATGATTTTGTAGATGTCGTTGTTGTATTTGATGCACAAACCGTTACGAATATCTGATGTAGAAGCCATATAAAAGGAGTTATTTTTAGGAGTTAGGAATTAGGAGTGACGCCGATCCGAGAACCATGAACTAAGAACTATGAACTAAGAACCATGAACTATCAACCCTCCTCTACTCTTTCGAGCTTCCCAAATAGCCCTTCATAATACCCCGCGGCGAGTTGCGAACCGCCATCAGGATTTCATCGCGTTCCGGAGTCGCCTCCATTTCCGCTTCGATGATGGCCACCGCCTGAGAGTTGTTGTAATTTTTTTGGTAAAGGATACGGTAAATATCCTGGATCTCACGGATCTTCTCCGCCGTGAAACCACGACGGCGCAGGCCTACCGAATTGATTCCGACATAGGAAAGCGGCTCACGTGCGGCCTTTACATACGGCGGCACATCTTTCCGCACCAACGAACCCCCGGTGACGAAGGCGTGGTTGCCGATGGTGGAAAACTGATGTACGGCCACGAGTCCGGCCAATACGACATAATCGCCTACGGTGACGTGCCCGGCCAGGTTGGTATTGTTCGAAAAGATACTGTTGTTTCCCACAACACAGTCGTGTGCGATGTGGCAGTAGGCCATGATGAGGCAGTTTTTGCCAATGACGGTTTTCATCCGGTCGGAGGTACCGCGGTTGATCGTCACGCATTCGCGGATGGTGGTGCCATCCCCGATTTCAGCGGTGGTATCTTCTCCCTGGTACTTCAGGTCTTGCGGCGGGGCCGAAATGACCGCACCGGGAAATATGTTACAGTTCTTGCCTATCCGGGCGCCCTCCATAATGGTGACATTCGATCCGATCCAGGTGCCTTCGCCGATGACAACATTGGCATGGATGGTCGTAAACGGCTCGATTACCACATTCTTGGCAATCTTCGCGCTCGGGTGTACGTAGGCTAACGGTTGATTCATACGTTCGTTTTGGTTTCTTTAATTTTTACGGGCAATCTGCGCCATCAGTTCGGCTTCGGTCACCAGCTTGCCATTGGCATAGGCGCTCGCCTGCATGTGACAGATGCCCCGACGGATCGGCGCCAACAGGTCACACTTGAAGATCAGGGTATCGCCAGGCAGTACCTTTTGCTTGAATTTCACATTGTCGATCTTCATAAAGAAGGTCAGGTAGTTCTCTGGGTCAGGAACGGTGCTCAACACCAGGATACCGCCACATTGTGCCATCGCTTCCACGATCAAAACGCCCGGCATCACCGGCGCATCCGGGAAGTGCCCCACGAAAAACGGCTCGTTCATCGTGACGTTCTTGAGTCCGACCACATGCTGGTCCGACAGTTCAAAGATCTTATCCACCAACAAAAACGGCGGACGGTGCGGCAACATCGACATGATCTTGTTGACGTCCATCAGCGGTTCGCGGTTGATATCGCAAACCGGAACGGCATTGCGCTGCTCGAGTTTGATGATCTTGTTGAGTTTCTTCGCGAATTGGGTGTTGACGAAGTGACCCGGTTTATTGGCGATCACACGTCCTTTTATTTTGGTTCCGATGAGCGCGAGGTCACCCACTACATCCAGTAGCTTGTGACGCGCCGCCTCGTTCGGATAGTGCAGGGTCAGGTTATCGAGGATGCCATTCGGCGTGACCGAGATTTTATCCTTGCCAAAGGCCACTTTCAGGTTCTCCATCGTCGATGGGGAAATTTCCTTATCGACATACACGATGGCGTTGTTCAGGTCGCCGCCTTTGATGAGACCATGCTCCAACAGCGACTCGAGTTCGTGCAGGAAGCTGAAGGTACGCGCCTCGGAGATTTCCGATTTGAACTCGGTGATGCTGTTCATCGTCGCATTCTGGGTACCGAGTACTTTGGTGCCAAAATCCACCATCGCGGTGACTTGGTACTCGTCGGCCGGAAGCACGATGATCTCACTTCCGGTGGCTTCGTCTTTATACGAAATGACTTCCTTGACGGTATAGTATTTACGTTCGGCGTCCTGTTCTTCAATGCCTACTTTCTCGATGGCCTCTACAAAGAAACGGGACGAGCCGTCCATAATCGGAGGCTCCGACGCATCGAGTTCGATGATGACATTGTCGATGTCGCAACCCACGAAAGCCGCCAACACGTGTTCAGACGTCTGGATCTTGACGCCCAATTTCTCAAGGTTGGTGCCGCGTTGGGTATTGACGACATAGTTCGCGTCCGCTTCGATTACGGGTTTTCCCTCCAGGTCAACACGAACGAAGGTGTAACCGTTGTTGACAGGTGCGGGTTTAAACGTCATGGTAACATCCTTTCCGGTGTGCAGTCCGACGCCGGTAAGGGAAATTTCACTTTTAATGGTTGTTTGTCTAACCATGGATATGCTTAGGTTTATTCTTCGGATGTTGTGCCGCCTTTCTTCCACTCTTCGAAGTCGGCCATGAATTTGGGGAGGTTTTTGAAATGTACGTAGGACTTGTTGAAATCGGTATAACCCAAGGCCGGACTGCCCTGCAGCGTTTCATCGTCTTTCACATTGCGGCCGATACCGGATTGCGCCTGGATACGTACGTTGTTGCCAATCACCAAGTGTCCGGCGATGCCCACCTGGCCGCCAATCATACAATTACGGCCGATTTTGGTGGAACCCGCAACTCCTGTCTGCGCGGCAATGACGGTGTTCTCCCCTATTTCGACATTGTGCGCAATCTGGATTTGGTTGTCGAGCTTCACGCCCTTGCGGATAATGGTCGAGCCCATAGTGGCGCGGTCAATGGTGGTGCCGGCGCCGATATCGACATGGTCTTCAATGATGACATTGCCGATCTGGGGTACCTTTTTATAGGAACCGTCTTCGGTAGGCGCCCAGCCGAAACCGTCTGCCCCGATGATAGCTCCCGAATGGATGCCACAATGGCTGCCGATAACGGTATCAGAGTAAATCTTGGCACCGGCAAAAATGATGACGTTGTCGCCAATCGTCACATTGTCGCCTATAAAACTGTTGGGATAAATCTTGACGTTATGACCAATTCGCACGTTGTGCCCGACATAGCTGAAACTGCCCAGGTAAAAGTGGTCGCCGAAGGTCGCGCTTTCCGACACGACGGCCGGTTGCTCGATGCCCGTCTTATTGTGCTTGACACTGTCGTAGAACTCCAGCAAACGGCTGAAAGCGCCCCGCGCATCTTCCACCTTAATAAGTGTAGTGGTAAGCGCCGATTCAGGCACAAAACTCGTGTTGACGATGGTGATGCTGGCGCCGGTCGTGTAAATGTAATTCACGTATTTCGGGTTGGCCAGGAAGGTAAGTGAGCCCTCGGTACCTTCCTCGATCTTGGCGAGTTTGTAGACCTCGGCCTTCGGGTTTCCTACCACTTCCCCTTCGAGGATGCCCGCAATTTGTTCTGCCGTGAATTTCATCCGTGCTTGCTGTTTTGGTCCGTTAGCGCGAAAACGCCCGTTTCGGGTGCCTCCGTTTTAACCTGACAAAAATATAAAAATTGGCGAACCTGCGCCTACTTTTCGACCAGCACTTTCGGGAAGCAGATATAGTACTTCGTCACCGGACGTGTCAGCGCCTTCAGGTTGAGTTGGTCAGACGCCATGATGACATCCTCCACCGTCCGGTTCTTTTTGAGTATCCGGATGGGTTCGGCTTCCTTGCTATAGGCCTGATTGCGGATTTTTCCCTTAAAGGCAAAATAGCGCGCTTCCTCCTCCGTAACCCTCATTTTAACCGCATATTCCTTCACCAAACGGTCGAGTACGTCTTTGCTGAACTTGACGTCACTAATTTCTGTACGCGGCAAATCGCGGTTGAGGATCATGAGGCTGATCGTACGCAATACGAAATCGTCGTGCGATTGCCAGTTTTTCAGGGCACAGATGATGTCGTAGTCATCGAGTTGCGAAAACAACTGCAGCGTCGCGTCATCGAAATCATCCACCCCGACACGGTTCTCAAGAAAGAACGCCAGCGGCTTGTTGGCGGGCACGTCGACGCCCATCCGTACCAGGTCTTTGGCGCGTTTCAGCACTTTTGCGAGTAACAGTTCGGCACCGAGACTGGTCTTGTGCAGGTAGGCCTGCCAGTACATCAGACGACGGGCCACCAGGAATTTCTCTACCGAATAAATCCCTTTTTCCTCCACCACCAGGGTGTCGTCCTCAACGGCCATCATTTGGATCAGGCGATCGGAATTGATATTGCCTTCGGCCACGCCGGTGTAAAAGCTGTCGCGGCGGAGGTAATCCATCCGGTCCATATCCAACTGGCTTGAGATCAACTGCAGCATGAATTTGCGCGGGTACTCGCCCTTGAAGATGCGAATGGCAAGGCTCAGTTGGCCGTCAAACTCGGTATTAAGTCGTTCCATAAACAGCATTGACACCCGTTCGTGGCTGACATCCTCGGCAATCGAATGCTCCATGGCATGCGAAAACGGTCCGTGTCCGATGTCGTGCAACAGGATGGCAATCAACAGGGCGCGTTCTTCTTCCTTCGAAATCTCCGTTCCCTTGAACCGCAGCGATTCCACCGCACGCTGCATGATGTGCATGCAACCTAAGGCATGGTGGAACCGGGTATGATGCGCACCCGGGTAGACCAGATACGACAATCCCATCTGGGAAATACGCCGCAGCCGTTGGAAATACGGATGCTGGATCAGGTCGAATACTAAGGTGTCGGGAATGGTGATGAAGCCGTAAATCGGATCGTTGAGAATCTTCAGCTTATTGATGGGCACGGGTCGTCAAAGTTTTAGGTAAAGATAACCGTTCTTGCCGAATGTTGTATCGCAACAAAAGGGCTTCGTTTTCCTATCTTTGGGTTATGGACTACCGTATAATTGAAACGTCCCGCCTTCGACTACGCCCGTTAACAGGAACCAAATGGAGGGAAATCCTGTTGGAATGGCCGACACCGGATGCCCTTTCGTTTCTGGGTGTGGACCCGCTTACCTACGAAAAAGACCGACGGAAAGCCGAAGGTGGGTTCGAGAGTTTCAACAAGAAACTGCTGTTATTCCACCTGATCGACCGCACCACAGAGGAAGTAATCGGCTGGTGTGGCTACCATACCTGGTACATCGACCACGGCCGCGCCGAAATCGGTTACGTGATGACGTCAGAGGCGCACCGCAAACAGGGCCTCATGGGGGAAGCGTTGGAAGCCGTCCTGGCGTTTGGATTTTCCGATCTGCAATTGCACCGTGTGGAGGCCCTGACCGCTACCTATAACGACGCGTCTAACCGTCTGTTGGCGAAATTCGGCTTTCGCTACGAAGGTCTTTTGCGGGAGCATTACCTCGTAGGCGACCGGCACGAAGACTCCCAACTCTTTTCGTTGCTGGCGTCAGAATGGAAGGACGCGCGGGGTTAGGTTCCGACATCCCACAAAAAAAGGAGGCGTCGTGCCTCCTCTTTCGTTTGCTGCCGCTAGGCTTACACCTTTCCGCACATACACTGATTGCCGCAGTTGCAGTTCTCACAGGTACAGTTTGGATTGGAGCAGGAAGTGGATGATGTGGTTTTCATACTAAAACTATTTATTTGTTATGGGACAAAGGTAGACCCACGCCCGCCCGGGACTTGTATCATCAAAAGGGGAAGATGTACATAATTTTTGGATTAGAGTCCGTCGATCGGACGACGTCGCGCCGCACCCAGTTTCCGGAAGTGCGAAGGCGTCAATCCCGATACCTTTCGAAACTGCGCCGACAGGTGGTGTACGCTACTGAAACCCGTGCGATCCGCGATTTCTGATAGGGACAATTGGTCGTAGACAATCAGTTCCTTCACTTTTTCAATGCGGAGTTCAATGAAATACTGTTCGATCGATTTGCCTTCCACACCTGAAAACAGGTCACTGACGTAACTATAATCATACGCAATATGTTCTTTGATAAACGCGGATAGCTTCGTACGGGGTCCGTCGCCGGCGGTTTCGAGGTACGCGCCTACCGCCCGCTTGATATCCACGATGAGCGCTTCGACCCGCGAGGCTACCCATTCAAAACCGGCGTGCGCGAGTTCTTCCCGGATGCCTTCGAGTGTGGCGGCATCCGGTTCTTCTGCGACGGTAACCTCGCCGAGCACCACCGAGGCCGTAATACCCCGTTTCTGGAAGATGTCGGAAACGGACTGCACGCAGCGCGGACATACCATATTTTTGATGCGTAAGGTAATCGGCATAAGGATTATACGTTTACACCGAACAGATGCCCGACCCAGGCCGTCAATCCCATGGCGAGCGTGCCCCAAATGGTAATCCGGGCAATCGCTTTCCCCATGTGGGAGCCGCCGGTTCGGGCCGACATAATACCCAAGAGCGTAAGGAAGAGAATCGAACAGGCATACAAATAATACTCCATCCCCGACACGGGTGCAAAAAGCGTCACCAGCATCGGTAAGATCCCGCCAACCGAAAAGGAGGCACCGGATGCTAGCGCGGCCTGCAACGGATTGGCTTTTGAGATTTCGTTGATACCCAGTTCATCGCGAATGTGGGCACCCAGCGGATCGACCTCCATCAACTCGGTGGCGACCTGCAGGGCGGTTTCCTTTTTCAAACCGCGCTGTTCGTAGATCGCGGCCAGAATCCGAAGCTCCTCTTCGGGCATCTCCGCGATTTCCCGTTCTTCCCGCGCAATATCCGCGCGCTCGGTGTCGGTTTGCGAACTGACGGATACATATTCCCCTGCCGCCATCGACAACGCTCCGGCCACCAAACCGGCCAGGGTCGCCAGCACAATCGGTTCGCGGGTGTCGGTTGCCGCCGCCACGCCGACCGCCATACTGGAAATCGACAGGATGCCATCGTTCGCGCCCAGCACCGCAGCACGCAGCCAATTACTCCTATGTATATAGTGATTGTCGAGATAATTATCAACGGTTAGCATACGACGGATTTTGTATGCTTTAAAGGTACTCGAATCAGCTGTGATATAAAAGTAGCACCACAAAAAACTCACCTTTGCCGTCCGGAGATGCAGCGAACGGAAAACAGAAAGACGAACTAAACAAATTGCGATTTCAATACAGGCAATAAACTACTATATATCTCTATTTCATGAATTTACTGCCATTTATACCAAACATTTCGTGAATACACCATTCTAAATGGCGCAAATCAATCACGTAACGCGATTTTTTCTATATTTACGCACCAAATCACATTACATGACCTGCTACAGGCGGCTCTTTGAAGAAAGTCCCGCACCGCTCTTCATATACGATCGCCTCACGTACGCCTTCCTGGCGGTAAACGAAATGGCGCTTCGGCAATATGGCTATACGCGGTCGGAATTTCTATCGCTCCGTGTCGATCAGATACGACCGGAGGAGGATCGTGACGCCTTCCTTGTGGCGAGCGAACCCGATACCCCCTCCTATTTTGACTTTGGAATCTGGCGCCACCTCCGAAAAGACGGCAGCCTGTTTCACGCCCATGTCTATACCACTTCTACCATTTTTGAAGGACGCGAAGCCCGATCGGTCTGCGCCATCAACGTGGACGAAAAAATGGAAGCCGAACGCGAAATCGCACGAAAAGACGAAGAAATCCGAAGTATACTCGAAAGTATTACCGACGGTTTCATGACCCTTGACCGCAATTGGAACATCACCTATATCAACCAGGCCGCCGAGCGCATCTTACGCCGCGAACGCGCCGCGGTGATGGGATACAATATATGGGAGTTGTTCCCAGAAGCCCGTAACAGCTCGTTCCATCGGCACTACAACCATGCGCTCCAACACCGCGTAACGGTGCAGTTTAAAGAATACTACGCTCCCCTTGACTTATGGACTTCCGTCAACGTCTACCCCACTCCTGATGGACTGGCGGTGTATCTGGTGGATGTCACCGAGCAGGAACGCCACATCGAACAAATCAGGCGACAGAACCAAAAGCTGAAGGAAATCGCCTGGATACAGTCACATGAAGTGCGAGGGCCTCTTTCGAATATCATGGGACTTACCGCCCTCTTTAATGTCGACGACCCGGTTGATCCCATCAATGCCGACGTCATCACCATGGTACGGGGCGAAGCCGAAAAACTCGACGTCATGGTGCGGAAAATCAGTCGCAACGCAGGGGAAGAGCCGTTTACCTGACACCCCTAAAGGCCTCGTTTCGTGCTGGTTTCGAGAGGGATACCTATCTTGACTAACATTTTGTGTGTTTTGGTTAGTCAAAATTAAAATTGTCGTATCTTTACGGCTCCATAACCGTAGCATGGAAACGACAAAAACCTTCAGGCAACTCCTTGATCATATCGACGCCATCGATCCGGTTCGTTACACCGAAACGCGGAACTTCACCGACGGTGCCGTCACTGGATTATCCCCCTACATTTCGCGTGGTGTCATCTCGACCCGACTCGTCGCACAACGGCTGTTGGCCAAACACGACTATGTGAGTTGCAGCAAATTGATACAAGAACTTTTATGGCGTGACTATTTCCAGCGCCTGCAGCAACACCGTCCGTCGTTGTACTTCGAAGCGCTCCGCCCCGGGGGCGCCACCCGCCGCGGGATTCCACTTGCGGTCATGCACGGAAAAACCGGTATTAATGTCATAGACGACGCCATCGAAACGCTGTACCAAACCGGACGGATGCACAACCACGTCCGCATGTACCTCGCCGCTATCTGCTGCCCCATCGCCCACTGTCATTTCGAAGCACCGGCCCGGTGGCTCTACTACCACCTGCTCGACGGCGATGTCGCCAGTAATTTTGGAAGCTGGCAATGGGTGGCGGGAACCCTGACGGGAAAATCGTATGTGGCCAACCAGGAGAATATTGACCGCTATACACGTACGTCACAACGGGGCACCTTCCTCGATATCCCCTATGAAAAACTCGGACGCGGCCTTCCTGATACGCTGACAGATGTGACGGTTCCTGTATTGGAAACCCACCTTCCGGCAACCGAACTCCCCGTCCTGAGCCGTTCGAAAGTGCTGTTATACACCCATTACAACCTCGATCCGTTATGGCATGCTGAGGAAGACGTTGACCGTGTACTGGTTTTGGAGCCAAGCCACTTCCGGCGTTTTCCCGTGGGTGAAGTCGTACTGCGTTTCGTTTTCGACCTGATGAAGCAAGTCCGTGGTTTGAAGCTATACTGCGGTGAAGTCGATGACCTGCTCCAACACCATCCGTCGGCCGAATTTACGGCGAAAGAACACCCTTTATTTGCCCATTGGAAGGTGACGTTTGAAGACCGCGACTGGGTAATTCCACACGTCGACGGCTTCTTCTCGTCTTTTTCCAAGTACTACCACCAATGTCAAAAACACCTACCCGAATATGACCACGTTTAGATACCTAGTTGCCGGTGCCAGCAGTGGCATCGGACTCGAATTGACCCGCCAGTTGTTGGCCGAAGGACACCATGTTATCGCCCTCGGACGACGCACACCACCATTGAACGCCCCCGGACTCACGTTTGTCGAACACGACTTCCGTTCGGAAAGTCCGCTACCCGCCATTGAAGGCGCGGTTGACGGACTTGCCTATTGTCCGGGTTCCATCACCCTGAAACCCCTTGCCATGCTGAAAGATGCGGACCTCATGGACGATTTCCGGCTCAATGCACTCGGAGCCTTCCAGATGGTCAAAGCCTACAAAGCCCAGTTGGTCTCAGGTCAACAACCCGGTGTGGTTTTTTTCAGTTCGGTAGCCGTTCAAACCGGTATGCCGTTCCATACTAGTGTATCCATGTCGAAAGGAGCCGTGGAAGGACTCACCCGCGCCCTCGCCGCCGAACTCGCGCCGACGGTACGCGTCAACTGCATCGCGCCATCCCTAACCGACACCCCCCTTGCCGGGACGCTGCTCAACAACGAAACCAAACGTACCGCCAACGGTGAACGTCATCCGCTGAAACGTGTGGGTGAAGCCGCTGAAATAGCCCGCATGGCCCGTTTCCTGCTGCAGGAAGCGACCTGGATGACCGGACAAGTCATCGGCCTGAACGGTGGAATGGGCAGTGTGATGAAGTAACCGGCCGACGACGAAACGCCCATCGGGACGGCCTCGTTTTTTTTGAGTACTTTTGCCGCATGATTTCGGTTACCATCATCGGCTCGGGTAATGTTGGCACGCATTTGGCGAAAGCCTTATCTATGGCCCCGGACGTAACACTGAAACAACTGTATTCGCGTCGACCGGATGGTTTCTCAAGCGAGTTCACGAAAGCCGAAATCATCCATGACCTCCATCAGTTAGAGGAAGCAGACGTGTACCTTCTGGCGGTCTCGGATGACGCCGTGAAAGACGTTTCCCAACAATTGCCATTTTCCGGACGATTGGTCGCGCACACGTCGGGTACATTACCGTTGGAGACGATCGACCGGAAAAAACCGACGCGGCGTTTGGTATCCCCTGCAGACCTTTTCGCGGGCGAAAGCCATTGACTTCCAAACCATTCCTATTTGCATTGAGACGGAACAGCCGTCAGATGCAGAAATACTGACCAACGTGGCGCGCGCCCTGTCGCAACACGTGTATACGCTTAAAGCCGAACAACGCCAGGCCTTGCATGTCGCAGCGGTGTTCGCCTGTAATTTCACCAACCACCTCTATGCACAGGCGGCACGAATCTGCGACGACCACCAACTCGACTTTGATATGCTGAAACCCCTTATCCGGGAAACGGCCGACAAAGTCATGACGATGGCCCCGATAGACGCCCAGACCGGCCCGGCCAAACGCCACGACGACGTGACACTGGCAGCACACCGCCGCTTTTTAGGCAACGGCCCGGCCACTGAATTATATGATATCCTAACCCAATCGATACAACGTGAGCAGCTATAAAGAAACCATGAACGCGATCACGACGTTCATTTTCGACGTCGACGGCGTACTGACTGACGGATCCGTACACGTGACCCCAACGGGCGAAATGCTTCGCATCATGCACATTCGCGATGGCTTTGCCATGAAGGCGGCGGTCGAAAGTGGCTACCACGTGTGCATCATTTCCGGAGGCAGCAACGAAGGGGTTCGCATCCGGTTGCGCAACCTGGGTATTACCGACATCCACCTGGGTACGCCCGACAAGGTGGAGACGTTTAAAGAATACACCGAACTCTACGGCATCGATCCCAAAACCGTGCTGTATATGGGCGATGACATTCCCGACTACCACGTGATGCAGCGCGTCGGACTCGCGACCTGTCCGCAGGATGCAGCCCCCGAAATCAAAGCCATTTCCCACTATATCTCCCATCGATACGGCGGCCGCGGCGCGGTTCGCGATGTCATCGAACAGGTGATGAAGGTACAGGGCAAATGGCATGTGTATTACGACGGTAAGCACGACTAACGCCCACCTCGCAGTTCCTCAGTTCCTCAGTTCCTCAATTACTAAGTTTCTCAATTTCTCAGTTCCTCAGTTTCTCAGTTCCTCAGTTTCTCAATTCCTCAGCTCCTCAGCCCTCATGAATCCAAATTTACGACTGCACCGCAACCTTGTCTATACGACCATCGATTCGCTCAACGCCATCTTCAACGACGGCGAATATGCCGATAAGGTGGTGGCGCGCGCCCTTAAGAAAGACAAACGTTGGGGAAGCCACGACCGCAAGTTCGTAGCCGAAACCATTTACGATATCGTCCGCTGGAAACGCCTGTATGCCGCTATTGCGGATGTCAAAGAACCCTTCGACCGCGACAACCTCTGGCGGGTATTTGCTGCCTGGGCCGTGCTGCGCGGTTACCCCATACCCGACTGGCGCCAACTCGAGGGCACTCCGGAACGCAAAATCAAAGGCCGTTTTGATGAACTGTCGAAGAACCGTGCCCTTCGCGAGTCGATTCCCGATTGGCTCGACGAACTCGGCGTGAGCGAACTAGGTGTTGAGTTATGGGAAAAGGAAATCGCCGCCCAAAACCAACTGGCGAAGGTCGTGCTGCGTACCAACACCCTGAAGACGACCCGGCAGAAACTGCGGGGCATCCTGATGGACCAAAATATCGAAACCGATGTCTTAGAAGGGGTACCGGACGCCTTGGTGCTTCGCGAACGCGCCAACGTCTTCCTCACCGATGCCTTCAAGGAAGGACTGTTCGAAGTGCAGGACGCCAGTTCCCAACTCGTTGCGCAATGGGTAGACGTACAACCCGGTATGCGGGTGGTGGATGCCTGTGCCGGTGCCGGCGGAAAAGCGCTGCACCTGTCGGCGTTGATGCAGAACAAAGGGCAGTTGATCGCCATGGACCTCTACGAAAACAAGCTGAACGAACTGAAACACCGCGCCCGCCGCGACGGGGCGTTCAACATTGAATACCGCGTCATCGATTCGACGAAAGTGATCAAAAAGCTGCATGAAAAAGCGGATCGGGTGTTGATTGACGCGCCATGTAGTGGACTTGGTGTGCTGAAACGCAATCCCGACGCCAAATGGAAACTACAGCCCGAGTTTTTGGACAACATCCGGAAAACGCAGGCGGAAATCCTTGAAAATTACTCCCGTATGGTCAAACCTGGCGGAAAACTGGTGTATGCTACCTGCTCCATCCTTCCTTCCGAAAACGGCAAACAGGTCGCCCATTTCCTCACGACGGAGGCCGGAAAAAACTTTACCTTTGTAAAAGACAAGAGTATACTCGCCTGTGAATCAGGATTTGACGGATTCTACATGGCCCTGCTCGAACGAAAATCATAATGCGAATGAAACCCCTTTATTCTTTCTTCCTTGCACTGCTGTCGCTAACGGCGCTGGCGCAGCCACCAGCCAATTATTACAATTCGGCCACTGGCACGGGCTACACCCTTAAAACGCAGTTGTTCAATATCATCAACAACCATAACGACCAGGGGTATAATGCCATCGACAATTTTTTCCCCACAGCCGACCTGGATGTGTATTATGAAAACGACGGCACCATCCTGGATCCGTATTCCGAAAACCCTTCCGGAAGCGACCCGTATAATTACTATCCCAACAGCGACGAATGCGGAAATTACTCAGGTGAAGGCGATTGTTTCAACAAAGAACACGTCGTCCCCCAATCCTACTTCAACCAGGCCACCCCAATGCGGGGCGACGCCCACCACCTGTTACCGACGGATGGGCGTGTCAATGGTTTCCGGAGTAACTATCCGTTCGGCGTCGTAGGAAGCAACCTGGTGTCTCAAAGCGGTATTTCCAATCCTACACAAAACGGTTCCAAACTGGGCAACAATAGCAACACGGGCTACGCCGCGGGCTACACAGGCGTCGTTTTTGAACCAATCGACGAGTTCAAAGGCGACATCGCGCGCATCATCTTTTACTTTGCCACGCGTTACCAAAGCCAGATGCCAGGGTTTTATACCAATTCCAATGTAAGCTCCGTACCGGCCAAAAACATGTTTGACGGCACTTCCGCCCAAACGATTGCCACGCCTTTCCTGAATATCTTCTACCAATGGCACCTGCAGGATCCCGTTTCGCAAAAGGAAATCGACCGTAACAACGCGATTTACGCCTACCAGAACAACCGCAACCCGTATATCGATCATCCGGAATGGGTGGTCAGTGTATGGGGATCGGCCCTTTCCATTACGACCCATCTGCTGGACGACGGGTTTTCCGTGTTTCCCAATCCGTCAACCAACCACACCATCACCGTGCGCTCGGGCATCCGGCCTGAAAGGATGGAGATTGTGGATATCCAGGGACGTGTGATACAACAAGTGACCATCGACAACGGACCGACGGGCGACATTTCGATTAACGACATCCCTTCCGGACTCTATTTCCTGAAAGCCTATGCCGGAGTGGAAACCGCCGTTCGAAAAATCGTCATCCGTTGATGATTTTCAGGTAAAAGATAGCGCCGAATCCTTTTTTCGACTACATTTGGCGGCTTTTCCTTATCTGAAATGAAGAAACTCTATACTTTTTTAGCGGTTGTCGTATCGATCGCTGCCATGGCCCAGGCAGGCGCTCCTTCCACGTATTACAATGGTTTTAACTGGACCTTGACTGGTACGGCGCTGAAGACGGCACTGGCGACCAAGATCACCACGACCCACGTCAACCAACTATCATATGACGAGGTGTGGAACGCCGACAAAATCGTCGATAAAGACCCGGCCAACTCCAACAACGTGCTCCTAATCTATGGTTGGGAAGACGGCACCGACGGCGATGTGACCAACGACCTTTCGCGCCCTAAGAACGACAATGGCGGCGCGGTTGGCGAATGGAACCGTGAACACACCTATGCCAAATCACTGGGAAATCCGGATTTGGGCGAAGCCGGACCGGGCGCTGATGCCCACCACCTGCGTCCCGCCGACGTAGAGCGCAACAACCTTCGCGCCAGTCGGAAGTTTGCCGCCGGATCCGGAAATTCGGGTACCGTAGGGTCTAACTGGTATCCGGGTGACCAATGGAAAGGCGACATCGCCCGTATGATGATGTATATGTACCTCCGGTACGGCGACCAGTGCCAACCGGATAACGTAGGCGTCGGCACCTCGGTAGCCAGCGATCCGAACATGATCCAACTGTTCCTGCAATGGAATGCCGACGATCCGGTATCCGCGGTAGAAGACCAACGCAATACCTACCTCGGCAATGCCAACAACGCCTATGGCCAGGGGAACCGAAATCCGTTCATCGATAACCCCTACCTGGCGACCCTTATCTGGGGAGGACCCGCGGCGGCCAACCGTTGGCCCAACGTCTTCCTTTCCACCTCCACATTTGATTTTGAATCAGCAGTTTCCGTTTGGCCGAATCCATCCGCCAAACACGAAATCCACATCGATACTCCGGTTCAGGCCGAGAGCATCGACATCATCACGATAGACGGACGTCTGTTCCAACACATCCAACCGTCGGGCCTCTCACAAACCCTTTCAGGTGTTCCTTCCGGACTCTACCTCGTAAAGATCGCGGCCGGTTCCCAGCAAGCGGTAAAGAAAATCGTTATACAATAGCGAAAAACCAAGCCTTACAAACGAAAAAGCCTCCCGGAAAAGGACGCTTTTTTATGTGGGAAATAACGAGAATTAATCGTTCATCGAAATCAGGAATTCCTCGTTGTTCCGCGTCTTTTTGAAACGGTCGTTGATGAAGTCCATTGCTTCTACCGGATTCATATCCGAGAGGTATTTCCGCATGATCCACATACGTTGCAGGGTCTTTTCATCGAGAAGCAAATCGTCGCGACGCGTACTTGACGACATCAGGTCGATCGCCGGGAAGATCCGCTTGTTGGCAATCTTACGGTCGAGTTGCAATTCCATATTACCCGTTCCCTTGAATTCTTCGAAGATCACCTCGTCCATTTTCGAACCGGTATCGGTAAGGGCCGTGGCAATGATACTCAGGGAACCACCTTTTTCCACATTCCGCGCGGCACCGAAGAAACGTTTTGGTTTCTGGAGGGCGTTGGCATCGACACCACCCGACAGGACTTTACCTGAGGCCGGTTGTACGGTGTTGTAAGCCCGCGCAAGACGGGTGATGGAATCTAGGAGGATGACCACGTCGTGTCCGCATTCGGTGAGGCGCTTGGCTTTCTCCAATACGATATTGGCAATCTTCACGTGCTCCTGCGGCTCACGGTCGAAGGTCGAAGCGATGACTTCCCCACGAACCGAACGCTGCATATCCGTGACCTCTTCCGGGCGCTCGTCGATCAACAAGACCAGCAGGTACACTTCCGGGTGGTTGGCTGCGATGGCGTTGGCAATGTCCTTCAACAACATGGTCTTACCGGTCTTAGGCTGGGCCACGATCATACCCCGCTGTCCTTTTCCAATAGGCGAAAACAGGTCGATGATACGCGTTGAAATGGAACTTTGCTTTTCCGCCATACGGAACTTCTCGGATGGGAACACCGGTGTCAGGTGTTCAAACGACACACGGTCGCGCACCACCTGAGGGTCAAAGCCGTTGATTTTGACGACTTTTACCAAAGGGAAGAACTTCTCTCCTTCTTTCGGCGGACGCACGACACCTTTCACGGTATCACCGGTCTTAAGGCCGAAAAGCCGCACCTGTGAGCCCGAAAGGTAAATGTCATCCGGAGACGCCAGGTAGTTATAATCAGACGAACGGAGGAAACCATAGCCATCAGGCATCATTTCGAGTACGCCTTCCGTTTCAATCAATCCGTCGAATTCGTAATCCGAATCGCGGTAGTTGACCGGTTTCTGTTTTTTGAAATTAGCGTTCTGGTGCTGGTTGTTGCCATTTTGGTTCTGCCCATTGCCATTCTGGTTCTGGTTGTTACCGTTTTGGTTATGACCACTTTGGTTGCCGCCGTTCGGGTTATTTCCGTTCGCCGGATGGCCACTGTGCTGTGTGTTTCCGCTCGGTTGTGACGGTCCGCGGTTTTCCCGCTGCTGCGGATAGCGATCGTCGCGGTTGCGCTGGAACGACGGTGAAGCCGCCGGCGCCTCTCCTTCTGCCCCGCCTTCATTCGCAGACGGTGCCTGCTCACGGTTGCGATTTTGCTTCCAGTCTTTTTTGCGGTCGAAGTCGCGCTTCCGAAACTCATTCCGTTGTGTGGGCTCTTCCGTCGCAGCAGGTCGTTCTGCAACCGGTTCGGCTGCTGAAGACGTGTCAAATAAGGTAGAATCCTGTTGGATGCGAGGCTTGCGGCCCCGTTTTTTCTTTTCGCCTTCTGAAGCTCCTGAAGGTGTTGCCTCATGACTTGCGCCCTGGGACTGTACTGCGAGAATGCGCGAAATAAGTTCTTCTTTTTTGATGCCGGTAACTCGAATCGAGCCGGCTTTTTTGGCAATTTCCTGCAATTCAGGAAGTTTCATGCCTTTTAATGCATCGGGTGTAAACATGTAGGAATGCTATATGCGTTTGATGGGATAGATGACAAACGAAACGAGGGAAAATAAAGTTTGGAAAACGCATCCGGATGTGGAGGATTTGCTCCGGATTGTTACCGCAATATTACGAATTAATTTTAATCATACAATAGAGAACGGAAAAAAGAAACTGCTATTTTTGTCATTCGAAAAAAATAAAGAGATGATCCAACGGATACAAACGGTTTACCTGGCGCTCGCCTTCCTCGTGACGGGCGCGCTGCCATACGTATTCCCGCTGTGGACGATTGCCGGTAAGCCCTATTACTTTATGGAGAACATGCCTTATGTGCTGTTGTTCGGCCTTTCGACGGTATTGTCGCTGCTGGCCATCTTTTTCTACAATAAAAGACAACATCAGTTTGTGATTGGCAGACTGAACATCCTATCAAACGTTATTTTATTTGGATTGCTTGCGTATCGTACGCTAACCGTATCCGGAGGAGCTCCTGTTCCTGAGAAGGGTATTGGGCTTCTACTCCCGATTGTTGCTATCGTTTTTGTGGCCCTGGCCAACAAAGCCATCAAGCGGGATGAAGAGCTCGTAAAATCTGCGGACCGATTGCGGTAAACCAGTAAACTTAGTTTATTAGTGCGAAGGAAAGTCTGGGGTAACCCGGACTTTCTTTCGTTAGGACAGTGCCGAAATCGTCTGGAAATTGAGTTCGTGGAAATGCCGTACCACACGGTCGGCTTCCGATAAATCCTGTAATTTCGAGTTGACGCTGTCGTAGGCAATACAATACAACCCCGCCGCCTTGGCCGCTTTGATCCCGTTGGTGCTGTCTTCGATCACCACGCATGCGTCCTTTTCCATCCCCGAAAGACGTACGGCCTCGAGGAAAATAGCGGGATGTGGCTTCGACTTCGGAAAATCCTCGCCGGACACGATATGCGAGAAATATTTGTGCAACCCGAACCGCCGGAAGATGCGCTCAATCGTCACCTTGGCGGAAGACGAAGCGAGAAGCAACTGCATACCATTGTCATACAAATCCTGTATCAGGTCGTGTACGCCCATCAACAGCGCCAGGTCTTCCTTTCGGTCAAAGGCATCGTTGAAAATGCGCCGCTTGGCTGCAATCAGCACCTCTATATCGTGTTGGAGGCCAAACGTCTCCTTCAACCGTTCGTAGACATTCTTGGTGGAATTTCCGGTAAACGAGGCATACATTTCCGGCGTGACATCAATTCCCAATTCACGGAAATGCTCCAGGAAGGCATAATGGTGTACGGGTTCCGTATCGACGATGACACCATCCATGTCAAAAATGACGGTACGTTTCATGGCTTTTTTTGCAAAAGTAACGGATTTGTTACGATCACCCGCTTAAACTTTTTCGTGTACCTTTAGTCCAACGCGACAATCGCTTCACCTTGGCCGACGAAACCGAAACCATAGCCGCCCTACTCGACCCCGCCACGCGCGAGCAGGCCTTCCGTCGGTTGATTGACGAAACCAAACGGCCGTTGTATGGTGTCATCCGAAAAATTGTACTCGACCATGACGATACCGATGACGTCCTGCAAAACACCTACGTGAAAATGTACCGCGCCCTCCCGTCGTTCAAAGGGGAAAGCCGTCTTTTTACGTGGATGTACCGCATCGCCACCAACGAAGCCCTGAGTTTCATCCGCGAACGCAGCCGACGAAACGGCATTCGGAGTTCCGAATACCTCGACCAGGCCATCGTCAACCTGAAAGCCGACAGCTATTTCGAAGGCGATGAAATGGCGTTGCTGTTGCAGGCGGCCGTAGCTACACTTCCGGAAAAACAACGGCTGGTGTTCCAATTGAAATATTTCCAGGAATTGAAATACGAAGAGATCGCCGAGATTACGGGCACGTCGGTCGGCGCGTTGAAAGCCTCGTACTTCCATGCCGTCAAAAAAATAGAAGATTATGTCACGAAACATTAAACCAAAACCAGACGGGCCCGTCTATCCTCACATGACACCTTTTGAACTGGATAGCGACCCCACAAAATACGATGGCTTTCGTGTGCCGGACGGGTATTTTGACACCCTTACCGACCGCGTTTTTGATCGTTTGGAAGCAACACCCGTCACCGTGCCCCGCAAGCGCTATGGACGACGCCGCAACTGGTATGCCGCCGTAGCTGCCGTAGCCCTTTTGGCGCTGGTCGTGCCGTTTGCCTGGCAGCAGTTCGCCGCCGCACCCATCGACGATATCACATTAGAGAACTACCTGAACGACGAAGCTGACCTTAGCTCGTATGAAGTAGGAGAATTGCTCGATGAGCATGACATTTCCCGCCTCGAAGCCCAACTGCCGGTTGACGACCAGGCCATTGAAGACGCCCTTTACCAAAATGCCAATCTCGAAAACTATATCGCTGACTAAGATGAAAAAACGCCATTTACTTATCGTTTCCCTTTTGTTGCTCGCTTCTGTCATGTCCTACGGACAGGGCAAACGCGACAAGATCCGCTCCCTGAAAGTCGCCTTTATCACCGAAGCATTGGCGTTGACGCCGGCGGAAGCCGAGAAATTCTGGCCGCTGTATAACGCTTTCGAAGACCGTCAGTTCGACATCCGGAAGCAGAAACTGCGGAATCTGCGCGAACGCTTCGATGCCAATCCGGAGAGCCTGACCGACAAAGAAGCCCTGGCGCTGCTTACGGATATGGATGAAACGGAAGAACAATTGCATGAAACCCGTAAGAAATTCTCCCAAAGCCTGAAAGGCGTTTTGAGTCCGGTGAAAATCCTGAAACTCCGCAAAGCCGAAGACGACTTCAACCGCCGACTGCTTCGCCAGTACCGCAATAAAGACTAACGCGATTGAACCGCCGGAATTTGTATTTTTACCTTTCAAACCGGCGCCATGATCAACCCGTCAGCCAGTGGCTGGATCGACAAATTCTTCTCGCGGCATAAGCCCGATAAAGAACCTGTGGCGTGCGATGCCGAACGTTTTTATGCGCGGGTTCGGGCTACCGGTTTCCTCTACGGACACGTGGTAGCGTTCGATACGCCCAAACCAGTCGAAACCAAAGGCCTGACGGAAGAAGAACGGACGAAACTCGGCTTGCTCATCACCCTCTTCCATATGTATGGTTTTACCGTAGGTGACAGCCTTCGCGATGATTTCGTAGGGAAAGCGATGGCCTTCTACCGTGAGATGCTTCCCCAGGGATCGAATTTGCTGAAGAAGGTACTGCCCGACAATCCGGAGTCATGGGAACTGGAAGAAGTGATTAACCAACGCGTCCGTACCAACAAAGATATTATCAGCCGGAACTTTTCCAACATCGTCACCAACGCCCTGCTGTTTGAAGATGTCTTGGCCTTTCGACAGTATTTATTGCTGGGGACTCTTCCACACAACTACCTCAAAAAACTCGAGGAAACCATCGGCAGCATCGTGACATTGGCCCTGAAAGCCAAGGCACAACGCTCGGAATATGACGAATTGTTGGTGCGGATGTTCGATGCATCCGTCCGCTACACCAAATTCTCGGAGGTCGACATCGCGAATCTCGATACCCTCGATTTCAGCGCGTTTACCTCGCAGGTCGAATTATGGTATTTCTTTGATATGGCGGTGATGGCAATGTGGAGCGATGGCGTATTGGAAGCGGAAGAACGCGACTTCCTCACGCGACTGGCCGACCTTTTAGGCATAGAACCCGGTTTTCGGGAAGAGAGCATCCGTAGTGCCGACGCCTTCGTGCAGAATTACAAAAAGGAAATCCCGTACTTCAATTATTCCAACCCCGTCAAACACTTTTACGACCAGGCCACACAATCGGTTATGTTGCTCATATCCCGCAATAAAAACCGACTGTTGAAAGAACTGGGCAACAACGGCGAACTCGTGATGCTGCTCACCCACTCGACCCACCGCAGCCTTGACGCGCGCGAGAAAAAGAAAGTAAAGAAACAGCTTCTTGAAATCTGTAAGACCGTGCCGTCACTGGCCATCTTCCTGTTACCTGGCGGGAGCCTACTTTTGCCATTGCTGGTCAAATTCATCCCACAGATGCTGCCGAGTGCGTTCAATGAGAACCTCGAAGACGAGTAGCCAGGGCTAAAAAAAGACAAGCCCCGAAAGTGATTCCGGGGCGAGTCAAACCAATTTAAAAAATCCTTATTATGTCAACTTGAGCTGATAGACGGCATCAAGGTCCTTTTCGTTACTCAAATTTACGTTAAGATCTGTTACAAAACCAGAATTTAATCCATAAACCCATCCATGGAGGGTTAAATTCTGTCCGTTCCGCCAGGCGTTCTGTACAATCGACGTTTTCGCAAGGTCAAAAACCTGTTCCTTGACGTTTAGTTCAACAAAGGCATTGAAGCGATCTTCGTCGTTGATGATCGAATCGAGATAGGTTTTATGTAGGCGATAAACGTCTTTGATGTGACGGATCCAGTTGTCGATGATACCGATCGAATCGTTGCCCATCGCGGCACGGATACCACCACAACCATAGTGACCACAAACGATTACGTGCTGTATCTTCAGTACATTTACCGCATAATCCAACACGCTCAGCATGTTCATATCTGTGTGTACCACCATGTTAGCGATGTTGCGATGAACGAATACTTCACCTGGCTTCGCGCCGATGATTTCGTTGGCCGGCACGCGACTGTCCGAACATCCGATCCACAACAAAGGTGGATTCTGGCCGCGGGCGAGATCTTTAAAGTACTCTGGGTCCTTTTCAAGTGCGGTTTCCACCCACTTGGCGTTGTTCTCTAATATCTTCTTGTAGAACGCATCAGGTTCATAGTGATGCTCGTGTGCCATATAGTTATTGTGTTTCACAGACATTTTTTAAAGGTACATTATTCATTCGAAACTTGGGCGGTTTTTTCGTCGGTCGGATGCTCCAGCGTCACTTTGTTCACCTCTTCCGCATCCTGTAAACGGTAGGCCTTTTTGAAGCCTCGTAACTTCACTTTGATACGGGCTTCTTTCGCGCGCACCTGCTTGAATTCGCGTATCAGGTCGAGGACGTCGTGTGCGATATACACCGTATCCGATGCGTCGATCACGACTTTGGCGTCGGCCGGAATCTGGGCAAGCGTCGCCTTGATGGCAGCTTTGTTAAGGAACGATACTTCCTGTGCCAGGTCGATGTGGATGATGTCACCGTCTTTATACTCTTCCCGACGGAAACTATACGCCCGTTTCATATTGCCCTTGAGGATGAAAATGACACTGACCAGCAGACCCAATGCCACGCCCGCCAGTAGATTATACAGCACACCCGCGAACGTGATGACAAACGGCAGGAACTGGTAGATGCCACGTTGCCAGAAATGCAGGAAAGTCGACGGTTTTGCCAGCTTATACCCCACCAAAATCAGCACCGCAGCCAGCGTCGCCAAAGGGATTTTGTTCAGGATAAATGGAATCGATACGACGCACAACAGCAACAATACCCCATGAATAATCGTCGATAGCTTTGACTTCGCACCCGCATCGGCGTTGGCCGAGGTGCGCACCACTACCGACGTCATCGGCAATCCGCCAAGCAGGGCACTTAACATATTCCCAATCCCCTGCGCACGAAGCTCGCGATTGGTGTCGGTATAGCGCTTTTGCGGATCCATCCGGTCGGCGGCTTCAATGCACAGCAAGGTTTCAATCGACGCCACCGCCGCAATCGTCGCCCCTATTTTCCAAACATCAGGACGGGCCAGGGCGGTGAAATCGGGCGAAACGAACATACTGGTAAACTCCGAAAAGTTCTGTGGCACCGGAAGCGTCACGAGATGGTCACGCGACGTGATCGCCCAACCGTATCCCGCCGACAATAGCACTTCGTTTAGCAGAATGCTGGCCGCTACGGCTAATAAGGCGGCCGGTATGAAACGTACTTTTTTAGAAATTCCCAATCGTGGCCAACCCATGAGCAGCGCCAGCGAAACGAGTGACACCAGGATAGGGCCCGCGTTGACATGGTCGAACACACCCAACAGTTCGGTCAGCGTGTTTTGTCCATCCGGTTGCACGAAGTTCTCATCGCCTTCAAAATCGCTGTCGTAGCCAAAGGCGTGCGGAATTTGCTTTAGGATGATGATAACCCCGATCCCCGCCAGCATCCCTTCAATGACATTATTTGGTATGTAATTGGAAACCGTGCCCGCTTTTACCAACCCCAACACTACCTGTAGGATACCGGCAACGAACACCGCAGCGAGAAAAATCTCAAACGCGCCCAACTCCGTAATGGCAGCCAATACGATCGACGTGAGTCCGGCGGCCGGACCCGACACACTCAGGTGCGACGAACTCAGCGATCCGACTACGATACCGCCGATCACACCGGCAATAATACCGGCCAGCGGTGGCGCACCCGAGGCTAAGGCGATACCCAGACAGAGCGGAAGGGCCACGAGGAATACGACAAGGCCAGATGAGAAATCAGTGCGAAGATTCGCGAAAAGAGAAGCTTTTTTGGACATTTTGAACGAGTAAAGCGAAGGGAATGACAAATAAGTCGGCAAAGCCGCATGTCTGACTACTTCAGACCTAGCCCGTTACGCGTTCGGTGGGGGAACGAAAATAGACGGCGTTACATTGTCGTGCTTCAACCGTAATTCCGCATGGATAGTCGTCTTCAAACGCGGCATTACCACAACAGGGGGCAGTTCGTCGGGCGTCCATACGTCGGTAATCAGTGTACTTTCTACTGACGGCGACTGTTCTTCTTCGTTCATCGTGAAAAAAGCGGACGTATCGCTGCTTCGTTCGATTAACGACACAAGAGTCGGTGTCGCCAAAAAGGCCACAAAAAAGAAAAGCGCGACAGAGACAAGAGTTTTCACGTTGAGCAAATGTAAACGGCTTGCCGGGTTGTATCCTACGTGCCTGTCACTTTTGTTGGAATTTTAACACTTTGATGACTAACCGAGATATAAACGGTCGTCCTAAAACAAAAAAAGTGGCAACCGCCACTTCTTCGTTAGATCGTATAAGATCACACCTCCTCGGTGAGCCAGGCTTTCATCATCCAGATGGTTTTCTCCTGTTCTTTGATGAAATCACCCATCATCGAATTGGTGCCCTCGTCGTCGCAGTCGGCGGAGGCACGCAAAATCTCGCGCTCCAATATAAGTAACGAGGTAAGGGAATCAATAATTAGTTGTACGGCCAAATCGTCTTTATGGATATCCTTGCCCACGCGCACTTTGTTGTTTTCAACATAATCCTGCAGCGTATGCAACGGCACCCCGCCCAGCGTCAGCACCCGCTCTGCGAGTTCGTCGATTTTGAGTTGCGCGTCATTATACAATTCCTCGAACTTCACGTGAAGTGAGAAAAAGCGTTTTCCCCTGATATTCCAGTGGATACCGCGCAGGTTTTGGTAATATACCTGGAACGAGGCCAGCAGTTGGTTGAGGCTTTCGACCAGTTTTTCGGAGTTTTCGACCGATAGGCCGAGTGCATTTGTCTTCATGGGAATGTGCTTTGATACCTCAAAGGTACGCAAACAGGACGGGCATAATTATATAGTTTCCACTTATACTTTTTATCTTTACATCGATAAAATCGATAAAATGACCATTACCCAATTGCAATATGTACTGGCGGTAGCCGAACACCGGAACTTCACGCTCGCGGCCGACAAGTGCTTTGTGACACAGCCCACGCTGAGTATGCAGATACAGAAGGTAGAAGACGAACTGGGCGTCTTGATTTTTGACCGCAGCAAAAAGCCGATTCAACTAACCGATATAGGGCAGAAAATAGTAGCGCAGGCCAAGAACATCGTCAACGAAGCCGATCGCATCAAGGATATCGTCGACCAACAGAAGGGGTTCATCGGAGGGGAATTCCGCCTCGGCATCATCCCCACCATCATGCCTACACTCTTGCCGATGTTTTTGAAGAGTTTCAATAACCGGTATCCCAAGGTCAAACTCATCATCGAGGAGTTGACAACGGAGGAAATCATTACCCGTTTAAAAAACGGACATCTCGACGCGGCGATTGCCGCGACGCCGCTGGAGGAAGAGAAAATCAAGGAAGTGGTGCTGTATTTTGAACCCTTTGTCGCCTACGTACCCAGCAGCCATCCGATGGCCCAACAGGCTGAGCTCGACCCGGCGGACCTCAACGTAGACGAAATCCTGTTGTTACAGGACGGGCACTGTTTCCGCGACGGCATCCTCAACCTCTGCAAACGGAAAGGAACCGGTGAAAAAGCGTCCTTCCAAATTGAAAGTGGCAGTTTTGAAACGCTCATCAAATTAGCGGATGAAGGCCTGGGCACCACGCTCCTGCCCTATTTGCACACCCTCGATCTCAGCGAAAGCGGGAAACAACGGCTGCGGCCCTTCCGCGACCCAAAACCGTCGCGTGAGGTAAGCCTCATCTATCCCAAAACCGAACTGAAAATCCATATCATCGAAGCCCTGCGTGCCGTTATTTCCGGCGTGGTACGCGGCGCGATTACCTTTCAGGATGTGCAGATCATCAGTCCGTTGAAGAAATAAAAAAAGGAGCCGAAGCTCCTTATGGTTTGACCATTAATACACAATGACGTAATTCCGGTTTTTCTTTGACAAACTGGAGGAGCCAATCTGCCAATTGCTCAATCTCGTAAGGCAGGAGGCTTTTGAGTGCCTTCTCCAATTCCTTACAAAAAAGCCGTGGGTCGAAACTCACTCTTTCGAGGATTTTTTTCGTAAACGTAATCCTGGTTTCCTGCATAGACGTTTCGTTAATAGTAGATGTAAGATCGTAGTTCAAAAGTAAAAATTTTAGGTTTACGAAATCGATTTCATAACGTTTTTTTAGGCTATTTTCTTCAAAGCGCGACGTCATGTAAAAATTAAGTCGCAACCCCTTACAAAATTAGCACAAAAGGCAAACGACTGCCTCCCGGACCGCAATGGGACGATGGTACCGACGCGTCCTGACAACCTTTTCCCCATCTTCTTCAAATCTCGGGAACGGAATGTCGCAACCTTCGTCCGCATGCTTACCGGTGCTACAAAGTTGGCAATCGTATTACGGTCTGCTTTACAAAATCGTCCTCCTAACTTATATCACGACCTAAGCCATTTGTAAGTTTTACGAGAGGGGTTGTAACAGTTTCGCAGGGCAATTCCCAGACATTTGGAAGTAAAAACACCCCATGAAAAAACCCTCACTCACCACCGGAACCGTCAAGCGGAGTCTATTCGACACCTTCGCCACCCGTGTTACGAAAGCTACGGGCAGCACGTGGGCATTTGGCACAGCCCTGGGTGTAGTCGTGTTATGGGCGATTTCCGGCCCGTTGTTTGATTTTTCGGAAACGTGGCAGTTGGTGATCAATACCGGAACGACCATCGTCACGTTCCTGATGGTCTTTCTCATACAAAAGGCGCAAAACAAAGACTCGCTGGCCATCCAACTCAAACTGAACGAACTGGTCGCCTCCCATGAATACGCCAGTAACCGACTGGTCGATATCGAAGGGATGACGGAGGAAGAGATGTTGGTAATTCAAAAATACTACGTGTATCTCAGCAAACTGACCAAGAAGGAAGGGTCGCTGCAAAGCACCCATTCGATCGACGAAGCACGCGAGCAACACGAATTCAAGGAAGATATCCAGGAACAACACCCGCGCACGGCGAAGGCTACAAAATCCAAAACACGGAAGTCACCTTCGCGATGAGGGCATATTGTGTAAGAATCGAATAAAATCCTGTAAAGGTGAAATGTGGACCGTCTGCTACTTTTACAAAAATGAAACGAATGAACCGTCTGCTTTTTTTCAGTGGCTGTAGCCTGTTATTCGCCGGATGCGCCAATTGCGACGATGAAGCCGAAGCCACCGGGGAAGAACGCTTTCATGCGGCAGACACGACGGCTGTCGTACAACCGTAGCCTCTTTATTATCTCTATATATTTTGTTTGGTTAGGAACCGTGGCATTACGTCACGGTTCTTTTTTACAGGATGATCTTGCGCATGCCCTCCTCCACGTTTCGCCACAGGAAGTTGTAAAAGGACGCATCCGGCGTGCGGGTCACGTCAACAGACGTCGACTTTATCTTGTCATCGGTATCATTCGCCACCAGGGCGTTGCCGATTGCAGAGGCGATTTTATTCTCGCGCGACGGTTTCTTTTTGCGGTATACACGTATTTTCAGGTCGTCATACCGCATCCCTACCGTTCCTTTACTATCGCGGTCGTTGCCCGTAATGTCGAAAGTGACCAGCGCCAGCTTCCCTCTTGTTTTGACGTTACTGTAGGGCTTGGTGAACGGATCCAGTTTGTAGGCCTCGAAATTGCGTATTTGTCCGCGGATGCGAAAACCATCCTGTTGGTCGAGTACGTTGAAACGCCAGTCAACCTTGAGTGTCGCTTCCTTCATAAAGCGCGTCTCGATCGCAATCTGCACATCGGGAAGGTGTTGGCGCCCGTAGCCACTGTGAAGCGAGCGTGCATTGAGGTCAAACTGGGAAAAGGTGAGTTGACCGGCGCCACGCGCGTTTACCTGTTCTTCATACACAATGCGGGCGTTGCCGATGGCCAGTGTTTCCAGGTCAAGGTCGAAGGGTAGCTCGCGGAGCAGCTTGTTATACAGCGGACGTTTTCGGGTGTCATCCGGTATGCGCTTGTCGCGGTAAATAAGGGCATCGACTCCGTGTAGGTCCAAACGGCGGGCGGTGACAAAGAAACGTTTGTTCCGCACGCCCCACTCCATATCCGACAACGCGATCGTACGGGCGGCTATCCGGTAGAAATCCTTTTCTATTTTCAACTCTCCCCCGAACTGCGAACGCGTGATGTCGGGTTGCAAGGCAAAACCTTCTACCCGTGCCGTTTCGGGCGTTAGCAGAACATGTGCGGCGGCAAGGTAATAGACAGGGCCTGTCTTCCAAAAGAAGTGGCGCGCTTCCACCTTGTAGTCGTCAAACCGAAACGGAAGTGGCGCGTCGGCGGCAGTAGGGGAAGCAAGTTCGGATATACGGACCCTCATGCCATCCATGCGGATGTAAGGCTGCGGTTCCCCCTTGCGGCTAACCACGATACGCCCGCCGTCGATACGCACCTCGGCTACCCCGAAAAAAAGCGGTTTTGATGCTTTCGCGGCTTTTTTCGTGCTGTCGGTTACGATGTGAAGATCGGGTTTCCGGACCGATACTTCCCGAAGGATCAAGCCGCCGCCGGAGAGCAACTTCCACAGATGGACGCCAGAGATGTCCAGCGAAGCAACCGATCCGGTGATAGAAACGGCGGGACGGGTGCCAGCTGAGGGTTGTATGATAAGCGAATCGAGGGAAACCGACCGCGACCAAAGGGAGATATCCAGTTCACGATACGAAATCGCGTAGCCCTTTGCCTTTTGCTCGGCCAGCCATTGTTCGATTTTGTGATGCGCCCACCATTCCGCACCCAGCACGAGTAGAACAATAGCAACGGCGGCTCCGATGAAATAGCGAAAGCGGTAGAGAGTAGGTGGTATCATTCTCTACAAGTTACGCATTCGGGCTCGGGCCGCCTCCGGATTTCGCGTTACTTTAACACCTTTGGACCCCGCACTGTGTGAACTTTAATAGAGCGCTAACAAATGGTGGACAATGGGATGCGTACCTTTATAGTACGGTACGCGTGGCGAAAGCCCACTTCCGTTCAAACAAGCAACGATGGCAACAAAAAAAGGATTTGTTGTTTTTAGTTCTTTAAAAAGAAAACCGCGGCCTTAGCCGCGGTTTTCGATTGTATAACGTAGTAAAATCTATTTCACATCAGCCAGCGTTTGCTGGGATGGAGCGGTATCAGACACCTGCTCTTCTGAGCGTATATCGTAACTTAAAATTCCGATAATCCGCCAAATCTCGTCGATTTCGGTGAATAGCAGGCGAATGTCATTATAGCGTTTGTTTTCGTTGGTGAGCACTAGTTCGCCCATGTGTCCGGGATTGCCGGCGATCCGGTTAACGAACATCCCTTTCTGTTTACTGACGACCACGACCAGCCAATTCTCTCGGACGTCATATAAAAACGTTTTTTCGCAAATCACAAAGGTGTTCTCCTCAATTACCGGAAACATATTGTTCCCGACGACCTGAAACGCCATAGACTGTTCGGTGGAGATGAAGGGAAAGTTGTACCGCGTCGTCCCTTCCATAAGCGCACCCCTGTCGGTACCCGCGGTGTATTGGAATAACACTTCCCGTTTCAGCAGTGGAGTTTCACTTGACAACCCGGCCATTCGGTTTTTTCCAAGCAGGATTTCGTTAAGATCAAGCTCATACAGATCACAAATGCGTATGAGGGCGTCGTAGTCGAGCGTGTTCCGTTTCTTCCAGGTTGAAATCGTGTTGGGCCGTACATTTAGGAACTCCGCCAGCTGTATGTCTTTACGTATTTTTAGTACCTCTTTTAGCCGCGCAATGACGTCTGTCGCATTTTGAATATTTTTATCTTGCATATTTCTCAAAATGTCACTTAAATGCCGTAATAATTACCTCTTTTATATTTTGTTCAATCATAAAACAACTTCAAAAAAACACGTAAAACGAAGGAGGCCTGCACGTTACAAAGGTCTCTGGGGTTATCGAAATTCGCATTTTTTGGATGGGGTTCCGAACAAATGTATAATAAAATTTGTTAAAGAATATCTCAGAATACAGTTTTTACAAATTAATCGATTAAAGGTAAAAATAATCGACAATCATTGAGAAATATCCTGTTAATGCCGATTTAAGCTACTTAATTTGCATCCTTTACGCGTAAGACCTCTCGTGTTGTGTATACAAATGAAGAAGCGGAGGATTTTCACTACTCCATCGCAGCCCTTTACAAGAACGGATAGTGGCGAAAAAGAAGGGTTAGATAGGTCGACAAGTGTTAAGTACGTGGCGAAACGTTAGGTATCTACTAAAAATGTAAAAGTCTTAAAACCACTTCTTTCGCTTGAAATAATAGGCCATTCCGCCCGCCAGCAACACCATGATGCCCCATACGACAAAATACCCCATCCGGCTATGGAGTTCCGGCATATTGTCGAAGTTCATCCCATACACCCCCACAATAAACGTCAGCGGCATGAAGATGACCGATACCACCGTCAACACTTTCATGATTTCATTCATGCGGTGGCTTTGCGCAGAAAAATAGACGTTGGAGGCGCTGTCGAGTGAATTCATATCATAGTCGATCTGTTCCAGCAACTCGAGTGACTTTTGGTGTAGGCGCGCAAAAAACGTATAGTTCATCTTTTCGATGCCATCAAAGTCGTCATCGTCCTGCATACTTTTAAGGTTCAGCAACGCATCCCGCAAGGGCTGGATCGACCGTTTCAGAAATTGCAGGGTATTCCGGCTTTTCTCGATTTTCTCGAGTATGTCCGGACTCTGGCTCGTTTTGGCTTCCAACAGCAAATCCTCGATACAATGTTCGTCATGCTCAAGGGTGATGTAGAAGTTATCCATTACCGACTCCAGCAACAGATACAGCAAATAGTCGTTTTTCTTCTTTCGCACCAAACCCGAATGCGTCTTGATCCGTTCGCGGATGTGGCTAAAGAAGTCACTCCGCTTTTCCTGAAACGATATCAGCGTATTGTTCCGCAACAGGAAACTAATCTGTTCAATGCGTATATGGTCATAATCAACGCCAGGCAAGATGGATTTGATACTGAAGAACAGCGTTTCGTTCAGCTCTTCCATCTTTGAGCGTTTGTTGACGTTGAGTACGTCCCCGATGATAAAATGGTCGATGTTTAACGTCTCCCCCAGACGACGCACAAGATCCGTGTCGTGCAAACCATGAAGGTTGAGCCACTTGACGTCATGCTCCTGCAACGGATCCTCGATTTCCTTCTTCACCCGCTCCAGCGAGACATTCTTATATTCCTCATATCCATTGTCGTCGTATACGAACAACTGCATCGAAACCGGCTCACTGGTGTGCACGCCGGTGTAGGTGAAAAGGTCGGCACTCACCGAGCGCGACTGTTTGTATTTGATCCGCTTCAAACCGGGAATTTTAGCCTAAAGATAGGAGTTTTTCCCCCTGCTCGTTACCTTTACCAAAAATCGAAACGCATGCTGACGCTGTTGACCCACATCCGTGAATTGTTGCAAATACGCGAACCCGGCGTGCCGTGGGTGGCAGGTGCCGATATGGCAATCCTTCCCAAACTAGAGCAGGCGTGGTTGTTGGTGGAAGACGGCGTGATCCGGGATTTTGGGACTATGGACAAATTCCCCGATGTGCAACCCGACCGCAAAGTGAACTGTTCGGGCCGCGTCGTGCTTCCGGCCTGGTGCGACAGCCATACCCATTTGGTATATGCCGGAAATCGGATACAGGAGTTCGTCGATCGGATCAACGGACTCTCCTACGAAGAAATTGCCCACCGCGGGGGTGGCATCCTCAATTCGGCCCAACGACTGAATGATACAGACGAAGACACGCTGTACCAGGAATCGGCGGCGCGACTCGAAGAACTCATGCGACTCGGAACCGGGGCGATCGAAATCAAATCTGGGTATGGCCTGACGACAGAAGGCGAACTGAAGATGCTACGGGTCATCCGACGGCTTCGGGAAACGTATCCAGTCGCCATCCGGGCCACCTTCCTGGGGGCACATGCCTTCCCGGCGGCCTATAAACAAGACCATGAAGGCTACCTAAAACGGATTATTGACGAGATGCTACCGCGCATAGCGAAAGATGGACTTGCCGACTACATCGACGCCTTTTTAGAGACGGGCTATTTTTCGGTCGATGAAACCATCCGCATTATGGAGGCAGGAAAAAAGTACGGTCTCATCCCCAAAATACACGTTAATCAGTTCACTGCCATCGGAGGCATTCGGGCCTGCGTCGAACACGGGGCCCTGAGTGTCGACCATTTGGAGATCGTAGAGGATGACGATATTGAAGCGTTGAAAAACAGTCGAACGATACCGGTCGCGCTTCCCTCCTGTTCCTACTTTATCAGCATTCCGTACACGCCCGCCCGACAACTCATATCGGCCGGGCTTCCCCTGGCGCTGGCCAGTGATTTCAATCCGGGTACTACACCATCCGGCAATATGAACTTCGTGGTCGCAACCGCGTGCATCAAAATGAAGATGACACCAGAAGAGGCCATCAATGCCGCCACCCTAAATGGTGCCTATGCGATGGGGATTGAAGCGTCACACGGAAGTATCACACGCTGGAAACGGGCCAACCTGATCATCACCAAGCCCATTACGTCTTTTTACGAATTGCCGTATGCCTTCGGTTCGAACCTGATACAGGATGTGATGATCGAAGGGGAATTTGTCGCATAAAAAAAACGCCCGTTTGCACAGGCGTTTTCTTCTTGAATTAATAACTAACAGAAGCGTTTATTTCAGTGTGAAGGTGGTTTTCGACACCAGTTCTGATTTATCGAAGATGTTGACGAAGTAGCTGCCCTTCGCAAATTCTTTGCCTTTTCCGTCCAGGTAGTTGCATACATCAACCGCTTCGTTGTTGTATTCAACTGTCACTGGGAAGCTGTACGTCAGCGTCATGTCACCGAAGTTCTCGGTCTTCTTATCGCCCAACACGTTATTCTTGCTGTCGATGACCTGCACATAATACGTCTTCTCTCCCGACTTGGCGATGGCGTTTGCCGCGAGGGCAAAACAGACTTTCACCTGGTCGGCGCGGCTGGCGCGTTCCGTTTCAATCTGCTTACCGGAACTGCGGACTTTCACCGGCTGCGTACGCAGGTTCATCACCACGATTTTCTGGCCTTTCTCAACTGTTTTAGCGAGGTTGACATTCTGGATGACCAGCGTATCGTTGAGTTTTTTCTGCTGGCCCAAAGCCATAGAGGTACTGTCACGTTCGACCGTCAGGCGTTGGTTGGCCGTCTTCAACTGGTCGTTTTCCGCCACCAACTGCTTCATCTTTGCGTTCAATTGCTGGTATTGCGACTTGTATTTCCGCATAGCGTCGGCGTCGCCTTTTGACTTTTTGAGGTCGTCCATCAGTTTGACGACTTTGTCACGCTCGGCAATCAGTTCGTCAGAAAGCGCTGTTTTGGCGGCGATGGCATCGTCATAGGTACTTTTCAGTTCTGCGAGTTCGTCAAGTACTTTCTCCTTCTCCGACTTCTCCGTCGTGAGTTCCGTATTCATTTTATTGGCGTCGGTCGTCATCTTGAAGATGTATGCCAGGCTTCCGAGCAACAGCAGGGCCAGCACCACGATGATGGCTTTGAGGCTCGAGGTATTCTTCTGGTTGTCCATTGGATTTTCGATTATTTTCCCACTAAATTAAAATAGTGCAGAGGAACGGTTACAGATATTAACGTAAGTTTATACATTTAGGGACCCGAAAACAAACGATTTCCGTATGGAAAAATTACGTGTACTCACGGCCTCCGATCTGGCGAAGGTCACCCACCATCGCAGCGGCGAAGTCAAGTTCGGAGAGAAAATGCTGACCGTTCCGAAGGGCGTATTGCCAGACACCTTTCTTCGGACGTGTGAGGCTCCGTATGTGTTGGTTGGTATTCCGGAAGACATCGGTGTACGGGCCAATTTCGGGAAACCAGGGGCCGCCTCTGCCTGGCAAAGCGCACTGTCGGCGATTGCCAACATCCAGCACAACCGGTTCTGCAAGGGAAGCCGCATCCTGGCACTCGGCGCGCTGAACGTCGATGCGGAGATGGAAGCCGTTGCCGGACTCGACTTCCACAAAACAGAAGACCGTACCAAAATGACCGAACTGGTCAGTGAAATCGACCGTGAAGTCGCGCATCTGGTGTTTTCCATCGTGAAGGCCGGTAAAAAACCGATTATCATCGGCGGTGGACAAAACAACGCGTACGGAGCGGTGAAAGGAATGGCATTGGCCACCGGAAAGCCCGTCAATGCGGTCAATTTCGACGCACATTCCGATTTCCGCATCATGGAAGGACGTCACAACGGCAATGCCTTTACCTATGCGTTTGAAGAAGGATTCCTGAAAAAGTATTTCATCTTCGGGCTGCACGAAAGCTATACGTCCAAAAACGTACTCCACATATTGAAGGACATGGAAGACCGGGTGCGGTTCAATACGTACGACGCGGTGAAAATTCGTCGAGAACGCGATTTCAACAGCGAACTGGCAATGGCACTCGACTTTGTAAAAACCAGTCCGTTCGGCATAGAAGTCGACCTCGATGCGATCCCCAATGTCGCCAGCAGTGCCATGACCATGAGCGGATTTTCCGTAGAGGAAGTACGGCAATATGTGAGTTTCTTCGCCTCAAATCCTAACGCCGGCTACCTGCATATCGCAGAAGGTGCGCCTTCACTGGGCGATGCCAAAGACAGTGACCTGATCGGAAAACTCATCGGGTATATGGTCACCGACTTCATTAAGGCAAATTACCGGAAGGTAGAAGGAGTTTGAGGGTTGAGGGTTGAGGGTTGATAGTTCATGGTTCATGGTTCATGGTTCATGGTTCGTAGTTCAGGGGTTTGGGTTGACTCCCTAACTACTAAATCGCCCGCATTCTAAATTCGCTACTTCTCTTCCCAACCTGACAATGCAAACTACAGACCGCTACCGGCACCTCCCGTCGTCACCTTCACCAACTTTAACAAATAATACGGTTTTCCCGTACCGCCAGATTTGCCGCGTTTTGTAAGGGACGCATCCGCCCCTCCCCTAACGCAAACTACACTTTCCGGACGACACCATTTTACGGAAAAACCGCGTATTTTGTTAATTGTAGTAGGGAGTTCATGGTTCATGGTTCATAGTTCGTAGTTCATGGTTCGTAGTTGATTGTGGATGGTGGATGTTGGACGCGACAAACTGCCGGGATACTGTATAGATACTGTATGGATAAAGCATCAATGGTGACAAATTACTAACCCGCACCATTAAGCGCCCTTCATTTCCGCACTATCTAATTCAGGATTCAGAATCCACGTAATACAAGTCCTCTCTCTTCTTTCCTCAATCCTCTCTCCTCTCTCCTCCTTGCTCCTTGCTACTCCTCCCCCACCTTTACCAGAATTTTAAGAGCGACCCGCGCAATAAATGTTAAATTGCGCCGTAGAAATAGTAGGTAACGACCCGACCATGGACAAAATCAAAATACTCTGGGTAGACGACGAGATCGACCTCCTCAAACCCCACATCCTCTTTTTAGAAAAGAAAAATTACGACGTCACGACCTGCAACAACGGACGCGACGCCGTCGACCTTTTTGAACGCGAAAACTTCGACATCGTCTTCCTTGACGAGAACATGCCCGGCATGAACGGACTCGAAACGCTTCAGGAGATCAAAGAGCGTAAATCGGCCACACCCGTGATCATGATCACCAAAAGCGAAGAAGAATACATCATGGAAGAGGCCATCGGATCCAAAATCGCCGACTATCTCATCAAACCCGTGAACCCGAACCAGATCCTGCTGAGCCTGAAAAAAAACCTCGACCATTCACGATTGGTATCCGAGAAGACCACCCTCGACTATCAGAAGGAATTCCGCAAGATTTCAATGGATCTCGGAATGGTCCGCACCTATGAAGACTGGATCGAACTCTACCGCAAACTCCTCTTCTGGGAAATCGAACTCGATGACATCGAAGACCAGGGCATGATCCAAATCCTCGAATCACAGAAAGTCGAAGCCAACAGCCAATTCGGCAAATTCATCGAACGCAATTACGAGGATTGGTTCGAACCCAAGGCCGAACGCCCCGTCATGTCGCATACGCTGTTCCGGGAGCTCGTCGTGCCTGAACTCAAGAAAAAAGACCGTCCCATCCTTTTCGTCGTCGTAGACAACCTGCGCTACGACCAATGGAAGACGTTCGAAAGTGTCGTCGCCAACCACTACCGATTGGAAAAGGAAGTGGCATATTATTCGATACTTCCCACCGCCACCCAGTACGCACGGAACGCCATCTTCTCAGGCCTCCTTCCCACCGAAATGGAAAAGCAATTTCCCCAATACTGGAAAAACGACATAGACGAAGGTGGAAAAAACCTGTTTGAAGCAGAATTCCTGACAGCGCAACTCAAGCGCCTCGGACTCAACATCAAACAAGACTACTTCAAAATCACGAATTTGGCCGGCGGCAAAAAACTGTCCGACAACTTCAAGTCGCTCAAATCGAATGATCTCGTAACCGTCGTCTACAACTTCGTCGACATGCTCTCCCACGCCAAAACCGAAATGGATGTGGTGAAAGAACTGGCCGCCGACGACAAAGCCTATCGTTCACTTACGTTGAGTTGGTTCCGCAATTCGCCCCTGCTCGAAATCATCCAACAGGCGCAGAAACTTGGCTTCCGCTTGATACTGACCACCGACCACGGCACCATCAACGTGAAGAATCCTTCGAAGGTCATCGGCGACAAGAACACCAGCCTCAACCTGCGCTACAAAACCGGGCGCAGCCTGACGTATGAAGAACGCGACGTATATGCGGTGAAAGACCCGAAACGCATCGGATTGCCTTCCATCAACATGAGCAGTTCGTATATCTTTGCGAAAAACGACCACTTCCTGGCGTACGTCAACAACTTCAACCACTACGTCAGCTATTACCGGAACTCCTACCAACACGGAGGTATTTCCCTTGAAGAAATGATCGTACCGTGTTTGGTGCTCAACCCGAAATAAGATCATGGAGCGCCTTTTCCTTCTCGAAGAAATCGACCGCATCGCCGCCGACGTACTTGCATCCGCCTCTCATCCCGTCATCGTCCTCAATGGTGAGATGGGCGCCGGTAAAACCACGCTCGTTAATGCGATGTGTAAAGCCATGGGCGTCGTCGATGCCACCAGCAGCCCTACGTTTTCCCTCATCAATGAATACCGTACCGATCAGGGTGACCCCGTCTTCCACATCGATGCCTACCGATTGAAAAACGAGGCTGAAGCCTTCGCCATCGGAATGGACGAATACCTCGAATCCGGAAACCGTTGCTTCATCGAATGGGCCGAGAAAGTACCTAATCTGCTGCCTCCCACCTATTCGATCATCGACCTGACGGCCCTGCCCGATGGACGCCGGCATTTGGTTTTACGATAATATTGTGTCGACGCAACCCCTTTTTTTATAAATTAGACGGGTCAAACACAGGTCTTCCATGTCACTTACGCCGTTCACCAAGCAACAATTGCTTCCCCAGGAGGAGAAACTCGAAATCCGGCCTGCCCGCAGCAGCCTCCTGATCGGCATTCCCAAAGAGACCTGCTTCCAGGAACGACGCATTTGCCTCACACCCGACGCGGTAAGTTCTTTGGTGTCGCACGGCCATCGCGTAGTGCTTGAAACCGGGGCCGGACTCACCTCCAGCTATTCCGATCGGGAATACAGCGACGCCGGAGCCGGAGCCGAAATCACCGCCGATACACGCAAAGTATTTTCCTGTCCGATGATCCTCAAGGTAGAACCCGCGACCATCGACGAGATACAGATGATGCAGGACGAATCGGTCGTCATCTCCGCCATCCAGCTCAAAACCCGCAAGATGTCGTATTTCGAGGCACTGCAGAAAAAGAAGATCACCGCGTTGGCATTCGAATACATCAAAGACCACGACGGTTCGTATCCGGCCGTAAAATCACTGAGCGAAATCGCCGGCACCGCTTCCATCCTCATCGCCTCCGAACTGATGATCAACAACCAGCACGGCAAGGGACTGCTCTTCGGAAATATCACCGGAGTAGCGCCTACCGAAGTCGTCATCCTTGGCGCTGGAACCGTAGGCGAATTCGCGGCCACCGCCGCACTCGGACTGGGTGCTTCCGTGAAGGTATTCGATAATTCCATCACCAAACTACGCCGCCTGCAACACCACCTCGCGCACCGCGTCTTCACGTCGACCATACAGCCGAAAGCACTGTTGAAAGCACTCCGCCGCTGCGACGTTGCCATCGGCGCCATGCGTGGGAAAGATCGATGTCCGGTCGTCGTCACCGAAACCATGGTCGAACACATGAAAGGCGGTGCCGTAATCGTCGACGTCAGTATCGACACCGGAGGCTGTTTCGAAACCTCTGAAGTCACGTCACACGAGCGTCCGACCTTCGTCAAACACAACGTCGTCCATTATTGTGTGCCCAACATCCCGTCGCGCTATTCCAAAACCGCGTCGATCTCCATCAGCAATATCATCACGCCCTACCTGTTGCAAATCGCAGACGACGGCGGACTCGAGCACGCCATCCGCAACGACTTTGGCCTCCGCAACGGCGTGTATTGCTACCACGGCGTATTGACCAACAAAGCCGTCGGCGACTGGTTCAACCTTCCGTACCAGGACATCAATCTGCTCGTAACATAAGTTTTTGGGCGTTGCCCTCGGCGGAACGTATCCGCTATCCGCACGTTTACCCAGCCTCGTGCCAGGCTGTCCGCTATAGCTTTTTGCCCCTGTCCCGCACCATTACTCCATTCTAGAGCCAACCGACTTCCCATCACGCATACAGAGGCAAAAAGGCTGCCGCTGCCATCCTTAACGCGGCGGCTTCAAGCGTGTACTATCCTGCAAAACCTCGACCAAACCGACTCTGAACTTTTAACAAAAACGGCGGTTTTCCCGTAAAATGGTGTCGCCGGAAATCTGTAATTTGGATTTGGGGAGGGGCGCATGGGTCCCTTACGAAATCCATCCGAACCACGCGTACGGGAAAACCGCATTAATTGTTAAAATTGACCGGAGCAAAAAATCGGTTATTACAGTTAGACGCGTAAAGCCCGCCTGGCAACCAAACACAAAAGGAGAACACCAATCCCGGCTAGCGGAAGAACTTCGATGAACTCATGCCTTATCGCTTGCAATCAGGAACCTACTTGCAATATTGCGCGAAATATCCAACACGCGCTTACTCTCCAAGGCCACTCAGTATCTCCAGTGTCTAAACTGCCTCTCCATCCTCTTTCCTCTTTCCTCTTTCCTCTTTCCTCCTTCCCCCTTCCTCTTTCTTCTTTCCTCTTTCTTCTTTCTTCTTTCTTCTCTCCCCTCTCCCCTCTCCCATTTCCTAATTCCTTTCCCTATCTTTGCCCCCATGAAATTCTACCAACGTCTCGCCTACTATCTCGCCGGCTTCCTGATCGGATGCGTGTTATTGGTTACCATTTTCAACAAACGTGGACAGGATTTCAACTACCTGCCCAACGCCCGTACGCTCGATAACATTCGGAGCAAAGACCGCGTGTATTCTGCCGAGGCGCAAAAAGCACTGTCAGAAGGCTGGCTCGACACGGCTGGTGTCACTGCCATACTCCGCTACGGAACAGTCGACTTCGATAAAAGCAAAGTCGAAATCGACAGTGGGAAACTGTATGTGATTGAAGGCAAGAATATCAAAGGCCAACGCGTCATCCTCGACGTCCTTAACTGTGATTCGACGGCTGTGATCCGTTCTATTCACCGATAGTTTCTTTTTTTACAATCCCTTTTTTTGTCTGGCACGGTTTTTCGTACGCGTCAAAACGTTAACGAAAACCTAATCCTTTTGCATGGAACAACACTACGCGTGATCACGAATTGAAAACCCGATTGTTCCATTTAAAAAGGATGTATGAAAACCCATGTAACACCCCTTCTTGCCCTCGCCGGACTACTCTTTCTGTCCGTTTCCTGCAAAAGAGAAGCCGACTCGATGGAGGCTTCGAGCGACCTCGCCGCCGCCGACACCACTGGCATCGCGCCTGAACTGCCCCCACATCAGTTTATCCGAACTGCCGACATTCGCTTCCGCGTAAAAGATGTCGCGAACGCGACCGAGAAAATCGAAAGTACGGTGCGCCGTTTTGGTGGCTTTGTCACCCACACCCACCTGCGTAGCGATGTCGCCGAAAAGAAAACCGCTTCCATTAGTCTCGACAGCGTCGTGGAAACCACCCGCTACACCGTCGAGAATACGTTGACGTTACGCGTTCCGAATACCGCACTCGACACCGTCCTGACAGCAATCGGACGGCAGGCCGTATTCCTCGATAGCCGCGAGATTGATGCACAGGACGCTTCACTCGACCTGATTGCACAGCGCCTTACCCAACGCCGCAACGAGAACGCCGGAAAACGAATTGAGAAAGCCATTGACCAGAAACCGGCTAAACTCAAAGACGCCGTAGCGGCCGAATCCGACAACAGCGCGCGCCAGCAAACCGCCGACGAGGCGTATATTTCGGAACTGTCACTCCGCGACCGGGTCGCATTCAGCACCGTAACATTGGCGATATACCAAAAAGAATCATTGAAAACAGAGGTGTTACCCAACTTCGAGAATACTGCATCGCTTCGACCGCCCTTTGGCATACGTCTGTTGGAAAGTCTGCGCAGTGGCTGGTTCCTATTAGAGGGGTTTGTCTTTTTCGTGCTGACCGCCTGGCCCGTATGGGTGTTGGTCGCCTTAATCGCCCTGCTCACGCGAAAACGGCTCGTTCGCAAATTGAACTAATTCATTACCCGGATAATTCCGGGTTTTTTATTATTTTTAACAAGAGTAATCTAAATTTAGCAGAATGAAAAAATCACTACTCCTTTTTTTGTTTTTATGCAGTGCCGGGGCCGCCGTCGCCCAAACCGACTCAACCGAAGTCAGGCGCTACAATTTTCTAAAGGTCAACCTAAGCTCGGTTGTCTTTAACAACTATTCCTTCCAGTACGAGCGTGTGTTATCAAAACGCTGGTCTGTGGCACTTGGGTATCGATTCATGCCCTCTTCCAACATCCCGTTCAAAAGCAATGTCGATTCGTTCGTTGATGAAACCGATGACGCTACCCAGTTTTTGATCGACAATGCGAAGATCAGCAACACCGCCATCACACCCGAGATCCGGCTTTATCTCGGAAAAGGCTACGGACGCGGTTTCTACCTTGCGCCTTACTACCGTTACACCAAATTCAAAGCGGAAACAGTTAAGGTTGAGTACGACGACGATGCGGGTGATCCGCAAGTGCTGACGATGGGTGGCGACATAACAGGCAGTTCCTTCGGGTTGATGCTGGGTGCCCAATGGCCTATCGGCAAACACTTTGTAATTGACTGGTGGATCATCGGCGGACACGTAGGCAGCGGTTCCGGGAAAATCGAAGGCGAAACCACCCAGACGCTTAGTGCGAATGAACAGGCTCAGGTACTGGATGTTATAGAGGAATTTGATCTCCCGTTCATCGATGAGGAATTCGAAACCAACTCGAATGGTGCCTCTGTCAAAATGAATGGCGGCTGGGGTGGCATCCGGGCCTTCGGCTTGAGCATCGGCTTCCACTTTTAAGAAAAGTGACTATTTCATAAAGGCTGTCGTTGTGACGGCCTTTTTTTGTTTCGCTGAATTTTCGTTAGCGCACTACAGATATATTCCTGATAAATAATTAAATTCGCAACGTTTAAACCGTATAATTATACATCTTCAAATATTGCACCATGAGCAAAAAAGTTGTCATCGTTTCCGCCGTCCGCACGCCGATCGGCAGTTTTCTCGGAAGTCTGTCTACCGTTCCTGCCCCTAAACTGGGCGCAACGGCTATAAAAGGCGCGCTTGATAAAATCGGATTGTCGCCGGAATCGGTTGACGAAGTGATCATGGGCAATGTCGTACAGGCAGGTGTAGGCCAGGCCCCTGCACGTCAGGCGTCGCGTTTTGCCGGGTTGCCTGACAGCGTCATCGCTACGACCGTAAACAAGGTGTGTGCCTCCGGTATGAAAGCCGTAACACAGGCAGCGCAAGCCCTCATGGCCGGTGATGCCGAAGTAATCGTAGCCGGTGGAATGGAAAATATGAGCCTCATTCCCCACTACGTTCAAATGCGTACCGGACAAAAATTCGGTCCGGCAACGATGATCGACGGTCTCCAGAAAGACGGACTTACTGACGCCTACGACCAAAATGCAATGGGCGTTTGCGCAGATGCGTGCGCAACCGAATATAACATCTCACGGGAAGAGCAGGATGCCTTCGCAATCCAATCATATGAGCGTTCGGCCCAGGCGTGGGAAGCGGGCAAATTCGACAATGAGGTCGTGCCAGTAGCCGTTCCACAACGGAAAGGCGATCCGATCATGGTTACCAAAGACGAAGAATATACAAACGTGCGCCTTGATAAAATTCCATCGCTCGCACCTGTATTCACAAAAGAGGGAACCGTAACCGCCGCCAACGCGTCTACCATAAATGACGGTGCAGCCGCACTCGTGATCATGTCGGAAGAAAAAGCAACAGCACTCGGACTCAAGCCGCTCGCCTACATCAAAGGCTACGCGGATGCTGAGCAGGAGCCTAAATGGTTCACGACTGCACCGGCCAAAGCGCTGCCGAAAGCCCTCGCAAAAGCGGGTATCTCCAAAGACGATGTCGACTTCTTCGAATTCAACGAAGCGTTCTCGGTAGTGGGCTTGGCGAACGCTAAAATCCTCGGACTTGATGCGGCGAAGATTAACGTAAACGGAGGCGCCGTTTCGCTCGGACACCCACTAGGTTGTTCCGGAGCCCGTATCATCGTGACATTGCTCAACGTACTGGAACAAAACAACGCCAAAATCGGCGCTGCGGCCATCTGCAACGGCGGAGGTGGCGCATCGGCCATCGTGATCGAACGCGCGTAAATACGACGGTCGGTTTCGGCAGTCCAAAAAATGCGTGTACCTTTGCGTTTTCATTACGTAAAACGTCCTGATGTTCGGAATCTGTAATCTGGCCAACATTCCCCTGCGGGCGGAGCCCAGTGATAAGAGCGAAATCGTATCCCAAGTGTTGTTCGGCGAGCATTTTAAAGTGCTGTCGCAGGAACGGCAATGGACGCAGGTAAAACTGCAGTATGACGGTTACGAAGGCTGGATCGATACGAAACAATTCCAGGTGATTTCCGAAGCGAGCTACGATATGTTGTCGGAAGACACCATTATACTCAATGCCGATTTGGTCGAGTATGTCACGTGGGGAAACAATCTCCTGATGCCAATTCCTCTTGGAGCGTCTTTATCCTTCCTTAGCCAGCCCGAGATCAACAAATCGCAGTTTGAGTTCGAAGGGATGCGTGTGACCGGGAAAAAGCCCAAATCACAACTGATCGAAACCGCATTCCAATATTTGAACGCGCCTTACTTATGGGGAGGCAAAACGCCTTTCGGCATCGACTGTTCGGGTTTTACCCAAATGGTCTATAAGCTAAACGGCCACTTCCTGTTACGCGATGCGTCGCAACAGGCCACACAAGGCGATGCCCTCAGTTTCATTGAAGAAAGCGAACCGGGCGACCTGGCTTTTTTTGATAATGAGGAAGGTGCCATCATCCACGTCGGTATAATCATGAACGACAACTACATCATCCATGCCAGCGGCCGTGTACGAATTGACCGTTTGGACCACCTGGGAATTTACAACGCCGAAACCAACCGGCATACGCATAAATTGCGCGTCATTAAAAAAGTAATATAAAAAAAGCCGCTCTTTGGAGCGGCTTTTCTTTTAGTTCTTGGCAGGTTGCTTTTCCCGCAACGCACGCACTTCCTCTTTCAACGGACGTGCTTTGTCCATCATTTCAAGAGCGCCATATACGTTCAGTAGCGTTTCCGCTACATCCAGGTTGTCTTTGTTCAGTTCGTGTGCTTTCTCGAGATATGGAATGACCGACACAAACAAATCTTCACGCTGTTTTTTCAACGCGTCAAATTTCTTATTATCGGCCGCCGATGTACCGAGTTTGTTCATCTGGTCAACGATGTCTTTCTCTGGCTCCAGCATCAATACCGCCAGGTTCAGGTACGCATTCGTATACTTAGGATCAACAGTGATTGCCTTTTTATAGTAGTCTTTTGCCTCTTCCTTACGATTGGCCTCGTTACTAATAACACCGAGATTGTACAAAAGGTTGGCATCGGTAGGATTCTTGGCAACAACCTCTTTCGCCAGACGCTCATACGATACCATATCTTTTGTTTTGAGATACAAGTCCATCTCACTCAAAACGAGCGATGAATCTTCCGGATTGGCCAATTGCGCATCCTTAATGGCTTTCTTCGCTTCCTCTATTTTGCCCTGATCAATTAAAATCAAGGCAATGTTCTTATAGATTTCACCTCGTTGAGACGGAACTTTCTCATCTCGCGGTGCCTCATGCGTTTTCAGTTTCACGTAATTGTCGCGATCCGTTTTAGTCGGAAAACTCTCTTCCTGACCCGACGCTACGTTCTTTGCATAAAACAACGTTTTCTCACCTGAATAATTCAGGTCTTTCAACATTTGGTAATACTCCAGTGCCTTGGGATAGTCTTTTCCTAAGACAGCATAGTTGGCAGCGTAGTAGAGTTTCTCCTGGTCTTTCTTATCCAGCAGGTAAATATTGTAGAGTACGGACGACGCGGGCTTATACTGCTGTATCTTGCCCAACTCAACTGCGTAACCAAGTAACATGGGACGGAACCAACCCAACGTTTCATTAATATCGTCTGTATACTGTTTCTTTCCCGTCTTCTTCTCATACTCCAGTACGCCATTCACCGATGACGTGAACTCGGCAACAGCCTCCGGCGACGCTACCTTCATCAATTGTTCAGGAGTGGGCGTACCTGTTGTACTCAATTCAACGAGAGGAAGCATTCCCTTGTAAAAAGCGGTATAAACTTTATCGCTTTCTTCCGTCGATAAAGTCTGCAACTTCTCTAAGTTTGCTTTATAGTCCTGAACATCGTTAGCCGAAGGCTTCTCTTTGGCGTAGATTTTCTTCAACGCCTTCAATTCGTCTTTCTGTGCTGAAACCGCAACAGAGGCTATCAATGCCGCAGCGACGAAAAATTTATTGATTTTCATATACTTCACGATTTAGTTGTTCTTTATTCTTCTTCGCTTTCGAAATCGTCCGCTTCGTCTTCTGCGTCATCATACGTCACCGGTGCCTGAGCCGTAAATCCTTCGACCGGCATTTCTTTCGTCACGTCGTCTTCCGGATTGACCTCGGCATTCTCAGCCGCTTCCTCCTTCATTACTTTCGTAACCGCCGCGATCGAGTCATTTCCTTTCAGGCTGATCAAACGAACACCCTGCGTGGCACGTCCCATTACGCGAAGATCGGCTACGTCCATACGGATCGTGAGTCCGGATTTGTTGATGATCATCAAATCGTCTTCGTCCGTTACGTTATTGATCGACACCAACTGTCCGGTCTTCTCGGTAATATTAAGTGTCTTCACTCCTTTACCGCCGCGGTTGGTGATACGATAATCTTCCAGGGCCGAACGTTTTCCGTAACCCTTTTCAGATACCACAAGAATCTCCGACTCCGGATCATTGACCGTTACCATTCCAATTACTTCATCCTGCTCATCGGCGAGCGTGATGCCACGCACACCGGAAGCAGTACGTCCCATCGGACGCGTCTTATGCTCTTCGAACCGCACCAACTTTCCGGATTTCACCGCCAATAGGATTTGGCTGTTTCCGGTCGTCAGGCGTGCTGCCAACAGTTCGTCGTCTTCGCGGATCGTAATCGCCGCCACGCCATTCGCACGTGGACGTGAATATTGTTCGAGTGGTGTTTTCTTCACTTGTCCTTTCTTGGTCGCCATAACCAAGAAGTGGCTGTTGATGTACTCTTCACTGCGGAGGTTACCCGTACAGATGAACGCCTTTACCTTATCGTCGTTCTCAATGTTGATCAGGTTCTGGATGGCACGTCCTTTGCTGGTCTTGCTGCCTTCCGGAATTTCATACACCCGCATCCAAAAACACTTCCCTTTCTGGGTAAAGAACAACATATATTGGTGGTTCGTCGCCACATACATATGTTCCAGGAAGTCTGCGTCGCGTGTACCGGCACTTTTCTGCCCCACGCCACCACGGTTTTGTGTTTTGTATTCGCTCAACGGTGTGCGTTTGATGTAACCGGCGTGCGAGATCGTGATGACCACGCTTTCGTCGGCGATCATGTCTTCGATACTTACATCACCTCCGGAGTACTCGATGACCGAACGACGCTCATCGCCGTATTTGTCACGCATTTCGATGAGTTCTTCCTTGATGAGTTCCATACGGAGTTCCTTGCTCGCCAACAACGCTTTCAACCGCTCGATGAGTTTCATGATATCTTCGTACTCGGCGCGCAGTTTGTCCTGCTCAAGACCCGTAAGCTGACGCAAACGCATCTCTACGATGGCCTTCGACTGTATATCCGAAAGGTTGAAACGCGCCATCAATTTCTCACGCGCTTCGTCGGTATTGGCCGAGCCACGGATAATAGCGATAACCTCATCGATATTGTCAGACGCAATGATGAGTCCTTCGAGTATGTGGGCCCGCTCTTCCGCCTTCCGCAATTCATATTGCGCACGACGCACCACCACATCATGGCGGTGTTCCACGAAATAGTGGATCAGGTCTTTAACATTCAGCAACTGCGGACGTCCTTTTACCAGTGCAATGTTATTGACACTGAAAGACGACTGCAGCTGTGTATATTTAAACAAGGTGTTGAGGACCACATTCGGCACGGCATCCCGTTTGAGGATGTACACGATCCGCATACCATTACGATCCGATTCGTCACGGATGTTGGAGATACCCTCGATGCGTTTCTCGTTGACGAGGTCCGCCGTCTTTTTGATCATCTCCGCTTTGTTTACCTGGTACGGTATCTCGGTAACGATGATGGCCTCGCGTCCTTCTACTTCTTCAAAACTCGTTTTCGCACGGATGACGACGCGGCCGCGACCGGTCTTGAAGGCCTCGCGCACCCCTTCGTATCCATAGATTACACCGCCCGTTGGGAAATCCGGCGCTTTGATGTGCCCGATGATTTCGTCGATCTCAATCTCGGGATTGTCAATATAGGCAAGCGTTCCGTTGATGACCTCCGTCAGGTTGTGCGGGGCCATGTTCGTTGCCATACCTACCGCGATGCCCGACGCACCGTTGACGAGCAGGTTCGGTATTTTTGCCGGAAGCACTTTTGGTTCCTCCAGTGTATCGTCGAAGTTCAGCTGGAAGTCGACCGTTTCTTTGTCGATATCCGCCAACATCTCTTCTGAAATTTTCTTCATTCGCGCTTCGGTGTATCGCATCGCCGCCGGGCTATCCCCGTCGATGGAACCGAAGTTTCCTTGTCCGTCGACCAACAGGTAGCGGAGACTCCACTCCTGCGCCATACGCACCATGGTATCGTAAACGGAAGAATCGCCGTGTGGGTGGTACTTACCCAATACTTCACCGACGATACGGGCCGATTTCTTGTGGGCCCGGTTTGACAAAACGCCCAATTCATACATACCGAAGAGCACGCGGCGGTGCACCGGCTTGAGTCCGTCGCGCACATCCGGCAGCGCCCGTGACACAATGACCGACATCGAATAATCGATGTAGGCGGACTTCATTTCGTCCTCTATATTGATGGGGATCAACTTTTCTCCGTCAGACATAAACGTAATTCGCTAGATTAAAACTATTTGGTTTGAAAAATCCCGCTAATATAAGGTTTTCGCCCCGGTTAAGGGGTGCCTGAAGGGACATTTTTAACGTAAATTATCAACAAAAAGCCGGGTAGCCGCCGTTAATAATTTACCACGGAATTAACGTCGGCTTTACGATATTTTTCGTCTATTAGCTGACAAGCTGACCGATGGGAACGGTTATTGCTTTTCAATACCCGAATACGTACATTTACGAGAACCAAGTTAGAATTATGGATGATAATTTTTCGCCACGGGTAAAGGATGTCATCACGTACTCCAAAGAAGAAGCCCTGCGCCTCGGCCATGACTTCATCGGTACGGAACACCTTATGCTGGGGATTCTGCGGGACGGCAACGGCAAAGCCATCAACATCCTGAACAATCTTTCAGTCGACCTCGAGCACCTGCGTCGCAAGGTCGAAATACTGAGCCCGGCAAATCCGGCCGCGATAGAAAGCGGTAATGAAAAGAAGAACCTCCACCTGACACGCCAGGCGGAACGCGCCCTAAAGACCACGTTTCTCGAAGCGAAGGTCTTCCAAAGCACTTCGATCAGTACGGCGCACTTATTGTTGTGCATACTGCGGAATGAAAACGATCCCACAACCAAATTGCTGAATAAACTCAAGATCGACTATGATTCAGCAAAAGAACAATACCTGAATATGATGCCAAACGAAGAAGAATTCATGGAAAACCTTCCCCGGAATGAATCTTACAATGATGATTCCGGACAAGATGACAGCCTAAAAGAAAGCAGTTTCAATAACCCCGCCAATAAGTCGAATAAGAAATCGAAGACACCTGTTCTCGATAACTTTGGTCGCGACCTCACCGAACTGGCGGAAGACGGAAAACTCGACCCGGTCGTGGGCCGCGAGAAAGAAATCGAGCGTGTTTCCCAGATCCTGAGCCGTCGTAAGAAGAACAACCCGCTGTTGATCGGTGAACCCGGAGTGGGTAAATCGGCCATTGCGGAAGGACTCGCCCTTCGGATCATCCAGAAGAAAGTGTCGCGTATCCTTTTCAACAAACGCGTCGTTACCCTTGATCTTGCCTCGCTGGTAGCCGGCACCAAATACCGCGGCCAGTTCGAAGAGCGCATGAAAGCGGTGATGAACGAGTTGGAGAAGAATGACGATATCATCCTCTTCATCGACGAGATCCACACCATCGTCGGTGCCGGTGGCGCTACAGGCTCGCTGGATGCCTCGAACATGTTCAAACCGGCGTTGGCCCGGGGTGAAATCCAATGCATCGGAGCTACGACGCTGGATGAGTACCGTCAATATATTGAGAAAGATGGAGCGCTGGAACGCCGTTTCCAGAAGGTGATCGTAGAGCCGACTTCGGTTGAGGAAACGATTACCATCCTCAACAATATCAAGAACAAATACGAAGACCACCACAACGTCACCTATACCCAGGAAGCGATCGAAGCCTGCGTGAAGCTGACCAACCGGTATATGTCGGAACGTTTCCTTCCAGACAAAGCCATTGATGCGCTTGACGAAGCCGGAAGCCGCGTGCACATCACCAACATCGACGTCCCGAAACAGATCCTGGATCTGGAACGTCAGTTGGAGGAAGTCCGCGAACTGAAAAATACCGTCGTCAAAAAACAGAAATACGAAGAAGCTGCCAAACTTCGGGATGATGAAAAACGGATCGAAAAAGACCTTGCCATCGCACAGGAACAGTGGGAGGAAGATTCGAAAAACAACCGTATCGTCGTAACCGAAGACAACGTGGCGGATGTCGTATCGATGATGACCGGCATCCCGGTAAACCGCATCGCCCAGACCGAAAGCAACAAACTGGCGAAATTGCCGGATCTTATTAAGGATAAAGTCATCGGCCAGAACGAAGCGGTGCTGAAAATCGCCAAATCGATCCAACGGAACCGTGCCGGCCTGAAAGATCCGAACCGCCCGATTGGCTCGTTCATCTTCCTTGGACAAACGGGTGTGGGTAAAACCCAACTCGCGAAGGTCCTGGCGAAAGAACTGTTTGATTCAGAGGATGCGCTCGTTCGTATCGACATGAGCGAATACATGGAGAAGTTTGCGATTTCCCGTCTTGTCGGGGCGCCTCCGGGATATGTAGGCTATGAGGAAGGCGGGCAATTGACCGAGAAAGTACGTCGCAAACCGTATTGTGTGGTCCTGCTTGATGAAATCGAAAAGGCCCACCCGGATGTATTCAACATGATGCTCCAGGTATTGGACGACGGCTTCCTGACCGACAGCCTGGGCCGTAAGATCGACTTCAAGAATACCATCATCATCATGACATCGAACATTGGAGCGCGTCAGTTGAAAGACTTCGGGCAAGGTGTTGGCTTCGGCACAGCGGCCAAGATTTCACAAGCCGACGAGCATTCGAAAAGCGTGATCGAAAACGCGTTGAAGAAATCGTTCGCACCCGAGTTCCTGAACCGTATCGACGACGTCATCGTATTCAATCCGCTTGAAAAACACGACATCGACCTGATCATCGAGATCGAATTGAAAAAGCTGTATGCACGCATCGCCGACCTCGGCTACAACCTTCGTCTTTCCGATGCGGCCAAGGCGTTTATCGCCGATAAAGGTTTCGACAAGCAGTTCGGGGCACGTCCGTTGAAACGCGCTATCCAGAAGTATGTGGAGGATGCGTTGGCAGAAGAAATCATCACGCACAAGATTGGTGCGGGCGATGAAATCTTCATGGACCTTCAGGAAGGTTCTGACGAACTTTCGGTGAAAGTGCAGAAAGCCCAAGAGCCCACGAATTAATAAATCGTTATTGCAATATGAAGCCCCTGTTAATGCAGGGGTTTTTTATGCGCAAAAGCGACGAACGATGCGTAAACAATAGTACATTTGGGACGTAATCCGGTTCAATAATGAACGAGAAAGTCGTCGTCGGCAGTGAGGAATGGTGTTCCCTCCCCGACCTGAATATCCCGGCCATCAAAGTGCGCGTCGACAGCGGCGCCAAGACCTCGGCCCTACACGCTGTCAATATTGCCCCTTTCGTCAGAGAAGAGGAAAACTGGGTCCGTTTCGACGTGAACCCCATACAGGACAACATCAAGACCGTCGTGCATTGTGAAGCCCGGATCGTCGACAAGCGTATCGTCAAGAGTTCGTCGGGTTTCCGCGAACAACGCTTCGTCATCCTGGTCGATCTCCACATGAACGGAAATTCATGGCCGATTGAGGTTACACTCACTAACCGCGATTCCATGGGATTTCGGATGCTGTTGGGGCGCGAAGCGATGATTGGCCGCATTGTCGTCGATCCGGCGGAAAAATACCTGATGGGGCAAACGACACCTTCCAGCCTTAAAGCGCTTTACAAAGGTGCGGTAGCACCCAAATCGGGTTTGCGGATTGGCTTGTTGGCCAGCAATCCCGCGCTGTACAGCAACCGACGGATTATGGAAGCCGGCGAAACCCGTGGCCATGAAATGCACTTCCTGAACATCCGGGAGTGCTACATGAAACTCGATGCGACGAAGCCGGAAATCCACAACCGCGACGGACGTGTATTGAATGATTTCGATGCCATCATCCCCCGCATACGACCCAATATCACCTTCTACGGATGCGCCCTCACCCGGCAGTTCGAAGCGTTGAAAGTCTTCTGCCTGAATTCATCGGCGGCGATCGCACAATCGCGTGACAAGCTGTTTTCGTTGCAATTGCTGCTCAACCACAATATCGACATACCGACGACCGGTTTTGCCCATTCACCGCTCGACACCGACGACCTTATCAAAATGGTCGGTGGTCCGCCGTTGATCGTCAAACTGTTGGAAGGCACGCAGGGCAAAGGCGTCGTATTGGCCGAAACCAAAAAGGCAGCCGAATCGGTCATCAACGCTTTCAAATCGTTGAATGCCAACATCCTGGTACAGGAATTTATCAAGGAAGCCAACGGGAAAGACCTTCGGTTATTTGTCGTTGATGGAAAGGTCGTAGCGGCCATACAGCGGGAGGCGACGCCAGGGGAATTCCGCGCGAATATTCACCTCGGTGGTTCGGCGGCCGTAATCAAACCTACGAAAGAAGAACGCAAAATTGCCATGAAAGCCGCCAAAGCAATGGGCTTGCAGGTAGCCGGAGTGGATATCATCCGGTCGGCCAAAGGGCCGTTGCTGCTGGAGGTAAACTCGTCACCCGGACTTGAAGGCATCGAGGGCGCGACCCACATCGACATTGCAGGCGAAATGATCAAGGCTATCGAAAAACACTTCAAACCATGACACATTGGTTCCCGTATCTCGACATCGTACTTCGCAGTGCCGCCGTTTACGTCTTTATGGTAGTAGCGCTTCGCGTGTTTGGGAAGAAGGAACTCTCGCAACTCAACACCTTCGACGTGATCCTGATCCTGTTGATCAGCAACGCCGTGCAGAATGCGATGGTCGGACCCGATGTGTCATTGGCAGGCGGTTTGGTCGCCGCGGGTGTATTATTCCTGCTGAACTTTGGTTTGAAGAAAATCGTACGTCGCTCGTCACTCGTGTCGGAATGGCTGGGTAACAAACCGGAAATCCTGGTGCACGACGGCAAAGCCGATTTCAAGATGCTGGCCCGCCTCGATATTACGTCGGATGAACTGATGGAAGCGATCCGCGAGCATGGCCTGGAACATATTACAGACGTGCAATTAGCGATGCTGGAGCCGGACGGGAATATTAGTATTATTAGTGGGGAAAAGGAATTGCGACAAACGCGGCATAAGAGGAGGAAGAAACTGAGGAACTGAGGAATTGAGTAACTGAGGAACTGAGAAACTGAGTAACTGAGGAACTGAGGAACTGAGGAATTGAGGGACTGAGAAACTTAGGAATCGAGGAACTGAGTAAGTGAGTGATTGGGGATAACTTTCGATTGAAATGTTAAGTGCGGAAAACCCGTAACTAAAATCGAAACGGGGATTCTAGATTTGCTGAAAAAATGTCAGCACATAAGAAACTTATTATTTGGCAGAAAGGCGTCACACTTGCTGTCGATGTATATTCCGCGACCCAGTCTTTACCTATTGAAGAACGTTATGGCTTGCTGTCTCAAATCAGAAGAAGCGCCAGTTCTTTTCCAGCTAACATCGCAGAGGGATACGGACGTGGTCGAAAAAATGAACTAGGTCATTTCTTGCGAATCGCACGAGGATCGCTGTTTGAACTCCAAACACATCTCGAAATTGCCCACCGTGTCGGTTATTTGGATTTGCGGGCGCACGATGACTTGTTTACCAAGACGCAGGAACTTGACGCCATGCTGAGCGCCTACATGTCAAAATTATTGCAGTGATTGATAGGACTACTTAGTTTATACCTATGTTTCTATTTGAAAAGTCTCCTTATTACGCTCACCTCTTTTCTCCACGCCCCTAATCTTCTCAGTTACTCAGTTCCTCAGTTACTTATTTACAAAAAAAGAGAGACCTTATCCAAATAAAGTCTCTCTATTCCTGCCGATTGGCCGAAGTCTGCGTTGCCAGCACGTTACGACCTGGACGTTATGGAAGCGTGTTGCAGAAACACCCTTCTAACAATCTCATAATCAGCATTTGATGTACCTCTAATGTAGTAAAAAAAAACCGGCTTGCCCGTTCTTACCGGATATTTATCCGATTTTAACACGTTTGTAGCCAAATAGTTACACTATGCGTTTTATGGGTGGGAATGACGGGAATCGGTCGATGTGGGATACAACTCCCGGAACGCCTTACCCAAAAAGAGTGGCAATTGCGTTGCAGTAAACCCTTCATAACCCGTTTCCGGCAGTGCGATATCAGCGGCCCTGCCGTGTAGGAAGACGCCCAGTAACGCCGCATCAAGCGACGGGTAACCCTGCGCTAAAAGGGCGGTAATAATACCCGTGAGGCAATCGCCTGTGCCGCCGGTGGCAAGTGCAGCGTTGCCGCTGGTGTTTTGGAAAACCTGTTTGCTATCGACAATAAGGGTCGGAGCGCCCTTTAAGACAATGACCGCATCGAGTGCACCCGACAGCATCACGGCCTTTTTGATGCGTTCGTCTTCGTCACGCCACTGCCCTACCATACGTTGAAATTCTTTAGGATGGGGTGTCAGCACCGAACGCTTCGGCAGCAAGGCAAACGCATCCGTGTGGGTCGACAGCAGGTTGAGTGCATCGGCATCCGCCACCAATGGAACACTTGCCGACTCGAGGAAATTAAAAAGCGCTTTTCCGGTGTCGTGATGGGTGCCAATGCCGGGTCCGATACCGATGGCCTGTGGTGCAAAGCCCATTTCAATGTGTGTGAGATGACGAAACGCTTCATCTGTCAAAACCATAGCCTCAGGCACCGCCGTCTGCAGGATTATATACCCACATTCCGGTGCGAAGACCGTCACGAGTCCGGCGCCCGACGCCAGGCACGAACGCGCTGCCAACACCGCAGCACCCATTTTGCCATAGCTACCCGCCACGAGCAAGGCATGGCCCTGCCGGCCTTTGTGGGTATCGGCGGGAATCGGGCGGTATAACGAACGTGCGAAAGCCGGCGTGATGATTTGCATACCGAAAGGTACGAAATTACCAGAACGCTCTCCGTGAAATAACGTCCGATATACCTCAAACTGCAGCCCCGATGGCAGTGGAAAGCCCGCAGTGGGGTGCCTCCTTTTTTAGGGTGTTGCGCGGCGACCAACGGAAGCCGTGGCAAGACCCATAAAAAAGCGGCACCCCGCGAGGACTTGCAACGAACAGCGGGAATTGTCTGCCATCGCGACTGCCACTGCGACTGCCTACTGCCTACTGCCCACCGCCCACTGCCCACTGCCCACTGCCAACTCTTTCTAATCTCCTCCATTTCCGTTACCTTCGCAGCACAAACAACGATTATGAAAAACACGCCACTTTCCCACATCCACGAGGCGTTGGGAGCCAAGATGCTTCCATTCGCCGGTTACAACATGCCCATTACCTATGAAGGCGTCAATGCCGAACACGACACCGTGCGCAACGGCGTTGGGGTTTTCGACGTATCGCACATGGGCGAGTTTCGGATTTCGGGACCCGGCGCACTCGATCTGATCCAGAAAGTCACGACCAATGACGCGTCGACGCTGGTGCCCGGCAAGGCGCAGTATTCGTGTATGCCAAATGCCGACGGCGGTATCGTTGACGATTTGATCGTGTATAAATTTGCGGACGATGACTATATGTTGGTCGTAAACGCCTCGAACATCGACAAAGACTGGGCGTGGATTTCGTCGCACAACTCCTTTGGCGCGAAAATGGAAAATCAGTCGGACGACTACGCGCTGCTCGCCATCCAGGGACCGAAAGCCGTGGAGGCGATGCAACCACTTTCGTCGCTTGACCTGGCGGCGATTGCCTACTACCATTTTGCGGTGGGCGACTTTGCCGGTTTTGACGATGTCATCATTTCCGCCACGGGCTACACCGGATCGGGTGGTTTTGAGATTTACTGCAAGGCGGCCCACGCCGAAGCCATCTGGAAAGCCGTTTTCGAAGCCGGTGCTGCATTTGGCATCCAACCGATCGGGCTCGCCGCACGTGACACCCTTCGTCTTGAGATGGGCTTCTGTTTGTATGGCAACGACATCAACGATACGACCTCGCCGATTGAGGCTGGTTTGGGCTGGATTACGAAGTTCACCAAAGACTTTGTCAATGCCGATGCGCTGAAACAACAGAAAGAACAGGGCGTTTCGCGCAAGCTCGTCGGATTTGAACTTACCGAACGGGGCGTTCCGCGTCACGACTACGAAATCGTAGACAAAGACGGCCACGTAATCGGTGTGGTCACATCAGGCACGATGGCGCCGTCGCTGAACAAAGGCATCGGACTCGGGTATGTACCGACAGCGTTCAGCGCACCGGGAAGCGAGATTTTCATCCGTATCCGCAAAAATGATATTCCGGCGCAGGTCGTAAAACTGCCCTTCTATAAAAAATAACATGAAATCGATCGCCTGGCTGTTGCTTCTGCTTCCGCTGCTGGTTCGCGCACAGGACAGCCAGTCGACCTGCCGCACACTCGCCGCCCTCAACAAACTCCTGCAACGGGAACACTACCGCCCGAAACCCGTAGACGACAGCCTGTCGGCCTATGTCTTCGACCGCTTTGTCGACTACCTCGACGAAAACCACCTCTTGTTTTTGCAGGGTGAGTATGACGCGCTGGCGACCTATCGTTTCTCGATTGACGACGCCGTGAAGAATGGCGATTGCCGCTTTCTCGACACCTTTATCCAGACGTACCGGACGGCGTTGGAAAGACGACGGGGCATCTTGCAGAAACTGAAAACAGAACCATTGCAGTATGTGCGACGCGACAGCATGCGGTTCAGCAAAGACGCCTTCCCTTTTGAGAAAGACGAAGCCCAACTGACCCGCTATTGGTCGAAACGGCTGGCGTTTGAGGTAATGGACGACATTGCCCGGTCAGGCACGAAGCTCGACTCGGTGCGGCCGCTGTTCGCCAAACTCGAGCCCGACGCCCGCACCAAAGCGTTTGACACCAACCTTTGTAAGGTCAATAGTCTGTTGGACACGCCGGGTGACTTAGAGCGTGACCTGCGTACGAACTTCCTGAACTTCTTTTGCACCTACTTCGATCCGCACAGTAATTACTTTTCGGATGACGCCCGCACCTCGTTCATGTCGCAGTTGTCGACCGGCAACCTCTCGCTCGGACTTTACGTCTCGCTGAACGAACGCGAGGAGATCACGGTAGATGAGATCGTACCCGGCGGACCCGCGGCGCGTTCGCAACAATTCGAGAAAGGTGATATCGTGGTGAAAGTTGGAAACGGAAGCGGCATACAATATACCGTGTCGTGCGCATCGTTGGAGACCATCGGCGACTTCCTCTTTTCAGACGCCCATATCGACATCGTGCTGACCATCCGGAAGAAAAACGGCACCCAGATTGAGGTACCGCTTCGCAAGAAATTCATGCGGGCGGAAGACACGACGGCCTACAGTTTCATTGCTGAAAAAGGCACCAAAGTCGGCTACATCGTATTGCCGCAATTCTACACCGATTTCAACAACAACGGCTATGTAGGCTGTTCGGACGACGTGCGCCGCGAGATACAGAAACTGACCGAAGACGGTATTGACGGCCTCGTGCTCGACCTGCAAGACAATGGCGGCGGCTCGATGGAAGAAGCCGAAGCGCTGGCAGGTCTTTTTATCGAAGGCGGTCCGGTGGCGTTGCTGAGTGACCGACGAAACCGGCAGACCGTTTTGAAAGACCCGGATAAAAGCCTGGTGTATGACGGACCCTTGGTGGTGCTTATCAACGGAAACTCCGCATCCGCCAGTGAATTCTTTACGGCCGCCATGCAAGACTACAACCGCGCGGTGGTGGTAGGTTCCCCTTCACTGGGTAAGGCGAGTATGCAGACCATCCTTCCGCTTGACGAAACCAAACAAGACGAGTTTGCGAAGGTCACTATACAGAAATTCTACCGCATCACCGGCGGCAGTGCGCAGATCGCCGGCATACAGCCGGATGTGAATGTTCCGGTGCTGTTTGACAGTATCGTAGAACGCGAACGGCAATATGACACGGCCTTGCAACGCGACACGCTGGTGTCGAAGGCGCGGTTTCGGCCCTTTGACCGAAAACCCATCGAACGGGCCGTTCGCAACAGCCAGGCGCGGGTTGCCGCCGATCCGGTGTTCGGGGAGATTGCGGCGTTGAATAGCGAGATCAACCAATTATATAGCCGGAAAAAGCCACCGCTTCCGATGACTTTTGACGATGTCTTCCGCGAAATCCATTCGGTTGACCCGACCTGGAAAAAAGTGAAAGACCTCATAGCACGACCGACCGGATGCCGGATCACCAACAACCGCACCGACCTGTTGCGCATGCAGCAAAACGACGGGCAACTGGAACTGAATGCGGCCAAGATGAAAGATGCCCAAACCAATCCGTACCTGGAGGAAGCCATTGCCATTATTGCGGACCTGAAGCAGGCGGCGCAAAAGCCATAAGGGTTCTTACGAAAGAATTTGCGGGATGCCGAGGGCCGGATCTGCGGACTTCGGTCTAAGATTTGGGTGGAAGAAAAGGAACGTTTATTTTTGCAGCGTTTTTAATAGCCAAAATCATTTAATCGATTAGCATATGGGAAGAGCGTTTGAATTCCGTAAGGGAAGAAAGATGAAACGTTGGGCCGCGATGGCGAAAGCGTTTACGCGTATTGGAAAAGACATCGTGATGGCCGTGAAAGAAGGTGGTCCGAACCCGGATGCGAATTCACGCCTCCGCGCCGTCATCCAGAACGCAAAAGCGGCGAACATGCCGAAAGAGAACGTCGAACGTGCCATCAAGAAAGCGACCGACAAAGATACAGCCAACTATAAGGAAGTACTTTTCGAAGGCTACGCCCCGCACGGCATCGCCATCCTGATTGAAACCGCGACCGACAACAACAACCGGACGGTGGCCAATATCCGCAGCTATTTCAACAAGTGCAACGGCAGCCTGGGCACGCAGGGTTCCGTTGAATTCATGTTCGACCATACCTGCAACTTCCGCATCCCGAAAGACGGCATCGATCCGGAAGAGCTCGAACTCGAACTGATCGACTTCGGCGCCGAAGAAGTGTTCGAAGACGAAGACGGAATCATGATCTACGCCCCGTTCGGCAGTTTTGGTGCGATCCAGAAAGAACTGGAGAACCGCGGCATTGACATCCTTTCCTCTGGTTTTGAGCGTATCCCGCAGGTTACCAAAGAACTGACGGAAGAGCAGATGGCGGATGTAGAGAAACTCCTCGAAAAAATCGAAGAAGACGACGATGTCATGAACGTGTACCACACCATGCAAGAGTCTTAAAAAAATAAGGACTTACCTCCTATCCAGCAAAGCCTGTCCGTACAACCGTGACAGGCTTTTTTAATGGTGCGAATTCGAGAAGAACACCATACAATCCTGTAAGATACGCCCGTTAGGATGAAAGGACGGCGGTGCCGCACGCGGTATATTTATCCCAAATAGATGTAGATGAAGGACCTTGCCCACCGTTTCCCCGAAAACCCGCTCCTGGTACCTTCCGACATCCGCCCCAGTCGCCCGGGCATGGAAGTCATCTGCTTGTTGAATCCGGGTGTCTTTCGGTTTGACGGCAAAATCTGGCTATTGCTGCGGGTAGCCGAAAACCTGTCGCCGCGCGAGGGCAGTGTGCTGTTTCCGACCTTTGATGTGGCCGGAGAGGTGGCGATACAGGAAGTCTTCCTCCCCGATCCGGACCTCGATACCACCGACCCGCGGGTGATGCGCTATAAAGGACTCGACTACCTCACGACCCTCTCGCACTTTCGACTGGTGTGCAGTGAAAACGGCGTGGATTTTGTCGAAACCACCGATTTCCCCAGTATCCTACCAAAGGGCGAAAACGAACGCTTTGGAATAGAAGATGCCCGGGTGAGCCTGATAGGCGACGAATATTTTATCGCCTACACAGCGGTTTCCTCCAACGGTGTGGGGGTCGGCCTGCGCAGCACGCGCGACTGGCGCTCGTTTGACCGGCACGGTATGATTCTCCCGCCTCACAACAAAGACGCCGCGATTTTCGAAGAAACCATCAACGGGCGGTACTACATACTGCACCGACCGAGCAGTGTGGCCATTGGCGGGAATTTCATCTGGCTCGCCGAATCGATGGACGGCCTGCATTGGGGCAACCACCGCTGCCTCATCCGGACGCGCCACGGGTATTGGGACAGCGCCCGCGTGGGGGCCGGAGCCGCGCCCATCAAAACCGAAAAGGGCTGGCTCGAAATCTACCACGGCGCCACGGCCGAGCACAGGTATTGCCTGGGTGCCTTCCTACTTGACCTACGCGATCCGGCCCGCGTCATCGCCCGCAGCGAAACACCGATCATGGAACCGACCGAATCGTATGAACTCAGCGGGTTCTTCGGTCACGTGGTCTTTACCAACGGGCATGTCGTTGACGGCGATGAACTGACGATCTACTATGGTGCCGCCGATGAATTCGTGTGCGGTGCCCGTTTTTCAATTGCAGAAATTCTCGATTCCCTTCTTCCCGTGACGTAAAAAACAACAGTTGTTGAAGCAGGGCTGTTGTATCTTTGCGGCAAATAAAACCCGTTATGACTGCCCCTGTTACTGCGCTCCGTCAGCAATTGGCCCCGATTGAAACCGCTATCCTGCACCACGATCTATACGATTCCATTACCGATATCGAAGGCCTGCGCCGGTTTATGGAACACCATGTTTACGCCGTATGGGATTTCATGTCATTGCTTAAATCGCTACAACGTGAACTGACCTGTACCTCCCTGCCATGGCTACCGATAGGCGATCCGGTTACGCGGCGGCTGATCAATGAAATCGTGTTGGGAGAAGAGTCAGACGAAGATGCCGACGGTGTGGTCATGAGCCATTTCGAACTCTACCTCAAGGCCATGGAGGAAGCCGGTGCCGACACCCAACCGATCCGTACGTTCGTGCAGGCACTGGCGGGCGGACAAACCCTGGAAGATGCTTTTGAAACCGCAGACGTCCCGGCCGCGGCGCGTGCGTTTGTCTCCTATACCTTCAACATCATTCGCCACCACGGTGTGCACGTGCAATCGGCCGTATTCACCTTCGGGCGCGAAGACCTTATTCCGGGTATGTTCCTGGCGTTGGTGAAAGACCTCCGTGACCGCTTCCCGCAAATCGGCACCTTCTGTTATTACCTGGAGCGCCATATAGAGGTAGACGGTGACCACCACAGCCACCTGGCCCTACGGATGACATCGCTTTTGTGCGGTGACGACAAAACGAAATGGCAGGAAGCCACCGAGGCCGCGGTGCAAAGCCTTACGATGCGGAAACAGTTGTGGGACAGCGTCAGCGAAGTACTGGCATCCGGCGTCGTACGATAAACCTTCAACCCCTCAACGTCCGGGACGAGCGGCTTGTTTTTACGTATTTTTGTATAAAACACCCTATGCAACCCGACGTCGCCACCTATCACACGTCCCTTTCATCAGAGGACAGACACATCTGCGAACGACTGTATGCGCTATTGGAAAAAGGACTTCCGGAAGCCGAAATAAAGGTCTGGCATTCCCATCCCGTATGGTTCCTTGACGGCAATCCGGTGGCGGGCTACAGTACGCAGAAAGCGGGTATTCGACTGATGTTTTGGAGCGGTGCCGATTTTGGCGATGAACGCCTCAAAATGGGAACGGGCAAATTCCGGGATGCCTCCTTCTTTTACCAAAACGCCGACGATGTACACGAGCATGACCTGTTGGAATGGTCGTCCAAAGCGCGTGACATCCAGTGGGATTACCAAAACATCGTCAAGCGGAAAGGGCAACTTATAAGGTTGAAGTAACCCTGTCTTGATAGCTGGTTACTAGCTCAATAACGTGTAGTTGAGGCGAGCTTTTCGAGGAAGGCACTTTTCCGTCGTTGCGACACATCCACCACACTTTCGTCCGTCAGTAACACTTTGCCTCCTTTGCCGCTTTGGTACTCTTCAACGTGACGGAGGTTCACCAAATGTTTGTGATGGACGCGGAAAAATCCGTATCGTGTCAGTTGTTCTTCAAACTCCTGTAGCGTCTTGGCCACCAGCACCCGTTGTCCTTCCGTTAGGAACACATGGGTGTAATTCGAATCGGCCTCACACCGGACAATCGTAGCCACATCCACCTGCCGAAACCCTTTATTCACCGGTAACTTGATCCGCGGCGCCACCACCGGACGCTGTTCAATATCGCGCAGGGCACGCCGTACGGCAGCGACAAAATCGTCCTTATCCACCGGCTTCAACAGGTAGTCGACGGCCCGATGCCGAATCGCCTTGATTGCAAAATTCTCGTGGGCCGTGACAAAAATCAGCGACGAGCGTACCGATCCGGCACGTTCCAGAAAAGTGAAAACCGTATCCGGGCCCAGTTGCACATCCAAAAACAGGATATCCGGCTCGCCCTTCTCCAACTCAGCCAAGGCAGCGTAGGGGTTACCCACACTAAAGACCGTTTCAATATCAGGGAAGTATTTTGACAGCAACAGGCGGACGTATTCCCGTCCGTGCGATTCGTCGTCGATGATGCCTGCTGTAATGCGTGTTGGTTTCATGTAGTGGTAATAAATAAGCGTATTTCAAGTCCGGTCTGCCCTTCTCCTCTTCTGTCCACCACCTCCAACCGGATGCGGCTGCCGAACAACTGTTCATAGGTTTCGATGCGTTTTCCGGCGATCCGGAGTCCAAATGACGACGGTTTTTCCAAATCCTCCTTTGACAGGCCCGGACCGTTGTCACGTATCATCACGCACAGATCGGCTTCCTTTTGTTCGAAGAGGACTTCCAGCAGGCCGGGCTCCGATTCGGGTAGTGAGCCGATTCCGTGCTTGAGTGCGTTTTCCACAAAAGGCTGTATCAGGAGCGACGGTACTTTGGTTTCCGGATTCACGCCTTCCGCACACCGAATGTGATACGAGAAGCGCTCGCGAAAGCGGAGTTTCTCCATTGAAAGGTAGAGTTCGAGATAGGCCACTTCCTCCCTTACCGCAAGAAACGTCTGTTCGGAATAGTGGAGTGTCGCCCGGATCAGCCTTGAAAACGCACCCAGGTAGCGCTCGGTATTCGGATAGTCTTCCTTCAAAAGGAGGTACTGTATCGAATTGAGGCAATTGTATACAAAATGCGGGTTCATCTGGGCCTTCACCGCCTGCAGCTCCAGTTCCGCCACTTTCTGTGAATACAGCAACTCCCGCAATCGCTTGTCACGCCGGCGGCGAAGCAGATAGAGAAGCAAGACGAAAAGCAGGCCGAAGAACACCGTCGAACCCAACAAATAGAACCCCCATGTCTGCCAGAAGCGGGGCTGTATCTCGATCGGAATCACAGTGGCCTCTTTCGAGCGTTTGCCATTATACCCAAGTCCATACACCACCAACCGGTAGCGCCCCGGCGGCAGCGTATTGAGAATGATACGCGACGAGGTGGTTTCCTGCCATTTCGTGTCGAGTCCTTCTATGCGATAACGGTAGCCGATCTTTCCCTTCGACAGATAATCGAGGAAACTGAAATTGAACACCACCGTGTTGTTCGGATACTGGGTCGTGACGCCCGACGGCATATCCCAGGTCGTTTCACCGGCGGAAACCGAATTGACAATTACCTTCTTGTCTATAAACGATGACTGCCCGAGTAACGACTTAATGGGAAGGGCAACCAGTCCGGCCGCAGTACCGGCAAAAACCGTATCCCGCAACACCACACAGTCGGCAATACGGTCCGAGGGAAGCCCATCTGCACGGGTGAACACGCGGATGTTATAGTGGTTTCCTACCTGTTCGATGCGACAGAGTCCGGAGGTCGTGCAGGCCCAGTACACGCCCTTACGTTCGATCCGCACGCGGCGTACCTGGTCTGACGGTAGTCCGTCCCGCGTGGTCAACCGATATACGTTTTTATTGCTGTCAAAAAAAACGACACCATAGCCATTGGTGGCGCAGACGAAACGGGTGGCACTTACGCGTTGGATGTCACTGGCGTAGTATCCGGAAAGAAATAATGCCTTTTTGCCGGTCCTGCGATCGTGCAGGTAGATATCCCGGAAATCCCCTACCAATAAGCGGTTGTCGTCAAGCCAGGCGGCGCAGTAGGCATTTTGGTTGATCCTAAAATCGGCCTGGTCGCGTACATAATCATAACCCAGGATGCATCGGCCGGAGCAAATCAGGACATGGTCTTTCCCATAGGGTACGATGTTCTTGATCGCGGAGGAGTTGTTCTCCAACGGACGTACTTCCTTTTTTGCACCGGTTTGGCGGTCAACGCGAAAGCAACCTTGCGATTTACCCACTATCAGGAAGCGGTCGTCGCCCCAGATACCGCGCACCTCATATCTACTCTCCCCCACCGATCCAAAACGCACCTCGTCGTTTACCCTCGTGCTAAACGTACCATCGCTGTATCCTGTAAAAAAAACATCCGAAAAGGACGCCATCACCGAAACCCCGCGCTGATCCCGTCTTGTGGCACCCGAAAGGAAACTCTGGAAGGAACGGGCCGGGAGAAAAAAGATACCGTTGTTACGGGTCGAGAACCAGGCATTCCCGTCGGCATCCAGCAAGGCATGCTGCACCAGATAGTCGTTGAGAAGGAAACGCGGTGCCTTCAGTCCGGGGTCCGTCTCCATGTTGAATACCGCAACACCACCGGTTGACAACGCGGCCCACAGGTAGCGCCCCGTCGACCAGGTGGCCATCACTTCGGTTGGAAAGGTATGCGACGCGTAGGCATCAAGACGCCTCCTATCCTGCAACCATAATTCCCTGCGCTCAAACGATACAACCCGGTAACGGTCAATACCCTGTGAACTGGTTGGAAAACGCTTCCAATTGCCGTGGTACGATACCTTCCCGGTCACGCAATCTGCGGTCCACGAATTTACCCGCTGCTGCTTGGATACAAAAACGACCGTATCCGATCCGGGAAATGTAATGACATCATAGCGTCCTTTTGTGAATCCGGCGGGAAAGCGGAAGCGCACGCTCCTGATCTTTCCGCCTTCATACCGAAAGGCCTCTTTTGCGTCCATCTTATCGACGAGGAGTGCTGTTTTAACTTCCTGTGTGGCAATAAGATGGTGGGTACCTACCACGGGCAACGGGATACGGGCAAGTCCGGGCACGTCTTTCGCCGTACGCACGCGTCCTTTATCGATGACAAAAAAATCATTCCGGAAGGCTTCCACGAAAAGCTGGTCGCCGGCAAGCGGAACAGCCAGGAGGACATCGATATTCAACAGCCCATCACTGCGGTCATAATGCCGGAACTGCACGCCGTCAAAACGAAATAAGCCGTTGTCGCTGCCGATCCAGATAAAGCCTTTCTGGTCTTGTGTGATCCGATAGGTAAACGCGGCGTTAAGTCCCTGTTCCTGGGCGTAATTCACCAGTCCGTCCAACTGCCCTGATACGGCAAAAGGCAGAAGCAACAAGAAAACGGTAACCCGCATCAAAGACATAAAATACAAGCTAGGGGAGCCAAAAATAGGTTTTTAGCCCGAAACGCGTGGGCATCGCAAACTGAAAAACGGGCAATTTGCGAAATACATAGCCGATTCTGAGTAGACGCCGCTTTTTATTGAGTAAGTGCAGTACGGCTTCCTGGATTGATACGGGAAACCTTACTTTATCCGCACTCACTTTGGCAAGTCTTTGTATTTTTGTTGCCAGCACCCGTCCACATGCACGAACAGCTTATCACCTATATTGAAGAACGCTTGGAACGCCCCCTGGGGGACGACGACATTTCGTGTATCAAAGAGGCTTTTGTCATACGGAAGTTACGCCGGCACCAATACCTGCTTCAGCAAGGCGACGTGTGTAATTGGGCGGGGTTTATCGTTAAGGGGGCCCTACGCCTGTATTCGGTTGACGAAACCGGCCGCGAGAACGTATTGGGGCTGATGATCGAAAACTGGTGGGCCGGAGACCGCGAGAGCTTTTTAAACGGGACGCCCTCTCCTTATTCCATAGACGCCCTTGAACCGACCGAAATACTGTTGGTCAACAAAGAAGCACACCTGGCGAAACTCCGGGATCGGCCATTCATGAAAGAACTTATACGTATCCTCACCGAACGACAAGCCATCCAACTCCTGCGTCGCGTACATACGACCAAAACCATGACCGCCGAACAACGGCTGGCGGATTTGGAAAACACCTATCCGGAGTTTTTGCAACGCTTCCCGCAGCGGCTGCTGGCATCCTATCTGGGTATGACAAAGGAAACTTTCAGCCGGGTCAAGGCCAGCTCGATTCGTCAGGGCAGCACGCCAAAACGTTGACATAGGTCAACCCTTTTTCTTACGATACGCTATTCGCGCGACTGCCTGCAATCGCGCAACTTTGCGATGCTATCACATAATCAAAAAGAGATGACATCGCAACAAAACACTTCCAAAACACACAATATCGCCCTATGGGTGGCTCAGGTCCTCGTCGCACTCACCTTCCTCATGGGCGGCGCAATGAAACTCGGGCAGCCCATCGAAGCCCTTTCTGCCCAACTACCCTGGACCGGAGGCGTGAACCCGATGCTGGTGCGTATACTCGGCGGTATCGACGTTCTCGGCGGACTCGGACTGCTGCTGCCGCATTTCCTGAAAAAACCACAACTGACTGCCTGGGCCGCTTACGGCGGACTGCTGCTCATGGTAAGCGCCATCGTTTTCCACCTTTTGCGTGGAGAAAGCAACGTAATCGGGTTCAACATTTTCCTGATTGTATTACTGGGGCTGATTGCATGGGGCCGCCGCAACAGCTAGCAGCCCATCAAAAACGGCCCCACTACGAAACACCTACTGTTCTCCCAGTTGGTTGCCTACGCACTGTAGGGAAAGCGCGGTTGGTTACCGCGCTTTTTTTGTTGGGCGGCTTATGTACCCTGGAAATACGTTTGCAACTTGTGCAAGATTATAGGAGAATGCTGTAAAAGACCGAGGGGTGTTCAGTGGGAAATTTACAAAAAAAGCATGCTCCACCCCGACACTGAAATCCGTTTTATCAATGAGTCCGTTGGCTATGGCGTAGTCGCCACGCGCCTCATCCCGAAAGGCACCATCACCTGGGTGCAGGATCCGCTTGACCGCGTCTTCTCACCTTTAGACGTCGCCCGTCTGCCTGCGATGGCGAAACGCGCGCTCGATACCTATGGGTTCCGGAACGCCCTGGGCGAAACCGTGCTGTGTTGGGACGCCGCGAAATACGTCAACCATAGCTTCCGCCCCAGTTGCTTCTCAACCGCTTATGACTTCGAGATGGCGATACGCGACATTGCGCCCGGCGAACAATTGACCGATGACTACGGCTACCTCAACGTCGCGGCCCCCTTCCACCCGGTCGACGAAGGCACCGAGCGAAAGGTCGTGTACCCGGATGACCTGTTCCACTTTTACGCCGAATGGGATGCGCTGCTCCACAAAAACCTGCACCACCTCTTCCGCGTACCCCAACCCTTGTCGGCCCTGTTGCCCGCCGCCACACAGAAAGAGCTGTCGCTATTGGAACACGAACCCGGCGCCATGCGCTCCATACTGGGCTGCTGGTATCCCGAGGGCGTAGCCCGTTGAGTATTTCCTGTTAAAAATTAAAAATTGCTGATAGAGAGCGTGTTAATTTTCTTAGTACCTTGCGTAAAAAACAAACCACTATGAAAAAAATCTACGCTTTCTTTTTATTGGCAGGGTTAACCGTGAGTGCGCAATCGCCCACGTATAGCGTCACCAGCATTCCCCACCAGATGTTCGACGCGGCCACGACCGTGCAGTATAACAACGACGATATCTATTCGGGAGTGATTTCGCTTCCTTTTTCGTTCCAGTTTTACGGCGTTGACTACCAGAACATCGTCGTGAGTTCAAACGGCTATCTGTCGTTTAACACCAATTATGCGAACCAATACTCTGAATGGAATGTCAACCAGGCGATCCCCAACACACTGTTTCCGTTTAAGAACGCTATCCTGGGCGTCTACCACGACCTCTACAACAACACCGGGGCGGGTAATTACCTCACCGGCGTCACGGGCGTAGCGCCGTACCGCAAATTCGTCATCGTTTTCAAAAACGTACCGCAGTTCTCGTGTCCCAACAACCTGTCATACACCGAAATCGTCCTGTATGAGACGACCAACCTCATCGACATACAAGTGCACAGCAAACCACTGTGCGCGGGCTGGAACAGCGGCAAAGCGATATTAGGTGTGCTGGATGCTAGCGGTGCACAGGGAACGGCGGCTCCGGGACGCAATATGGGACCCTGGGCAGCCGAAAACGAAGGATGGCGCTTTTCAACCGTATCACCGTCACAGCCGATTTCCTACACCGTATGCAACTCGGCCGTAACCGGACCGCTTTTCTCAACCGAAAACCTCGCCACAGGCGTGTTGGCCAATGCGACTTTTTTCTATTCGGAAATCGACGCGATGTCGAATACCAATCCCATCACACAACCTAATTTCTTTGCCGAGCAATTGCCGCTTACGCTGTATGCGCTGTTGAACAACGGTACGCCTACGGTGTTGACCGTCAACCTGTCGGCCATCGATTGCGGCACAGATACCGATAACGATGCAGTAGATACAGCCGACGAAGACGTCAACGGCGACGGCAATCTCGCCAACGATGATACAGACGGCGACGGTATTCCGAACTATATGGATGATGATGACGATGGCGACCTCGTGCTGACCAACGTCGAATTGATCGCCCTCGGTGGACGCACCGCCGACTATCTCGATACCGATAACGATTCGATCCCCGATTATCTCGACATCGACGATGACGGCGACGGCATCAGTTCGATAAACGAAGATTATAACAACAACGGCAACCTGGCCGACGACGACCTGAACACGAACGGTATTCCGGACTATCTGGATGCGGCAGCATTGGGCCTCGATCCGTTGGTAGCCGAAGCCTACGGACTCACGGTCTATCCAAATCCGGTAACGAACTATGTACGCTTCAGCACGGTGCGCGACCTCAACGTGCGCGCGGCCCGTATCATCACGCTCGACGGGCGCGTTGCGTCTGCGTCGTTCCAGAAAGTGGATGCCACTACCTACGAGTTGGGTACCTCCGCTCTCGCCTCCGGCACCTACCTCCTGCTGATCGAATCAGAAGGGAAGACGTTTGCACGGAAAATCGTCAAATAACGATACATGTCGTAACCCGACACCGTCCCGACATAAAGAACACCCGCCCTCATCCGGCGGGTTTCTTTTTTGCTTAAAGTCGAATCTCTGAATGCCTCCGAAACCCGCAGCCTCACAGAAATTTTGAACGATAATTAACAGCTGCTCAACAATCCTAACTTCTTACGGCTCTTATCTTTGTAGAAATATCTTGGTATGGAAACGGCAAAGAAAACCGGACGAAAAAAACAGACGTGGACAGCAGATGACATACTCGCTGCCTACATGGAACGGGTAGCGGCAGAAGCCACCCCCTTCAAAACGACCGTACAGTTCTGTCAGGCGGCCCAGATTCCGGAATCGGCCTTCTTCGAGCATTTCGGTTCGTTGGAAGACCTGCCACATACCGTATGGACGCGTTTTTTTGAGAATGCCCAAACCATCCTCTCGAACGATGCGTCTTTCGCTACCTACAGTGGGCGCGACAAATTGCTTACTCTCTACTTCACCCTGTTTGAGATCTTTGCCCTGAACCGCGGCTACCTCCTGTATGTACTGAAAGAAAACAAGGAAGGCCTGGCCAATCTGGCCCAACTGCGCGGCTTCCGTAAGGAATTCCTCGAGTATGTCAAGACCTTTGTTTCAGAACCCTCAGGCGAAGCACAACAGAAATGGCAGAAATACCGCCAACCGATCTATGCGGAAGGCGCCTGGGTACAGTTCCTCTTCATTCTGAAATTCTGGCTTGACGACCGGTCAAAAGGATTCGAGAAAACCGATATCCTCATCGAAAAATCAGTGAACACGGCGGCCACACTGTTAGATACCCAACCACTCGAAAATTTGTTCGATCTCGGCAAATTCCTGTGGAAAGAACGCCGTTGACCTTTACCTACCCCTTACTATGAAAACACTTGACCATATTCCCACCGGTAAACTCGAGCGGGCCGGAAAACTTGTGAAAACCGGCCTCAAAGTGGGCGGTAATTACGTCGCTTATTATGGCGAAAAACTGATCAACCCCTCACTCACCCGGGACAAACTGGACGAAAACAACGCCGGTGATATCTACGACGGACTCAAGCAGATGAAAGGAAGTGCCCTTAAAGTGGCGCAGATGCTGAGCATGGACAAGAACATCATGCCCCGCGCCTACGTCGAGAAGTTTTCATTGGCCCAGTTCTCCGTACCGCCTTTGTCGGCGCCCTTGGTGCGGAAGACTTTCAAAAACTACCACGGTGCCTATCCGGAGGCCCTTTTTGATACCTTCACACCCAACTCCATCCACGCCGCGAGTATCGGGCAGGTGCACAAAGCGACAAAAGACGGGAAACAACTCGCCGTCAAAATCCAGTATCCGGGTGTGGCGGAGAGCATCAGCTCCGATCTGGCCATCGTGAAACCCTTCGCCACGCGGATGTTTAATTTACAGGGAAAAGACTCTGAGAAGTACTTTCAGGAGATCGAAGGGAAATTGTTGGAAGAGACCGACTACGAACTCGAATTGCGACAAGGTACGTTTACCGCCGAAGCCTGTCGCCATATCCCGAACCTGGTATTCCCGAACTACTATCCCGAATGGTCGTCATCCCGCATCATTACCATGGACTGGATGGAGGGCGAACACCTTTCGGAATTCACGGCGCACAACACCGACCGGGCCTTGGGTGACCGACTCGGACAAGCCCTGTGGGACTTCTATATGTTCCAGATCCACCAATTGCGGCAGGTGCACGCCGACCCGCACCCGGGGAATTTCCTCGTAGATGCGAACGGCAACCTTGTGGCCATCGACTTCGGGTGCATCAAACAGGTGCCGGAAGAATTCTACAAGCCTTACTTCGAACTGGCCCGCCCGGAATACCAACAGGATGCCCACCTGTTCGACGAGAAACTGGTTGAACTCGAAATCATACGTCAAGACGATTCACCTGAAGAAGCGGCCTATTTCAAAGCGTTGTTCCGCGAGATGCTCGGACTCTTCACCCTTCCGTTCCACGGCGACTCCTTTGACTTCTCAGATGCGAAGTTCTTTGGCGCCATGGCCGAAATGGGCGAACGGTTCTCAAAAGACACCCAGTTGCGCAAGATGAACGGCAACCGGGGTTCACGGCACTTCCTGTATATCAACCGCACCTTCTTCGGGCTCTACAACCTCTTGCACGACCTCAAAGCACGGGTGCAGACCCGCGTTGAAACATTTGCGTCGTAACACACGTTTTGAGGTATGACCGACGTTGTGAAGAATGGGCGGATTGTCTCTCGCCGTTTTTATGTACGTTTGTGATAACCTGCTAGTGCTTTCTTATGTCATTTCCCCACCGCTTCCTCCTGGTCATCGCCCTGCTCCCCATGGTACTCGTGGCACAAGGGCCCTCGGTTGATTCACTTGCGCTGAAACCCGAACCCCGCTTTCGGTATCAGGCATTGATACTACCGGCAGCGTTGATTGGATTTGGGGTAGTCGGACTAGAAAGCCCTACGATTCGAGAGCTTAATTCGAGTACACAGGGCGAACTGGCGGAACATATCGACGAGAAACTGACCGTCGACGACTTTTCGCAGTACACGCCTTTCTTGTCAGTGTATGCCCTTAACGCAGCCGGCATACAGGGCAAACACAACTTCCGCGATCGGACCACCATTTTGGCCACCGCCTACCTGATCATGGGAGGCACGGTTAATATCATTAAGAGTACCGGAAACGAAATGCGACCGGATAAAACCTCCAACAACTCCTTCCCTTCCGGGCACACGGCCACGGCTTTCATGGGCGCCGAATTTCTCTATCAGGAATACCGCGATGTATCGGTTTGGTATGGCGTGGCGGGCTATGCCGTCGCTACCGGAACGGGTTTCTTCCGGATGTACAACAACCGTCACTGGCTAACCGATATTGCGGCTGGTGCGGGCATCGGCATCCTCAGTACCAAGATAGCCTATTGGCTACATCCGACGATCCAACACCTCCTTTTCAAAGAGACGTCCAAAACCACAGGAGTCATCCTTCCCACCTACCAGGACGGTCGTTGGGGCGTGGGGCTGTCAGTGTCATTTTGAGGACTGGAGGACTCGACAGATTCACAAAAGTGCCGCCGGGGTTATAGAAGCGTCGGCACATAAGCACGAGGAATATCCTGAAGCTCCCCTCCTGTCACTTTGATACGCATTGTATACGCTTTATATAGGCTTTATACACGCTTTATACAGGCAGTATCCCGGGGTAAAATTTTACGTTCCAAACCTAACGTTTTACGTCTGTTAGGGTAAAAGTTTACGTTCCCGACCTAACGTTTTACGTCTATCGGGGTAAAATTTTACGTTCCGAACCTAACGTTTTACGTCTGTTAGGGTAAACGTTTACGTTCCAGACCTAACGTTTTGCGTCTGCCAGGGTAAAATTTTACGTTCCGAACGTAAGGCTTTAGGTTGTATCGAAAAGGTTACCCGACAGACGACTCTTAAGCTGCGCCGTTATCAACCAACAGCCATGAACCATGAACCATAAACCATGAACTATCAACCAAGAACTATCAACCAAGAACTATCAACCATCAACTACTTCTTAATCAACTGTGTCGATGATTTCGATTTATCTGTAGCAACGGTAATCACGTACGTTCCCGCTGCCAGGCCGGAAACATTTACATTTCGTAAATTAGTTCCGTTTTCTCTAAGTAACTCTTGTCCAAGCGTGTTGAATATTGACACAGAAGTTATCGCCTCTCCTCTTTTCGATTCCATATTCACAACATCGTTTGCCGGGTTTGGCCAAAGGGTAAAAGATGTATCAAAATGAGAATCAACCCCCATTGTCGCAAACGTGGTCGTCGCCGTATTCGTAATTACCGGCGGATTAAAGTTGAAATAGATACCGGCTGTATTGCTCACACTGTCGCCCAGCACCAACGTCGGTTTGGTTTTGATACGGAAGAGCACCCATCCGTCGTTGTTGGCATCGTCGAACGGTAACATGATGTTGTTGAAGATGAATTCTACTTTATTGCCGGTGATGCGCGTCGTGAAGGCATGGCTGCCGTCAAGCGGTTCAATAGTGGAAATATCGAACTTTGCAGTGTCGATCATGTCCTCCACCGTAACGATCTGGGCAGGATAGTTACCCGTATTCTCAAACCGGATCAGGTAGTGCAGGTATTTCCCTGCCATGTCAGGGCCGATGGTGTTGCCTTCGAGGCAGGTTTTGTCGTTGGGGTCGAGGGCGTTACGGGTGAATTCATGCAACATAAAACTATTGTTGTCCGGTGTGGTATCCGAATTGAGCGGCGCAGACGATGTAAAAACCAGAAGGTCGTTAAGATCCAGTGGCGGTGTCTCTGCGGGCGAATTAAGGTTCATGGTTATAAGGAACGCCTTTCTCTGGAAAACATCCAGATTTACCGTCCAACTCAGTAAGCCCGGCGCCTGCGACGTTGGAGCTGGATTCGCACTTACAAAATCCAGTGTTGCCTCATCATAGGCAAAGGTTAGTGTGGTTGTTTCGCTTTCCGTACCCTCATTGCTTACTGTTAACCTATACTTGGCATCAAAACCCGGAACCGCTACCCCCAGCGGCATAACACATGTACGCACGTCATGATAAACGCCTGTTTTCGATATACAGAACGAAGGGCTGGCTGTCAAACCCGCATCGGGAAAATTAACCGCGGCCGAGGTTGGGGTGCTCGTGAAATAAGGAGTGGCGAAGACAGGCGAAACAGTATGGGTGCCGGCCTGCACGGCGATATCATAGTTGCCGTATCGGTCACTGATAAATGACCCGCTCACCGTACCGTTGGTAATGGAATAGGTTAAATGGGGAATCGTGATATCAGCCTCGGTACAGCCGTTGTTGTCTGCGTCCACATGTTGCGTTCCCTCGATATGGTAGAAAGCGCCCGGTTCGTAGCTGCAATACGCATTGACTTCCGCGCTATATCCTAACTGCGTCACTTTCTGCTTGAAAGCAGCCACCTGGGTGTTGTGCACGCACAAATACTCCAAATTGGGGTTTCCAGAAATGTCTGTTGAAGTATTCAACTTCTTTTTGGACATTATCGACTTAAGATTGTTATTGTGGCAATCGAGGTAGGGCGAATACTGATCGGTATTGGACCTTAAATCGATGGTTTCGAGTTGGTTGTTATAACAGTAAATATTATTGTAATCTGCCTCACCAAAAGTCAGTGAAGTCAATTGGCAATTCTCAGCACGCAACACGTTTACCCCTTTGGTCAAAGAAAGTGATTGAAGTGGGTTGTTGTTACATATCATTTGAGCGACATAACTGTTTACAGCCAATGAGTGTAAGGAATTATAGCTACAGTCGAATTTACCTATGGTCACCGAACTCGGCATGATCAGCTCAGTTAATTGGTTGTGGTCGACGTAAATCTCGCTGTCTGCATTGGAAAGTGGGGCAACGATTGCACTTAAATCAAGATGGGTCAGATTCGGTTTGTTAGAGCAATATAAGGCTTTGAGTTGTGGAACGCCCGATAGACTTAAGGAAACGAGAGTGGAATTCAATATTGATAGCGAAATCAATTGTGGTTTATTCGAAATAGATATTGCGGTGTTCAATGAACCCCCGCAGGTAAGAACTTTCGTGCTTACAGGAACGAAGTCGAAAGAACTGAACAAATTTCCGCCACAGTCCAAATTAGTTACAGAAGATGGTAAAGACATGGAGGTAAACAAATTATCGCTGCAATCCAAGTATTTGAAAGTACCACTTGTTGGAAGGACCAGAGACGTCATCGAATTCCCTTTACATATTAAACCTTCTAAATTAGGTAAGCCAGAGAGGTTCAACGACGAAAGTTGATTGTTTGTACAAGTAATATAGTGAAGGCCGTTTTGACCCGCAACATTCAATACGCTCAAGTTGTTGCCGGAACAATCGAGGCTACTTAAAACACTCGCGCCCGACGGCAATAGTAAGTTTGTTAATTGGTTGTTTGTACACCTGAGTGTTTGAAGCAGTGTCAACGACGACACATCAAGTGTTGTAATCTGTGAGGAACCTATGTCAAGATAAGTTAAGCCTGCCCCTGAAACATTAATTGAACTCAAGTTATATAACAAAACCTGGAGAATTTTTAGCGAAGACATATTGCTAACATCAATTGAGGCCAAAATCGACATGCCCGCTACGGAAAGATGTTCCAAATTCGTAAAACTCTTGATACCCACTAAACTATTTATTACAACTGGTCCTGGTTCATAGAGTAATAGCGTTTTAACAACCTGAGCTTCAGATATATCGATTTGCCCATCGCCGTTAACGTCAATAGTAATCGGTTGATCAAGACTATTTAGGGCAATCATACTGGATGGCGATGCCTGTAATAACAGCGACTTAAACGCTGGATCAGGAAAATTAATAACCTGCGCCTGCGCCATTCCAAACGCCAACAACAAAAAAAGATAGTGTTTCTTCATAACTTACTTTTTAATCAACTGTGTCGAGGATTTCGATTTATCTGTAGCAACGGTAATGACGTACGTACCCGTCGCAAGGCCGGACACATTCACATTGCGCAAATCACTTCCTTTCTCTCTAAGCAATTCCTGTGCGAGCATGTTGTATACCGAAACAGACGTTATCGCCTCTCCCCTTTTCGATTCCATATTTACAACATCGTTTGCCGGGTTTGGCCAAAGGCGAAACGAACTATCAAATTGGGAATCAACACCCATCGTCGCAAACGTCGTCGTCGCCGTATTCGTGATTACCGGCGGATTAAAGTTGAAATAGATGCCCGCCGTGTTGCTTACACTGTCGCCCAATACCAGTGTTGGTTTCGTTTTGATGCGGAACAGCACCCAGCCGTCGTTGTTGGCATCGTCGAAGGGTAACATGATGTTGTTGAAGATGAATTCTACTTTATTGCCGGTGATGCGGGTGGTGAAGGCATGGCTGCCGTCAAGCGGTTCAAGAGTGGAAATATCAAACTTAGTCGTGTCGATCATGTCTTCCACTGTCACGATCTGGGCGGGATAATTGCCCGTATTCTCAAACCGGATCAGGTAGTGCAGGTATTTTCCCGCCATGTCAGGGCCGATGGTGTTGCCTTCAAGGCAGGTTTTGTCGTTGGGGTCGAGGGCATTCACAACTGGGTCGGAGAGCAACACAGTATTGTCTGCCGGCGTTTCTTCACTGCTGTTCAAAGCCGTGGCCGTATAAAACAGGGTATCACCCAAATCGAGCGGTGGTGTGTCGACCGGTGAATTCAAATGAAGGGTAACGATAAAGTCCGCTTCGCTCAAAGAAGGTAACGCGCCCAGATCCCATATCACAGAACCCGCCCATTGTGATGACGGTGAAGGACTCGCGGAGACGTAGGTAGTATGAGTACCACTATAACTAAGGGAAATGGTACCCGACTCTACAACCGTACCCACGTTTCGTACCTTGACCCGGTAACGGGTATCGAAGCCCGGAACCGCAGCGTCCAACGGCATTATCGAAATCTGTAAATCGTGATGTATACCGTTCGGTGCGATACAAAAATCCTGGTTGAAGGGCGTAGCCTGTGAAGGAAACGACACCGTTGCCGAGGCCGGCGAAGAGGAAAAATAGGGATGGGTAAACACGGGTGTGAGCGTATGTGACCCTGCCTGAACCGGAATACGATAGTGGCCATTCTCATCCGAAATAATGGTTCCTGTCACACTGCCATTTGTGATATCCCACCGCAAATTAGGGAAAACCGGATCGCTGGCATCACATCCATTTCCACTGGTATCCAGCGTCTGGGTGCCTTCAATGTGATAAAATGCACCGGGCGTAAAGGAGCAATAGGAATTGACTTCCGCCGCATAACCATACTGTTGGACCAACCCCTCAAAATAGGCTATTTGGTTAGGATGGACGCACACATACGCCAACTGGGGATTGTTCTCAAAAGAAACGTCGGGTAGAACCTGTATGTTTCCAAGTATCAGGGAAATAAGACTCGTATCATCACAATACAATACAGAAAGTCCGGCGAGGTGACTTACATCCAGATTTTCAAGGGGGTTGGAAGAGCAGTTAATCTCGAAGTAATCAAAATTACCCAACTCCAGATCGCTGATCTGGTTATGCGAGCAGTCAAAGTGTCCCAACACACCACCAGATGTAACCAACGACAGACCGGAAAGCTGATTATACGAACAGTCAAAGTCGACAATCGTCTGCTTCAGCTCTAACGACGTCAAAAGATTGTAGGCACAGTCGAGGGTGAAGAGCAACGTTGGGACATCCGGAAGTAACAGGGTATTCAATTGATTGTGATGACAGTACAAATCCTCGATGGCATTACAGCCTACGGCAGAAAGCGATGTCAACTGATTGTGGGCGCAGTTCAAGTTAGTAAGTGCCGCCATGTTCGCCAATGAAAGGGACGTAAGTTGATTGTAACTACAATCAAGTACCTCCAGATCAGCGGGAAACGGTAGCGTGAGCGAAGACAGGTTGTTTTGGTTACAATATAAATTTGTAACCGGAACGCTTATCGTTAGCGCGCTGATCTGATTTGACGAACACGAAAGTGAGAAGTGTTCGCTGCTTGCGGATGAAACCGTAAGACTGGTCAGCTGATTCCACCCCACGGATACCGATGCAAGATTCGGAGCGGAAGTAGGCAAGATCAAAGAAGTAAGTAGATTATTATCCAGGAAAATACCCTCAAGCGCCGTCGTTGTGGTAGGAAGGTTAAATGACGTAAGTTGGTTGCCTCTCAGTTGTATGGATTTCAATGTAGCGAAGGGCAGCGTGCCTACGGATGAGAGATTGTTATTGCCGGCATTGAGAACTTCCAGTGAGGTAAGTCCGGACAGGTTCAGGCTGGTGAGTGCATTACCCGCGGTATTCAGCCTGGTTAGTGCCGACAGGCCACTTACATTAAGTGTCGTGAGGGCGTTATCGGCGCAGTCGAGATTAACTAATTGCGTCAGCGCACTGACATCCAACACGGAAAGCGCATTCCCATAACACTCGAGTTCCTTGAGATTGGTAAACGAGGCAATCCCGGAAAGATCTGAAATCATCGCATCCGGTATGCGCAGTTGCACAACAGCCAGCGCTTCCGAAACCTGGATCTGGCCATCGTTGTTACTGTCAATTTTGAACGTGTCTCCTGCACTGTTCCATGCGATTTCCTGTGAGGGTGACGACTGCAGCAACTTGTTCTTAAAGTTCGCATCCGGAATGTTCACGATCTGCGCCTGGGTTACGCCAAACGCTAACAATAAAAAGAGGTAAAATTTCTTCATGACTTACTTTTTAATCAATTGTGTTGCCGACTTCGATTTATCTGTGGTAACGGTAATGATGTACGTGCCCGCTGCAAGGCCGGACACATTCATACTTCGTACATCATTTCCATTTTGTCTAAGCAATTCTTGCCCGAGGGTGTTGTATACCGACACGGACGTAATCGCCTCTCCCCTTTTCGATTCCATATTCACAACATCGTTTGCCGGGTTTGGCCAAAGGCGAAACGAACTATCAAACTGGGAATCAACCCCCATCGTCGCGAAGGTTGTCGTCGCCGTATTCGTAATTACCGGCGGATTAAAGTTGAAATAGATGCCGGCTGTATTGCTCACACTGTCGCCCAGCACCAGCGTCGGTTTGGTTTTGATACGGAACAGCACCCAGCCATCGTTGTTGGCATCGTCGAACGGTAACATGATGTTATTGAAGATGAACTCGACCTTATTGCCGGTGATGCGGGTGGTGAAGGCATGGCTTCCGTTGAGCGGCTCCAGGGTAGAAATATCGAACTTCGCAGTATCGATCAGATCTTCGACGATGACATTCTGCGCCCAATACGTCCCGGTGTTTTCGAAGCGAATGAGATAATGCAGGTACTGTCCGGCCATTTCGGGTCCGATCGTTTCTCCTTCCAGACAGGTCTTGTCATTGGGGTCAAACGGGTTGACGACGGTTTGCGATATGGTCGTGGTATTATTGGCCGGGGTTTGCTCGTTCGCCACTGTGACCGTGGCAGTAAAGGAAAGAATATCTCCTAAATTGAGTGGCGGGGAAGCAGTGGGCGTATTCATCAAAAAGGTGGCGGTGTAGGCCTTCTCTGAGAAGGGAAGGATATTATTCGCGTTCCAGGTCAAAACCCCCGGATTGGCCGTTCCCGCAACAGGTAAAGACTGGGAAAGGTTCATCAGGTTGTCATCGAACAGCAGCTTGAGTTGGCCACTGAGCGCGACGGTACCCCGATTGCGGACTATTACTTTGTAGGTCGTATTGAATCCCGGCAGGGCAATACCCATTGGTACTACCAAGACTTCGGCGTCTTTGATAGGGCCTATGGCTGTAGCGCAGAAATTCTGGACGAAGGGAGAAGCGGCATCGGGGAACGTTACGCTGGCCGATGACGGCTCCTGGAAAACGAGATAAGGCGATGGCGCAACCGGATTTACGATAAACGTTCCGGAGCCCAGATGGTCCAAAAGGTAATTACCGGATTTGTTGCTGTATAGTACGGTGGTATCCTCGCTATCGGAAACACTGAGTTTCTGAAAGGGAATTCCCGGACTATCCGACAAACAGCCAAACGTAAACTTGCCTTCAATGATATTGGTAGCACCAGGAGTGAAAACACAATAGGAATTAACCTCCGCGGGTTGTGGAAATGCATTGGCGACCTGCTGGATCGCGGGCACATATTGCGGGTTGGCGCAGATGTAGGCAAGGGAAGAATTCCCATTAATCGCGAAACTACTCGGGTCGTTCCAATTCAGTAAGGGATAGGTCCCTTTGAAGGAGAGGTACTGTAATTGCGTATTCCCCTTGCACGAAAGTGAAGAAAGTGACGGGCTTGCATTATCGAAATTCAGTGACGTGAACGAATTGTATCCGCAAATCAAGTTTTGCAATACCGGAAATTTAGAAAAATCAATATCTAAAAGATCGTTGTGTGCGATATAAAGGTCTTGAAGCAACGGGTAAGTCGGCCAGGAATGGATGTCGATCAGCACATTGTTGTTACATATCAACGTATAAAGTTGGGTGGGGCCGACAGAAAGTGACGTCAAATCATTGTATTGGCAATAAACGGAATACGCATGTGGTACGGCAAGCTGCGTCAGATTATTATACTCGCAGTGAACACTTGACAGCAATACCTGTGGCGAAAAAACCAGGTTGGTCAATTGGTTGTGATCGCATTCAAGTTCTAGAAGATCGTGCTGTGATGACAAATCGAGGGAAACCAGGTTGTTGTGCTGACAATACAACTCCTTTAAGGTGTTTTGCACAGGTAACCCCAGTAACGTCAGATAATTGCTCTGACAAAGCAGTATCTCCAGGCCGGTCAATCCTGTAGCATCCAGTGAAACAAGTTGATTACTTTCACATTTTATGACGTGAAGCGCCGGAGCGGTATCCGGTAGCGTGAATGACTGCAATTGGTTAGCGCTACATGCAACCGACTCAAGTAACGAAAGTCCCGAAAGATTGAGAGTCGAAAGGCTGTTGTAACTACAATCGAGTCGCCTTAAGCCGGGAGGTAAGGGGCCGAGTACCGTTAGGTTATTATGATGACAGTTTAGCAACTCGAGTAATGATAATCCAGAAAGATCAATACCCCCTAAATAATTGTTTTGACAATTAAGAAACCTCAAACTTTGGGGTAGCGGTCCCAAGACCGTCAAAGGATTGTATCCGCAATCCAGTTCTTCAAGGTTTGTGAAATACTGTACCCCTTCCAAACTTGCAATACTCGAGAAAGATACATCCAGACTATTGGCGCCATTCGCTTCCGAAACTTCAACTTCGCCGTTATTGTTAGCGTCAAGAGCAATAGCAACCCCATTAATGTCACGCACCGCTCCATACCCGTTCATTGGCGGCGCGAGCAACTTCGCCTTGAAATTCGCGTCCGGAATGTTCACGATCTGCGCCTGGGTTACGCCAAACGCCAATAACAACAACGGGTAGATTTTTTTCATGTCTTACTTTTTAATCAACTGCGTCGAGGATTTCGATTTATCTGTGGTAACGGTGATCACGTACGTACCCGCTGCAAGGCCGGATACATTCACATTGCGCAAATCACTTCCTTTTTCTCTAAGCAACTCCTGTCCAAGCGTATTATATACGGATACAGACGTAATCGCCTCTCCCCTTTTTGATTCCATATTCACAACATCATTTGCCGGGTTTGGCCAAACACGAAACGAACTATCGAAATGGGAATCAACACCCATCGTCGCGAAGGTTGTCGTCGCCGTATTGGTGATCACCGGTGGATTAAAATTGAAATAGATGCCTGCCGTGTTGCTCACGCTGTCGCCCAGCACCAACGTCGGTTTGGTTTTGATACGGAACAGCACCCATCCGTCGTTGTTGGCATCATCGAACGGTAACATGATGTTGTTGAAGATGAATTCCACTTTGTTGCCGGTGATACGGGTGGTAAAGGCATGGCTGCCGTCGAGCGGTTCCAGCGACGCGATATCAAATTTGTCGGGGTCAATCACATCCTCCACCCGAACGTTGATGGCCGGATAATTGCCATTGTTCTCGAAACGAATAAGATAATGCAGGTAGTTTCCGGCCATTTCGGGTGCGATAGCATCGCCTTCGAGACAGGTTTTATCATTCGGATCGACGGCGTTCACGACGTCCTGGTTCAACACGGCGAAGTTGTCGTCGGGCGTCTCTTCACCTGAATTACTGGCGGTAAGCCCAAACGAAAGAACATCTCCCAAATCAAGGGACGGGTTTTCAACGGGTGAATTTAAGTTCAGGACAACCGTGAATTCTACCGACGTCAGCGGAAGAAGTCCCGTAATAGCCCACTCTAATGACCCTTCAGCAGCCAGGCCTGCAGGCACCGATGACACATAGTCAAGCGTCGATTCATCAAACGCCATCACCAGTGTACCATTCTCAACCTGGTTGCCCTGGTTCAGCACTTTTATCCTGTAAGAGGCGTCAAAACCAGGCACGGCAGCGCCCAGCGGAAGTAGGCTCACGCGCAGGTCATGATGCACGCCTAAGGGCGCGATACAAAAAGAGGGATTGGCGATGGTGCCTGCGTCGGGAAAGGTAATGGTGGTGCTCGCAGGCGAAATGGTAAAATAAGGATGGGCGAAAGACGGTGTCAGTGTATGGGTGCCGACAGGAACCGAAATCGAGAAATGCCCGTTTTCATCCGAAATCAACGTCGCGCTGGTCTGCCCATTTGAGATGGTAAAATTCAGATTGGGGAAGGGTACATCAGCTTCCGTACAGCCATCCATCGCGCTGTCAAACCGCTGGGTGCCCTCTATAAGATGAAAGTCCCCGGGTGCATACACACAATACGAATTAACTTCCGCAGCATACGACAGTTCTTCCAATAAGGTCTGGAAATAAAGCACCTTGTCAGGATGCGCACAAACATACGCCAGATTAGGATTACCCGCGAGAGAAACGCTTCCGATCTGGGTGTTGGCCATAAGATAGGCAAGTTGGTTATTGCTGCAATCCAACGTCCCAACTTCGGGAAGGCTTAGCACATCCAGATAGGGAAACAGATTGTTCGAGCAATTTATCGCACCATACGCATGGCTACCTAAATCTATCGATGTCAAGGAGTTATTGCTGCAATCGAGGGTAATCAGGTTTTGAATCCACGATACATCCAGGTTGGTAAGCGCGTTAAACGAACAGTCCAGATGGTTAATACTGCTGTTGGTCCATTGTGGAAAATAAACAAATGCATTGTGGTCACACTTCAGAAGATCCATCTCGAGACCGGCCGCCAGCGAAAGTGATGTCAACTGGTTGTAACTGCAGTCGAGGCGCCAGAGCTCCGGAACGGGTATCGAAAGGGACGCCAATTGGTTGTGATGGCATTTCACCTGTAATAAAGTCTCTCCGTTCGGCACATATAATGACACCAATTGGTTGTAAGAACAATCTAACAGGCCCAACTGATGGGCAGAACCCGGCGTTGACAACGAAGCGAGTTGGTTATGGGCGACCTCAACCCAATACAGGTTTGAGGCATTGCTGGGAAAGGTGATCGAAACCAACTGGTTGTAATTCGCTTGCAGATTGTTCAGATTCGGCACCTGCGACAGGTCAAGCGTAGTGAGCTGGTTATAGGAAAGGGAAATCGCCTCAAGAACGGTCACCCCGCTCAGCGTCAAAGAGGTCAGGTTGTTGTTATTTGCATTCAGCATACCCAAAACCGGCGCATTAAAGACCGACAACGAGACGAGCTGGTTGTGGTCGCAAACTAAGTCGACTAGCGCCGGAGATGAGGATATCGTCAGGGAAGTAAGCTGGTTGCCGCTACAATCAAGTTGTTCAAGACTTGTAGTACCGGCGACATTAAGCGAGGTAAGGCCCAAATCAGCGCAATCGATACCTATCAACGACGTCATGTTGCTAACATTCAGTGTACCAAGACTGCCGTTCGAAACTTGAAGGTATTGGAGATTGGAAAATGACTTGATACCCGTCATATTGTTCATTGTCAAACCCGAAAGATATAAGGCATAAATGGCCTGGGCCTCCAACACCTGTATTTCGCCGTCGCCATTTGTATCCACTACCACGGAATTACCATCGAGATCCCGCCCAACCGGCGTGTTGACGAGCGCCGACTTAAATACGGGGTCAAGAATAGTCACAATTTGCGCCTGCGCTACGACAACAAACAATAAAAAAAAGGGGTAAAATTTTCTCATACAATATCTTAGGTTACATACTACAGACGTTGCAACGGGAATCCGGTCAGATGTATGCCGCAATAGCTGGTACCGAACAAAAATAAGAAATTCCCTGTAGCCAACGCCCCACGGATACGCATTTGCCCGGTATACTTGCTTTTAGAGAATCGCTTCAACGCCGCAAAGCAACACCGACCTCCTTTCACCTGTAGGAGTTTAGGGTTCAGGGTTCGTGGTTCGTGGTTCGTGGTTCATAGTTCTTGGTTCGTAGTTCATGGGTCACGGTTCGTAGTTCATGGGTCCTAGACGGGTCATCGTATAGGGATAGAGTATGGATACTGTATGGATACTGTATGGATACTGTATGGATACTGTATGGATACTGTATGGATAAAGTATCAATGGTGACAAATTACTAACCCACCCCCTAGGCGCCCTCCATTTCTTCTTTTCCTACCTATCGCAATTTCTCAATTCCTCAGTTCCTCAGTTACTCAGTTACTCAGTTACTCAGTTACTCAGTTACTCAGTTACTCAATTCCTCAATTCCTCAATTCCTCAATTCCTCAGTTACTCAGTTACTCAGTTACTCAATTCCTCAGTTACTCAATTCCTAATTCCCAACCCTATACGCCACCAACGACCGGTTATTCAAAAACACCGTCAAATAACCCTTCTGCCCCGGTTGTAACGGCACCTCGAAATAGGTGGCATCGCCCTCGCGGGATACCTCCACCCGGTTCAGGTAGCGGTCGCCATTGAAGCAATACCCCAACACCGCGTCGTCGGGTAATCCGTTGAACCGAAACGGAATACGTACTGGTCGATCCGTTGCCAGGCACCCTGCTGTAGGTGATACCAGCTCGCATTCCGACTGCAGATAGGTGCTGTAATACAAAGGCAGGCGGGCAAACTCGTTGGGTGACGGAACCGTTGACGCCAACCGGGTATCCTCAGGGAAATGGTTAAGGAAAAAACGCTCGGGCGGTGTGCAGAAATACGCCGGGTTGAACCGACGCACGAATTGCCCTTTCTCATTGACATTACCCGCCGCCCAGGTCACATCCACCAACTGCCAAACCCCTTCGATTCTGACGGCATTCCACACGTGGTTGCTTTTCGCAGGCAAACGGCCAATTTGTGACAGGGTACTTTTAGCGGTTCCGGAAATGTCGATACAGTCGATACCCAACTCGTTGCATACGGTCCGAAACAGCGCGGTATAGCCCTGGCAGACGGCCTTGTGGCTCCGAAGTGTTTTCACCGCCAGGTCCGCCGTGAACCTGCGCTCCTGCGCCTTCCGGTCGTTTTCCGACTTATACCAGAAGGCTACTTTTCCGCCGCGGGCAATCTCGCGATACAGCGGCATGTCATAGTCGATATGGGTCGCCATCCAGGTGAATAGGCCGCGGACGCGCTCGGGTTCGGTTTTGAAATCAGCCGAAAGTCGCTGCGCCAATGCCGTCGGGGAGGCAAAAGAAATGGGATAGGATTGGATCGTTTTGTCTACTTTTTGGTAGTCCTGTGCGTTCGATCCCCACGACAGGAAAAGGAGGGCGATGCATAGCCATCCTAATAGCCTCTTCATCTTCATAGTGGGTCGACACGGCTAGAATCGTGCCTATTATAACAACGAAAAAACGGCTGGATTATTGGCGGCTACACGGTTATCTTCCGTACGACGCCCGTTCCGATAACGCGGTCACCCTGTGTAAAGTCGAAATCAAGTCCGACATACAGTTGCCCGGCAATAGCGGCGCCGTCTGGCAAGGTCATATCGGCCGAAACGGAATCTCCGGGATAGACGTTTTCCACATCACCAAAATCGAGATGCGCGTTCCAGACAAGATTCGAAAAAGGAAAGGAGACTCCCACGCGATGCCCCGACGAAATAGGCGATTGTCCTCCGACTTCCCGTTCAGGAAGAAATTGCAGCAAGGCCGAAAAGCGGGGTTTACCCGTTCGCTCGTCCATTAGACGTTGAAGCGGAAGTGCATCACGTCGCCGTCTTTTACGATGTATTCTTTGCCTTCCACACGGAACTTACCGGCTTCCTTGACCTTGGCTTCCGACCCATACGTTACGTAGTCTTCATACGCGATGACTTCCGCACGGATAAACCCTTTTTCAAAATCGGTATGGATGACACTCGCGGCTTTAGGGGCCGTAACGCCAATTGGGATGGTCCAGGCACGGACTTCCTTGACGCCTGCAGTGAAGTAAGTTTGTTGTTTCAGAAGTTTATAAGCCGCCCGGATCAACACGGAGGCACCCGGCTCGCTCAGACCGAGGTCTTCCAGGAACATCTGCCGCTCTTCGTAGGTTTCCAGTTCGGTGATATCGGCTTCCGTTCCTACCGCCAAAACAATTACCTCGGCGTCTTCATCCTTCACCAGTTCGCGTACCTTATCTACATACGCATTACCGGTGGCAGCAGCCCCTTCGTCGACGTTGCAGACATAGAGTACGGGCTTGGTCGTGATGAGTTGGAAGCTTTCCATCAATTCCTCTTCCTCTTCGTTCTTCGGTTTCACCGTCCGGGCCGACTTCCCTTGCAACAAGGCCTCGCGGATGCGCTCAAGCAGGGCATCCTCCGTTATAGCTTCTTTGTTACCGGTTTTAGCGGCACGCTTGGTTTTCTCCTGGCGCTTTTCCACCGTCTCAAGGTCTTTGAGTTGCAACTCGATATCGATGGTTTCCTTGTCACGGATCGGGTTCACGTTCCCGTCTACGTGCACGATATTGTCGTTATCAAAACAACGAAGTACGTGGATGATCGCATTACATTCGCGGATATTCCCAAGAAACTGGTTCCCCAACCCCTCGCCCTTCGAAGCGCCTTTTACGAGTCCGGCGATATCAACGATCTCAACCGTCGCCATCACCACACGCTCTGGCTTGACGAGTTCTTCGAGCTTCGCGATACGTGGATCGGGTACGTTGACGACGCCGACATTAGGTTCGATCGTACAGAACGGAAAGTTCGCGCTCTGGGCCTTGGCGTTAGACAAACAGTTGAAGAGAGTGGATTTTCCGACGTTCGGCAACCCGACGATACCTGCTTTCATGAGATAGTTTTTGCGGTTGCAAATATAGGCGTTTCCCTCGATTGGACGAACGAAGAAGACGAGGTTAAAAACCGAAGCCGAGTCCGAACGACACACGCCCACCTTCCGGTGACATGAAATAGGATACTTTCGCCGTCACGATATCGATACCCGTGAGCCAAAGTCCACCGCCATACGACGTGTGCCAGGTGTCGGATACTTCGCCCGGCAACCACACCCGGCCGTAATCAAAACCGCCCAACACCCCATAGCGCAACGGCAACACGCTGCGGCGGATCTTCCCGATTTCATATCGAAGGTCGGTACTCTGGAAAAACGACTGTTTCCCCGAGAAACGCTGGGCCCGGAATGCCCTGACGTCATAATCACCGCCGATAGTGGCCATCTGGTAGAACTCATAGTCGTCGCTGAACAGGAAGCGGGCTTTCGCCTGCGAAGCGGCTACGAGCCGTCCGTCGGGTACCAGTTTGTGGGTAATCGACAGCGACAACGTGGCATGGGGCACCTGGCGACGCGTATCTTCGAGATTCACCTTCCATCCGGCTTCAGCCAAAAAGGCGAGTCCGAGCGTAGGCAACGCCTCACTGTCATAATTCCGGAAACCATACCCCACTGCCAACCCGGCGAACTGTTGTTGGCTGAACACGTCCGACCTGACAAGGCCTGTCGAGATAAAACGCCCTTCTGTCGCCTGCACGGCGTACGATTCATACAGCGCCTGTCCGTACACGAAAAAACCGTTATCTGCTGTATACGTAAGACCGGGTACCACTGAAATGGACTGGCTTTTCACGCGGTTGTAGTCGAGTCCTTCCGACTTTCTGGGATCAACAGTTTCGTTGCCGTACCCAAAGAAATTAAAACTGAAAACCGGCGAGGAGTAGCGCGCATCGAGCCCGAAACGCCACTTACGTAAGCGGCTGGGGAATTCCCCGTTGTACATCACTTCATATCCTTTGGTAGCGAAATAGTAGTTACCCCGCACGATGTGCCGCTGCGAAAACGGATTTCGGTAGAAGCCATTCACCGTCAACGCCAACCGTGCCCCTATCTTGACGCCATCATCCGGGTTGTAACCCAGATACGGCAGTTTTCCCATATAACTGTATTTCGGCCGACGGTAATCATAGCGGTTCAAATCGTAGTCATGTGTCATCGACAGCCGTGCGCGACCATCCGTTTCGATCGCCGTTTCCGGCGTGGGCGAATCATAGACCAAAACCCGGCGTCCGTTCTGGATGTGGTAGGTGTCGTCTTCACTGCCGCCCACAAGCCGCACCTTTGCGCCTGGTTTTCCTCCGTCGTTCACTTCGAAGACATCCTCGCCTCCAAGTCCATACAGCCAGATTTCGCGGGTTTCCTTTCGTGGATAGGTGTGCCGCACGCGTTCTTCCCATCCTTTTTTCGTTTCGTAATACACGACTACCTCTGTCGCGCCGTCGGTTTGGCGTGTCACCACGAATCGGTCGCGTTTTTCCGTTCCTACGATCGGGACGGTACGGCGCAATACGCGGTAATATTCAAGGGCATGCCGACGCAGTTTGTCCCGGCGGCTTTTCAATCGTTTCTGGATTTCACGTGCCGAGCCGTCCTGCATTTCCGGGGGAAGATTGCGGAATGCGTCCTGTATCGTCTTATCGGTCAGGTTTTTGTCGATGTAATCCGCCTGCATAAGCCAATCCTCCGCCGACGCCCGGGTGATCAGCGCCAGGTCAAGCGTATAGGCTTCCGCATTGAGCCATTTTACATTGTGGATGTCATCGCGAAAGGTCTTCATGTGGCGCAACGGCGGCGTACTCAACACCAGCGGCAGCAACGCCCCTCCGTATTTCGGGAACACCTGGTCGCGGTCGCGCGGGATGGGCTTGTAGACGACCTGGCCTTTTATGTTGTAAGCGCCCCAACGCCATTGGGCTTGCTGACGGTCCCAGTCGCCCAACAGCATGTCGAAAAGCCGCGCGCGGATGTAGGCGTTCTCGTCAATGCGGTGTCGGTTGTCTTTGCGGATGTTCGCCAACACTTCTTCCGTACTCACCAACGCATCCGGCTTTCCGAAACTGGCCAGTTTCTCGAAACCATCGTCCGCCCGCTCTTCGATCAGGTAGAGTTCATCGCCAAATGTTTCATTGAATTCGCCCAACGCAGGCTGGCGCGGCACATAATACAACCGCGGATTACTGTAGGCCACGCCGATGGCCGCCGCAAGGTCATCCACCACCAGTGCGGCGTAAGGATGCGACGAGGTATAAAAATCCATCATGAAATCGGCCACATACGTCTCCTCCAGGTCATTGGCAATATAGACATCGCGAAACGCCGTCTTCTGCAGGAAACGCGCGGGCGGTTTCCGCAACGCCCGCATTGAATACAGTCTGCCGTTACGTCCTTCGAGCTTCAATGCCCGCGACTGCTCGCCGCCCGATAACTCTACCGGACGTAAACCACCGTATAACGTGTCGAGTATAACTGTACGTGCATTTACCGGGCGCGAATAGAGTCCGCGATAATGCTTCCCCCATAAAAAGGAATGGAAGCCACTTTTTGTCGTCTCTTTCGGTGTATAAATCGCGGCCTTGGTGTATTTCGGAAATTGACGGGAGAACGTCTTCGGTTGGATCTCCGTCCGCACCGGTGTCACCAAATGGCGGTATAACACCTCTTCTTTTCCGTTCCGAAGGGCGTAATAGGTTACCACGCTTTCGCCTTTCTCATAGACCTGCAGGGTCGCGTAGCCCGTACCTCCATACGAGAAATCCTCGTGCCAGATGGCCCGCGCGGCTTCGGTTTGGGAGAGGGCGCCACTGATGATTTGCTGCAGGCCATTGCGCTCCAGGTATTGCAGGTTGCGTTCATGACCCGACACCACCACCACATTGGGCTGTCCCTGCAATAAGGTGGTAATGCGACGGATAAACGCCGTGTAGGAGCGATTGCGTAAGTCACCCGGATTCGTGCCCGACGCACTGCGCACCAGGTTGAACGCACTGCCCACTACCGGAAGCGGAATAGTTGCGTCGAAGGGAAAGAGTTGTTGTTGCCATGAATACTGCCCGCCATTTACACCATTACTCATCAACGGATGGTGCATGGCGACGATCACCAGACGATGCTGGTTTTCTTCGAGACGCGCTTCGAGGTTTTCGAGAAAATCGTCGCGCGTTTTGAGGTCGCAGTCATCGTTCAGCGAAGGATTCTCGTCCCAGTTCTGCAGGTACCATTGTGAATCGATCAGTAACAGGGTAGTGTTATCGTTCACTGCCACCTCCTGTATCGGACAGCCCTTTTCAGGAAGGAAACTGCCTTTACCGAGTCGTTCGGTGATGTAACGGGCCTCGCGCAGGAGTGCGTCCTTCCCTCCCCTTTCCCAATCGCCATCGCCCGGTAGGAAAATGGTACGGCCGCGAAACGAACGGGCAAGGCCGATTTGCGCGTCGATTTCGTTTTGAGTGAAACGTTCAGTAGCCTTTGGATTCACGTTATCGCCGAGAAACAGCAAGATGCTTTTGGAAGAAGCGGCAGCGAGGCGTTTGCGGAACAGGCTCCACGCGCCCGAAACCGATACGCTGTCAACCGCTCCGGCATTTCCGGTCAGAAAAAAGGTATGCACCAATTTCGATTTGGCGAGTGTGTCGCTGTTGACGGTGTAGTCGCGCTTTCCGTACTGTACCTTTTTGGTGGCACAGGACGCGAAGAGACTGACAAAAAGGGCAAGAAGAAGGAGGCGTCGTACAGACATAGGAAGTGGCGGGGAGCTGGGTATTCTCCCTGGTCAAAAGTACGGGCAGACAGTGAACCGTGTCTTCCATAATTGACGACCGATGTTACAACTTTCCATAATGCAAGATCGGATCGGAAAGCTGTAACGCACCGGTCGACACGTTTGCCCAAATTTGGTTGACGTGGTACAATCCCCGCGCACATACCCATGAAAGCAATCTGGAAAGGGAACATCAGTTTCGGACTCGTCAGCATCCCCATTCGCCTTTTTAGCGGCTCAGTGTCGCACCGGATCGATCTCGACATGATACGCAAGAAAGACAAATGCGAGATCCAATATGTCAGGGTCTGTAAGAAAGACGGTAAGGAAGTCGCCTGGGACGACATCGCCAAAGGCTACAAACGCGACGACGGCGATTATATCATCATCGACGAAAAAGACTTCGCGAAAGCACTTCCCGAAAAAACGCAACGCATCGACATCTTTGAATTTGTCTTAGAGAAAGACATCCCGTCACAATACCTCGAAAAGCCGTACATCGTTGAACCGGCCAAAGAAGCGCGCAAAACCTATGCCCTGCTGCGGGAGGCGTTGCGAAAATCAGGAAAGGCCGGACTCGCGAAATATGTGATTAGAAGCACCGAGCACCTCGGTATCCTCAAAGTAGAAGACGACGCCATCCTGCTGATACAGATGCGTTTCGACCAAGACCTTCGCGATCCGGCGGAGGCCAATATTCCCGGCGAAATGAAACTCGAAAAGAAGGAACTCGATATGGCCTTATCCATCGTCGACCAGATGACAGGTGACTTTGAGCCGGAAAAGTACAAGGACACGTACAAGGAGGAATTGCTGAAAATCATCCGCCGGAAAGAAAAGGAAAAACCGGGCAAGAAGGCCGTGAGCGCCGATGCGGAAGAAAAGCCCAAAGCCACGCGCGGCGCTTCCGACGATTTACTCGAACAGTTGAAAGCCAGTTTGGAAGCGATTAAGAACTAAGCTATGGGACTTTCACGCTATAACGCAAAACGCGATTTCAGGAAAACGAGCGAACCGGAAGGCACACCGGACCAAGCAACAGGAGCATTGCGGTTCGTCATACAGAAGCACGCCGCGTCGCACCTGCATTACGACTTCCGGTTGGAGATCGACGGCGTATTGGTCAGTTGGGCCGTACCGAAAGGGCCTTCCCTCGACCCTACCGACCGACGGCTCGCGATGCACGTAGAAGACCATCCGATCGACTATATGCAATTTGAAGGCACGATATCCAAAGGCGAATACGGCGGCGGCACCGTAATGGTTTGGGACATCGGCACCTACCGCCCGGAAGGCGCCGATAGGCCGACGGATAAGGATACGGCCTTGATGAAGAAACAGTTACGTGAACGTTCCATTAAGATTGTATTGGAAGGCACGAAACTGCAAGGTTCCTGGCACCTTTTTGAAATGAAAGAGGAACAGTGGCTGCTGATGAAAGCGGACGACACCTTCGCCCGGAAAAAAGGCACGTTCGATGAGACGTCGGTGCTCACCGGACGCGATTTTGACGCCATCGCAGCCGGGAACGACGTCTGGCATTCCAATCGAAAGGACAGCTCCGCACCAAACTTTACCGCCGAGGATGTGGAAGGGGCCGAATACCTGAAAACCATCCCCGACGACTGGCGCCCGCAGAAAGCGACCCTCTCCGACGCACCGTTTGACCATCCCGACTGGATCTTCGAACCGAAGTACGACGGCTATCGGGCTTTCGCGCGTTTACAACAACAAAAAGTAGCGTTGATATCCCGTAATGGGTTGTCATTCAACAAAAAATATCCCGAGATTATCTCCTCCCTCCCCACCGATCGCGGCGACATGTTGCTTGATGGCGAAGTCGTAGTGGAAGACGACGAAGGACGAACCCGATTCCAGTGGCTGCAACATTATGAGGACACGCAAAAAGGCACGCTCCGTTTCTATGTGTTTGATATTCTTTATTTTGGCGGATATGATCTGCGGAACCTCGACCTGATGCGACGGAAGAAGATACTGGAAGCGGTCTTGCCGGTCAGCGACCGCATCCGGCTGTCGCCCTATACCGAAGAAAAAGGAACGGACGCCTATCGAAAGGCAGAGAAAGCCCAGGCGGAAGGCATTATCGCCAAGCGGAAATCCTCGCGGTATGTGGAAAATAAACGATCAAAGGACTGGCTGAAAATCAAGACGAAAAACCAACAGGAAATGGTCATCGGTGGCTTTACCGAACCCTCGGGCAGCCGCGTCGGAATCGGGGCCTTACTCGTTGGGCATTATGATGCTTCCGGAAAACTGGTTTTTGCGGGCAAGGTCGGAACCGGATTTTCCGATGACGATCTCCGTGATTTGCGAAAAACCCTTGATAAACTGGAACGGAAAACCGCACCGTTCTCCACCATCCCGAAAGAAAAGGGTGCACACTGGGTGACACCCTCCCTGGTAGCCCAATTGAAATTCTCCGAATGGACGGAAACGGGTAGTTTGCGGCATCCGGTGTTTTTAGGGTTGCGGGAAGACAAAGATCCGAAACAGGTCATTCGGGAGACCGCTTCAAAAGAAACGACGATTCCTAAAAAGTCGAGTACAACTATCAAAAAATCAAATAAAATGAAGACATCATCTAAAGTGGAATTTTCAAACCTGGATAAGATCTTCTGGCCGGTTGAAAAGATCACCAAAGGCGATGTAATAGCCTATTACGAAGCGGTGGCCGACGCGATGTTGCCCTATCTGTTCGACCGGCCGCAGTCGCTACGGCGCACGCCAAACGGAATAAAAGATGCCGGTTTCTTCCAGAAAAATGTGGAGGGAATGGTGCCTGATTGGGTGCGTACGGAAGCTGTTTTCTCGGAATCCAACCATGAGGACATCACCCTGATGCTATGCCAGGATAAAGATACCTTGCTCTATATGGCCAACCTCGGCTGCATTGAAATCAACCCGTGGAGCAGTCGGATCGGAAGCCTTGATCATCCCGATTACATCATCTTTGACCTTGATCCGCAGGGCGTCGAAACGAAAAAAATCGTCAGGGTATTGAAAAAACTGAAGGAATTCCTGGATACGCTTGAGGTGCCTGCGTATGTAAAAACGTCAGGCGGCAAAGGGATTCATGTGTTTATCCCTGTAAAACCGAAATATACATACGAGCAAACCCGGACCTTCTCGCATATCGTGAGCCAGATGGTAGAGCGTGAATTACCGGATGTCGTGAGCCTCGAACGGATGCCCGACAAACGTAAGGCAAAGGTCTACCTCGATTTTCTGCAAAACGGAAGGGGTAAAACCATGGCGGCGGTCTATTCCTTACGGCCGCGCGAAGGTGCTACGGCAAGCTGCCCCTTATCGTGGGACGAAATAGACGAAAGCCTCGACCTGAAAGCCTACAACATACACACCGTTCCGAAACGCCTTGTGAAAGAAGGCGACCTGTGGAGCGGGATGTTCGAGGAAGCCATTGACTTAAAAGAAGTATTGAAGCGACTCTCGTAAGCTCATTATATTCCAACAAAAAAGCCAACTAAAAAGTTGGCTTGTAAAAACATATTGGAAATATATTTTTAGATCGCGGTTACGTTTACGGCGTTAAGTCCTCGTTTACCTTGTTCAACGGTATACGATACTTTGTCGTTTTCGCGTACCCGACCATTCAGACCACTCACGTGTACGAACAAATCGTCATTGCCATTGTCTGGCGTAATGAACCCGAAGCCTTTGTCTTCGTTGAAAAATTTGATTGTTCCTTCTTGCATAAAAATAAAATATTAAGCGTCAAAGGTACATCTTTTAAATTATTTTCAACGATTTTTTAAAAATATTATAAAAATAAAAAAGAACAGCCGTGTGTTATTCTTTTTTTTCAACGGCAGACCGCCCTCGGATGTCGCCGCAACGACGGGTTAACGCTATGGCTTGTCCGCCTTTTTCTCCGCCTGCTCCGCTACCAACTTCTCCCAATGCGCCTGTACCACATCGTAATCGATGGGAAATGCCGGTGCCTGGGGTTCCAATCGGCCGCTGGCAAAGGCCCGGGTAAGGATGGTTTCAATGAGGTAATCCTGGTTGACCTCCATCGGTTGGTAGGTCGTGCGGAGGTTGATATCGAAAAGCTTCGCGGTATTGTTCGACCAAAACGCTTTCCAACCGCTTTTGTACTCTTTGATCAAATCGTAGGTGGAACTTCCCGTTTGTCGGTGTATGAGCTTGACGAGAATCTGGCCGTCTTTTCGCGAAAGCTTCTTTAGCTGCGGTTCAAACTGCTCTTTGAGATACTTCTCGACGATTTTCTGGTACTTCCGTTTTTCCTTCGAACTCTTCATTTTGTCCATGCCTGCGTTGAGTCCGGTGAGGCGTGTAGCCGCTGTCTTCGCGTACGGATATACCTTATAAACACGTCGTTGCAAAATCAGGAACTGTTTCCGGAACTCCGCGTCAAGGGCCGCTTGCTTGGGATCGATATACACATCCGGCAGGTCGAGTTTCATGGAAATGGTATCGGGTTGCTGAAGGTATTCATCCCCCTTCTCTACCTGGGCAAAACCGACAAATGACACACAGCCGAAAACAAAAGACAACACAAGTTTTTTCATGGGTAAACGGGTTGTTCCAAAATTAAAAATCCCTTATCAACTCTGGTGCCAAATTGTTATTTTTAGCAAAAATTATTTACATGCACACGCCCATTCTTACCGAACGTTCACTTTCCTTTCTCGAAACCTACCTTAATAATGCCTCTCCGACCGGTTATGAAGCGGAAGGACAGAAATTGTGGATGGACTATATCCGTCCGTATGTCGACACCTTTATTACCGATACCTACGGAACAGCCGTGGGCGTTTTGAACCCCGATGCGCCGTATCGCGTGGTCATCGAGGGGCATGCGGATGAAATCTCCTGGTATGTCAACTACATCACTGATGACGGGCTTCTCTACGTCGTACGAAATGGCGGATCCGACCACCAGATTGCACCATCCAAACGCGTCCATATCCATACCCGGAAGGGCATCGTCAAGGGCATTTTCGGGTGGCCGGCCATCCATACGCGTCACCGTGATAAGGAAGAGCAGCCGAAAATCGACAACCTCTTCATCGATATTGGGTGCGAAAACAAAGAACAGGTGGAACAGAAAGGCGTTCACGTCGGCTGTGTCATCACGTATCCGGACGAATTCATGGTGCTGAACGATGATAAGTTCGTCGCCCGTGCCATCGACAACCGTATGGGCGGCTTTATGATCGCAGAAGTCGCGCGATTACTACATGAAAACGGGAAAAAATTGCCGTTCGGACTCTACATCACCAACTCCGTCCAGGAGGAAGTAGGACTTCGCGGAGCCGAGATGATTACGAACACGATCAAGCCCCATGTGGCGATTATCACCGATGTGTGCCATGATACTTCGACGCCTATGATCAACAAAAAGATAGAAGGTGATACGAAGATTGGACGCGGACCGGTGGTCAGTTACGCACCCGCCGTACAGAATAAATTACGCGACCTGATCGTCGATGCAGCCGTTGAAAAGGAAATCCCGTTCCAGCGGCATGCCTCATCGCGGGTAACCGGCACCGATACAGATGCGTTCGCCTATAGCAACGGCGGCGTGGCCTCAGCGCTGATTTCACTGCCGTTGCGTTATATGCACACAACAGTCGAGATGGTGCACCGTCACGATGTCGAGAATGTAATCAGGCTTATCTATGAGTCGTTGTTGAAAATAGAAGCAAACGAAACCTTCTCGTACTTCAAATAAAAAGAGAGGCGCCGTCTGCAATGCATCCGGCGCCTTCCCACCTAAACAACTAAATCCTTATTTTTTGGCGGCCTGCTCAAGAAGCTCCACTGCTTCTGTGGCATTTGCTTCTTTGGCGTAATCAAGGGCTGTTTTGCCGCGCTCATCTTTCGTGTCGAGTCGTGCACCTCTTTTGAGCAACAACGTTACGATTTCCGTCTGGTTGTAGTGTGCGGCATACATCAGTGGGGATATGCCCCGTGCTGTTTCGTTGACGTCGGCACCGTATTCGATGAACTTTTTGACGACATCCACATCGCCTTTGATGATGGCGAAGCAGAGCGGTGTGCCGTTTGGATGCCCCTGATGTGTCAGGATTTGCGGAGATTCAATGGTGGCGGCCAAGGCCGTGCCCGTTACGGACATGACGAACATGCCCAGGCAAATGATTGCTTTTTTCATGATTGATGATGGATAATTTGGTTATGAAAACGGGAAAACTAGTTGCGGAGCGACGGCAGTTCGAGTTTCTGCGGCTTAGCGAGATACACATACGGAATGGGTGCTGCTTCGGTAACTTTTCGGTCTGATTCGATGGTTTCGGAAGAAGTGCGTTCCGTTTTTTTCAGGTCGCCTGTTTCGCTCTCTATAAGCGACTCATCGGCGAATGAAATGTACTTAGACGTTCCGGCAGTTACGTTTTCATTTTCTACTGTGTTGCCGGCGAAAGCGGACCCGGCTGCCAGGATGGCGATGGCCAGGAAAGTGATTGATTTTTTCATGATGATTGTGATTGATGATGATACCTAATAGACGCGGTCACTTCTTTTTTGTTACTGGGATTTAATGCGTTGTGAAAAATTTAACGTTTCGTACTTCCCGTGAATTACAACCATAAAGGAATGGATGCGCATCTTAGCGGCCCTTCATACCGCCATCATCAGAATGAGGCTGGCCGATACGTCGCAGGCACCCTGTTCCTGAAAAATGGGACGCATGATATAAAACAGGATGCCATCCAGCAGCGGGTCGACGGCGGCCGTTCGGGTGACGCGGATGGCGGGCTTTCGGTTCTCGGTCGTAAGGCCATACGCCAATACCGGATGCCCGTCACGCCAAAACGCCCCTTCCACCAGCGGGTTGTTTCGGATTTTGAGCTGGTATTCGGTTCCTTTCCATTTCAGTGTGGCTCCGGAGCCCCATACCTTTGCCGCCTTCAGCTCGGTTTCCGCGCCGTTTTGATCGGTGATGCTGTAACGGGTCCGCCAAAATCCTTTTATTCGGATTTCGAATATGCCATCCGCGGTGGTGATGACGGCCTTGCTACCGGAGAAAGCCACGCCCACCCGGTGAATGCCATCTACAAAACAGTCGTAACTTCCTTTTCGGTTATCTTCCCATAACGTTTCCATACGAGTCATTTTGCCCCATTAGAAGCCCTTCCCTCCAAACCGTTACATCGTCACAAGCGAAGAAACGGACGACCTTGTAAGGCCTGGAGGGTCGAGAAGATACATACTGCCAGGTACAGAAGGGCAAATACGGCTACGCCCTTCGTATTTCGTATAACATACCCTCCCACCAAGGGCAGCAATTGCAACGCGTGCATTCCGAGAAAATGGGCAATGCGCAAATCTCCGACCTGACGGCTCCAGTTCAGCACGCGGATGCCGGGCGCGTCGTCCGGGGCTCCCACCAAATGTGACCCACGCGCACCCATTAGGAGTCCCTGAAGGGCGAACACCACGAACAGGAGGAGTCCGAATCGGATACTCCACAGGTAATACTGCGGTAACTCCACTACCTTGTCTGAAAAAAACAAAGCTGCTATCCAAAGCGTAGCGAACGCCAAGGAGACCGAGGTAACCGCCATGAGGCTGAACATACCCGAATAGAACGGTGTTTCGACGTAAAAGTGCGACCGTAACCCGCGTGCCGCCTGTATCAGGATATAGAAATCCTGAAAACACAGTACGCCGATCGCAAACCAGGTGTAGATCATAACGGCGGTTGGTGCTTGCAGGTAACCGCAATACCAGCCCATCGTCCAGGCAAAAAGCCAGCTTGACACAAAGAACTTGAACGGTTTATAATAGGCATTGACGCCCAACACCTGCTGGTCGGATAGGCGGGTGGCGACAAGGCACACCACTGCGAGTACAAGAAAGAGCAGTCCGAACCAGAAAAACGGCCCACTGCGTTCGCGAAGGAGTTCGAGAAAATTCATGATAAGGAATTTAAAATTGGTAGCGGTATCCGAAATCCGGGAAGAAACCGATTTGGTTCACCTCGTTTACCTCGTTGGTCAAACGGTTGTAGCGCGCGATGAAGATATTGTCGTGGTCGGTGACATTCTGGAGTTCGAGGTAAATCAGGTGGGCACTTTTTCGCTTGCCGCTGTTGAACTTGAAACCGGTGCGGAGATCGAGTCGGAAATAAGGCCGGTATTGCTCGCTGAACGCGATGTCATCCTGTTTGATCTCGTAGCCCGCTGCCTGCGAAGCCTCGAGGTCGACGGGCGTGTAAAACCGTCCGCCGGAGGTCGTAAGTTTCATGTCGAATGACAAGGTGTTTTTCCGGGCCTTTCCTATCTTCAGTTCCTTCCCTGCCAAAAAGTTGACCACATATTGGTTGTTAAAGGGTGAGTTTCGCCAGATGCCATCGCTGCCTTTGTATTTCGCATCGAAAAACGAACCGGTCAGCAAGGCATGGTAGCCGTCGCTGAAGAACTTTTCGACCGTCACTTCGACGCCACGGTTGCGACCGCGACCTCCGTTAACCAATGATACTTTGTCGGTGGAGAAACCAAAATCGGCCCCTTCCGTAATCGAGCTATAGCTGGTTGGATTGCGTTCGACTGCTGCTTTTGTAACCGATTGGTAATAGACCTCGGCCTTTGCCCGCCAATTGTCGCCGAGGCGTTGTTCGAAGCCGAGAACATAATGGTCGCTGGCCACGAGGCGCAGGTTGCGGTTGGTCTGCACCAGTACCCCGTCTACATTTTCATTCTGGAACTGGATGGGCGCCGGCACGTTTTGGTGGTGCCGTCCGTACCCGAAACTCAGGCTGCTGCCCGACGTTACGTTATACGTCACAGCAGCGCGGGGTTCCGCCTTCACCTCATCCGTGAGCGAAAAAAAATGGCCGTGGAGTCCGCCGTTCAGTGTCAGTTTATCCGACAGGCGCCATTGCAGTTGGGCATACGGCTGTACGACATTGTAATCGCCTTTTGTTTTGTAGATGCTGTTGTAATCGGGAAATCCGTCTCCATCGGCGTCTGACTGTCGGTCACGGCTGCGCAGGCTATAGTCAATCGAAAAATGTTCGAGCAGCACGCCGGAACGCAGCAGCACCCCTTTTGCGAGCTTGGAATTGACGTAGCTACTCACCGTGATGCGGTAATCCTGATTGTCGTTGACGGTGAAGGGAAGGGTTACCTCCTGGGGTTGGTCAAGGAAGTAGATTCGCTCTTCGTCATAGGTGTTGGCGCTACCGGAAAAAGCAATATTCGATTTCAGAAATGTCTTCGAGCTCAGGGAAATCTTGTGAGTGAGTCCACTTACAAAGAAATTCGATCGCACCTTCTGGTTGGCGTCGCGGGCAGAGAAGAGATCCGAATCGTCGGCGTCTTTCCCGAGGAATTCGATGTCAGAAAACCCGACGATACCGAAGAAGGTAATCTCTCCGGCCTTTCCCTTTCCGAAATCGAGGTTGAAGGCGATGTCATTGTAATTGGGGATAGCCGCGCCTGTCCCAGCGCCACCCAGATAACCCGCGATGCCGTAGCGGGCAGCAACGAGAAACGAACCTTCCTTTTTTAGGAACGGGCCTTCCGCCATGAGTTCAGCGCCCGGGTAAGCACCTACCCCAGCCAGAAATTCATACGTTTCCTTGTTCCCTTTTCGGAGATTGAGATCGAAAACGCCGCTGAGCGCGTTGCCGTATTCGGCCGGAAATGCCGATGTGATAAAATCGGAATTGGCGATCATATTCGGGTTTAGGGCTGACACCGGACTGCCGGTCGTACCGACGGTTGAAAAGTGGTTCGGACTCGGAATCGGGATGCCTTCAAGTCGCCACAGCATACCGGTCGGCGCATTACCACGCACCACGATGTCATTCCGGCTGTCGTTCGCAGTAGAAACGCCGGCGAAGTTCGATACGAGTCGCGCGATGTCGCTCCGCCCCCCGGCATAACGGTTCACTTCTTCGGTGCTGAACTGTCGGGCAGATACGGCGGCCATCTTGTTCAAGGACTTTACCTTGCCGGGCTGTTGTTTGATGACGACTTCCTGAAGGTCGGTCAAGGTCTCGGTGAGGGCGACCGTCAGGATCACCTCTTTCCCCGCGGTGACATCGACGTTGGGGATGGTAACCGAGGCGTATCCGGCGAAACTGGCGGTGAGGTTGAGACGACCGAGCGGTACGTTGGTAAATTCAAACGCCCCTTTTTCATCGGTGATGACGACGGACGAGCCTGTGCTGATGGTAACCGTAGCGCCGGGCAGCGGCACTTCGGTAAGTTTGTCGATGACGGTGCCTTTTACGACCCCTTTTTGGCTGAAAGCCACTCCCACCAGGAGGCTTAGCAGCAGTGTGAAGAACTGTTTCATGTTTTGTTTTTTAATTGATTGAGAATATGGATGAACGTATTATTTATTTTGAACATTGTTCATTATAAGAGCAAAAAAAATCAACGGTCAATGAGCCTGACGAACTCCTCGTAGGCTTCCATAACCACTTCTGTTGGCTCCTCTGACCGGAGGCCCCGTATTCGATCTGCAATCTTCAGGGCACACATCCCGTGTACGGTGCTCCAGATGACAAACGCCAGCGGTTCGGTTTCATGGCCTTTAAAGTATCCATTGGCGATGCAATCGGCGACGGTCATGCGGAGGCCGTCAAAGGTTCCTTTCCCTTCGTCCCAATCGTGATCACAATTTTCATGGATAAATTCCATGGGGGCCTTCATCGAAAACATCAGGTCGTACATGTCGGGGTTTTCCATGGCAAAGGCAATGTAGGCCCGTCCCATGGCCTTGAGGCGTTCCATAGGTTCAGATACGGCGCCCAATACCTGCATCTTCCCCCCTAACTGGATGAAACCCTGGGTGTGCAGTTCGTGCAGGATGGCATTCTTATCCTTAAAGTATACGTATACCGTCCCCACACTGTAGCGAACGGTGTCGGCGATATTGCGCATGGTCGTGTGTTCGATCCCTTTCTCGACAAACAGTTTTTTTGCTGCCTGGAGAATGAGCGACCGAAGCCGTTCCTTATCTTCTATTTTTCGTTCGGCGGTTCCCACGATGCAAAGAAAATGAACGGCGTTCAATTTTCCAAATTATTTCCTGGTGCATTTGGGGAAGCGGATGTAGACGCTGTTAAATACCCTTAAAGAAGCGATTTAGATTATTCTCTGCTACCTACATTTGTATTCCTAGCACTACTACCCATGACACCTACCCCAACCGACGCCACGACGGCACCGCCACGAAAATCAGCGCGGCAGGCGCATGCCGAAGAAAAGAGTTTCCTTCGCGGACCCCGGGAACGATGGCGGGAGCTCGCCTACACTTTTGGTGTCGTACGGCAGTTCATACGCGGCTTTCGGGCGTTGCACTTTGCGGGTCCGTGCGTGACTATTTTCGGATCGGCGCGTTTTAAGGAAGGGCATCCCTATTACGAACTCGCGCGGGAAGTAGCGACCGGATTGGCGCAATCGGGGTTTACGATCATGACCGGCGGTGGACCCGGAATCATGGAAGCGGCCAACCGGGGTGCCCGGGAAGGCGGCGGTTTGTCGATTGGGTGTAATATTGTCCTTCCGCGGGAGCAATCGCCTAATCCGTATCTGGACCGTTTTGTATCTATCGAGTATTTTTTCGTACGGAAGGAATTGCTGCGAAAATACTCCAGTGCCTTTATCGTGTTGCCGGGCGGCTATGGCACCCTTGACGAGTTCTTCGAAACGCTTACCCTTGTGCAAACCGGCAAAACCGAAGCGTTCCCTATTATTATCATGGGGTTGGAATTCCATAAGGACCTCATCGCCCATTTCGAACGGATGAAACAACTGGAGACCATCAGCGCCGATGATATGCGGTATGTATTGCTGACCGACAGCGTCGAAGAAGCCCAGGCGCATATACGCGAATTTGCGGAAACGCGGATGCAGTCGAAGGCGGCTTCGCAGCGACCCATGCGTCTTTTGGGCGAAAAGCGGATCCGGAAAGCACTTTGACAGGCGCGAAGGAACTCTTTTGTTCCCTTCTCTAGTTTTATGATGTATATCACCTAAATCGACGTCCGGAAATTCGTACTTTGCATGCAGGTTATCAGGGAGTAAGGGTTGGCATACAATAAACCCGTCCTTTCACTGTTATCGTTACCATTATGAAGCCACTTCTTTTTCTTCTCTCTTTCGTTGCCTTGTGGCAATGGGAGGCCGATTTTGACAAAGCCCTGCAGAAAGCGCGGGACGAACACAAACTCGTATTATTGAACTTCTCGGGGTCTGACTGGTGCGGTCCGTGCATCGCATTCCGGAAAGACTACCTCGAAAGTGCCGCGTTCGCAACCTACGCCGACGCCCACCTGGTGTTGGTCAATGCCGATTTTCCGAGGAAATCCAAAAACCAACCGGCTGCCGACATCGTCAAACGCAACGAGATGCTGGCGGAGAAATACAACAAGGAAGGTACGTTTCCTCTCACTTTATTATTAGACAGCAACGGGAAAGTTCTGAAACGTTGGGCTGGCAAACCTTCTGAAAAGCCCGACGACTGGATCAACGAGCTGGCCAACGTCGATACCAAACGCTGATCTGATGGAAAAGTTCGCCCGCTCGATGCGCCTGATGGGAAACAACTTCACGATTACCGTCGTGACCTCGGATGCGGAGCAGGCAGATCGCTTCATCGATGCCGGCGTGTCGGAAATCCAGCGGATCGAACGACTTTTGACGACCTACCAACCCGACAGCCAGACCAATCGTATCAACGCCAATGCAGGCCTTGCGCCGGTGGAAGTGGATCGCGAAGTCTTCGACCTGATTGCCCGCAGTATCGCGATTTCCTCGATTACGCAAGGCGCCTTTGACATCACCTACGGCGGTATCGACCGTTCGCTATGGAATTTTGACCGCGAGATGGTCACCCTTCCCACCAAAGAAACCGCTGCCAAGATGGTGCACCTGATCGATTACCGCAACATCGAACTGGATGCCGAGCGCTGTACCGTTTTCCTCAAAAAAGCCGGTATGCGGATTGGCTTCGGTGGCATCGGGAAAGGCTATGCCGCCGAGCGTGCCAAAGACATCCTGAAACGAATGGGCGTGACGAGCGGTATCATCAATGCCAGTGGCGACCTCACCGCATGGGGCATGCAGCCAGACGGCCGGCCCTGGACCATCGGGATTGCGCATCCTGACCACCCGGCAGCTAGTTTTTCCTTTATGAACATTTCCAACCAGGCCGTGGCTACCTCGGGAAATTACGAGAAATACGTCATGATCGACGGACGGAAGTATTCCCATACCATCGATCCCAAAACCGGACTCCCGGTTACCGGTATCAAAAGCGTGACCATCATCTGCGACAATGCAGAGTTTGCTGATGCGATGGCGACACCGATTTCGGTAATGGGCATTGAGGCGGGACTCTTCCTGGCGAACCAGATTCCGGGACTTTATTGCATCATCATCGACGACCAAAACACCTTATACACATCCAAAAACATCCATCTCATATGAAACACAAGGCAATGATCCTCATGCTGTCGTGCGCCGGCCTGCTCGCCTCCTGCACCAGCGTGAAAGAATACCAGAAAGCCAAGATCAACGATTCCGAAATGGTCTTGTCAAACCGTAAAATCGAAAAAACCGAACTCAGTTTCCAATCGTATCGCGAAGGAGCGTCTGGGGCCAATGCCGGAAAAAGCGGCGGTGGCTGTGGTTGTAACTAATCTCTATTCTATCGCCACATGAAACGCATCCTATTGAACGGGTTTGCCCTTATGGCCTTTTTTACGATGAAGGCGCAAACGGAGCAGGATTCAACCGCTTACAAGAACCGCAAGCTCAAAATCGACGAGATCAACCTCGTGTCGAGTTACTACAAACAAGATGGAAACAACTCGGCTGTCACTGGGGGTGTCGGCACCGAAGAGCTGACGGATATCTCGAATGCACTCGACGTCCGACTGGTGAAGTACGGCGAGACCGGCAAAAAGCACACCTTCGATCTCGAGTTAGGCGTCGACCATTACTCGTCGGCGTCGTCTGACCGTATCGACCTCGCGGCCAATTCATCGGCTTCCTCGGCTGATATCCGCGTGTATCCGTCGATTTTGTATAGCCTGGAGAACGAAGAAAAGGGTTCGACCTTCACAGCCGGCGTCTCCTCTTCCACCGAATTCGACTATCAGTCGTTTGGTGGGACGATTGGCTATGCCAGGAAAACGAAGGACCGCAACGGCGAATTTTCGGCCCGTTTACAAACCTTCCTTGACCAGGTAAAACTCATCCAGCCGATTGAACTCCGAACGGGCGGCGACGGCTACGGCACCGACTCGCGGAACACCTTCGCCTTGTCGCTGGGGTATACACAGGTGGTGAACAAAAACCTGCAGGTCGCACTGATAGCCGATTTGGTGACGCAACAGGGGTATCTGGCCCTGCCGTTCCACCGGGTGTATTTTACCGACGGATCGGTGCATCAGGAGCTACTACCCGATTCGCGCTTCAAGATTCCGATTGGGGTGCGCGTGAACTACTTTGCGGGGGACAATATCATCTTCCGGGCGTATTACCGCTATTATTCCGACGATTGGGGACTTACGGCGCATACCGCCAGCCTCGAGGTTCCGGTGAAGCTCACGCAGGCCCTGTCGATCAGTCCGTTTTACCGGTATTACGCGCAATCAGCCGTTAAGTACTTTGCCGGATACCAAGAGCACACCGGATCCGAGGAGTTCTACACCAGCAACTATGACCTGTCGAAATTCGACAGCGGTTTCTTTGGTATGGGTGTGAAGTTTACGCCGCCGGGTGGTGTTTTCGGTATCGACAAGCTCAATACGATAGAACTCCGGTACGGGCATTACGAAAGCGATAACTCGCGTAACCTGGTGTCTGATATTATCAGTGTGAATATAAAAGTGAAGTAAGGGGGTGTTGGTTCTTGGTTCGTGGTTCGTGGTTCGTGGTTCGTGGTTCGTGGTTCGTGGTTCCTTGCTCCTTGCTCCTTGCTCCTTGCTCCTCAATAAAAAAAGCGCTCTCAAAAAGCGCTTTTTTTTATTGAAATGATAGGTCTTTACACGTGTAACGCGCGGTTGTCGGTTGCCGCGAGTGCTGCTTCCTTCACCGCTTCTGCATAGGTCGGGTGGGCATGGCTCATACGGGCGATGTCTTCGGCAGAGGCACGGAATTCCATAGCCGTTACCGCTTCGGCGATCAGGTCGGCTACGCGGGCACCGATCATGTGCACGCCCAGTACTTCATCCGTCTTGGCATCGGCTAAAATCTTGACGAAACCGTCGGTGTCCATAGAGGCACGTGAGCGGCCCAATGCCTTGAATGGGAAGCTACCCGCTTTGTATTCGATTCCGGCTTCTTTCAATTGCTCTTCGGTTTTGCCGACAGCGGCAACTTCCGGCCAGGTATAGACGACACCCGGAATGAGGTTGTAGTTGATATGCGGTTTTTGTCCGGCCAATGTTTCGGCTACAAACACGCCTTCTTCTTCCGCTTTGTGCGCGAGCATGGCTCCTTTCACCACATCGCCGATGGCGTAGATGTTCGGTACGCTCGTCTGCAGGTGGTCGTTGACCTCAATTTGTCCGCGTTCGGTGAGTTTCACACCTGCTTTATCGGCTGCCAGCCCGTCGGTAAACGGACGACGTCCGACCGAGATCAGCGCGTAATCGCCATCGAGGGTGATGGTTTCCCCTTTGGCATTGTCGGCCTGCACCTGTACTGCGTCGCCTTTGCGTTCGACCGATTTTACTTTGTGGGAGGTATAGAATTTCATGCCCTGTTTCTTCAGGACTTTCGTCAGTTCTTTCGAAAGCGCGCCGTCCATGCCTGGGATGATGCGGTCGAGGTATTCCACTACCGATACTTCCGCACCGAGGCGCAGGTATACTTGTCCGAGTTCGAGTCCGATTACCCCGCCACCGATAATGACCAGGTGTTTCGGCACTTCTTTCAGTTTCAGGGCCTCGGTCGACGTGATGATGCGTTCTTTGTCGATGGTGATGAACGGCAGATTGGACGGTTTCGAACCTGTGGCGATGATGACGTATTTCGTCTCAACGGTTTCCGAAGACCCGTCGTTTTTGGTCACTTTTACGTGGGTTGCGTCTTCAAACGAACCAACGCCTTCCAGGACGGTGATTTTGTTTTTGTCCATCAGGTATTTGATACCTGCGGTATTCTGGTCGACGACCGAGCCCTTGCGGGCGATCATCTGCTCCATATTGATTTTGATATCCCCGCCGATTTCGATGCCGTGCTCTTTAAAATGCGACAACGCATCATGGTAATGGTGAGAGGAGTCAAGCAGTGCTTTGGAAGGGATACAGCCTACGTTGAGGCAGGTGCCCCCGAGGGTTGGATATTTTTCAATGACAGCGGTACGGAATCCCAGTTGTGAGCAACGGATGGCGGCCACATATCCGCCCGGACCCGATCCTATGACGACGACGTCGAATGCGTTCATGGTGTTGGATTTTGTGGCACAAAAATACGATTAATTAGCGAATGTGCGAATTAGCGGATTAGCGAATGTAGAGGGCGTGGAAGCGGGGGCGGGAAATTAGAAAATTAGCGAATTAGCGGATTTGGGAATTAGCGAATGTACAGGGCGTGGAAGCAGGGGTGGGAAATTAGAAAATTAGCGAATTAGCGAATGTGGGCATTAGCGAATGTGCGGAGCGTAAAAGCAGGTACGTAAAATTCTATTAAAGGGAGGATTAAGTAGGTTGAATTAGGATTGCATCGAGTTTAGAACCCGGGATTTGGTAAACAAACCAACATACGCCCCCGTTTGAGCCGCTGCGCGATATTCCTGTTAGAGCAAATAGCCCGTAACGTGCCATATACTCATTCGCTAATTCCTAAATTCGCTAATTACTAAGCTCTATCAACGCCGAATTCTTCACCTCCCCAATCATAAACGTGCTGTGCGTGCTGCCGATGTGGTGGAGCGTGGTCAGTTTCGTTACGAGGAATTCGCGGTAGGCCTGCATGTCGGCTACCATTACTTTTAAGATGTAGTCATAGTCGCCCGAAACGTGGTAGCACTCTAAGACTTCCGGCAGGCTTTTTACCTCTTTTTCGAACTGGGTGACGAACTCGCGGGTATGCTGCACGAGCTTTACGTGGCAGAATACCACGAAGCCCTTCCCTACTTTGCCCTTTTCGAGTAGTGCGACATATTTACTGATGATACCCTCGCGCTCCAGCTTGCGGATACGCTCGTAAACCGCCGTAACCGAAAGATCGAGCTTGTTGGAAAGCTCTTTCGTGGTCTGCTTCGCGTCCTGCTGTAGGTACATCAGGAGTTTACGGTCTGTCGCGTCGAGGGTCATCAGAAAAAAAATCAGGTAAAGGGGGCAAAAAGGCGTTCTATTCAGCAAATATATCTAAATAAACATAGTTATATAGTTTTTTATTCTAAATTTTATCATAGTTGTTTTAATTTATTCCTATAAAAATGAAATTGCATGAAAAATAAACTATATGAAACTCCATCCGGCAGATAAAATACAGGACTTACAATACTTCGGTGAATTTGGTGGCGTCAACCCTTCGATTTCCGATTCCTCTACCTATACCTTCCTTTCGGCCAAGACCATGTTCGATACCTTTGAAGGCAATGCCGAAGGCTGTTATCTCTACTCCCGCCACTCGTCGCCCAGCAACCTCTACCTCGACCAGGCGCTGGCCGCGATGGAAGGAACCGAGTCGGCCAATGTAGCGGCATCCGGCATGGGGGCGATCACCTCTACCCTCTTACAGCTTTGCGGAAACGGCGACCATATCGTGGCTAGCCGCACCATTTACGGTGGTACCTATGCCTTTCTGAAGAACTTCGTGCCGCGCATGGGGATCACGGTTACCTTCGTCGATATTACCAAAATCGAGGCGGTAGAAGCAGCTATCCAACCGAATACGAAAGTGCTGTATTGTGAAACGGTCAGTAACCCGCTATTGGAAATCGCCGACATCCCGGTTTTGGCATCCGTAGCGAAAAAACACCAACTTCAGTTAGTCGTCGATAACACCTTCTCTCCCCTTTCCATCGCGCCGGCACAACTGGGTGCCGACATCGTCATCCACAGCCTTACGAAATACATCAACGGCAGCAGCGACACGGTAGCGGGTGTGACGTGTGCCTCGCGGGAGTTCATCCACCGACTTAAGAACGTGAACGACGGCGCAGCGATGCTGCTGGGCCCGACGATGGACAGCCTCCGGTCGGCTTCGGTCATGAAGAACCTCCGCACCCTGCACATCCGGATGAAACAACACAGCCACAACGCGCAGGTGTTGGCGGAGAAATTTGAAGCAGACGGACTGCGGACGGTGTATCCCGGACTCGAAAGCCACCCGGGGCACGAGACGTTCAAACGCATGATGAACCCCGAGTTCGGGTTTGGCGGCATGATGACGGTCGATGTCGGCAGTCTTGCCAAAGCCAACGAACTGATGGAACTCATGCAGGAGCGCAACCTCGGGTATCTCGCCGTGAGCCTCGGTTTCTACAAGACGCTGTTCAGCGCACCCGGCACCTCGACCTCAAGTGAAATACCGGTGGAAGAGCAAAAAGAAATGGGGTTGAGCGACGGACTCATCCGCTTTTCGATCGGGCTCGACAACGACATCGAACGCACCTACCAGATGATGCGGGAGTGTATGGAAGAAACCGGTGTTTTGGCGGGAGTGGGGAGTTGGCAGTAGGCAGTAGACAGTAGGCAGTGGGTAGTAGGCAGTGGGCAGTAGGCAGTGGGCAGTGGGCAGTAGATAGTTGGTGGTTGGTATTGGGTATTTGGTGGTTGGTGTTGACAAAAAAGGCTGCCGCTTCCATCCCTCACGCGGCTACACCGGACTTACATTCTCCCCAGGATCACGTCCATCATACGGGCAGTTTCAGCGGCGGAACGACCCGTTGACGGATGTTGCGAACGTCCCATGAGGTGGTCGCGCATATTCCCCACATGAAACAACTGGATGTTTTCGGGATTTTCGATTACCGATTCTTCCCGCCCGTCGGCCGTTTCCAGCACAAAAGGGACGTCACCGAAAACAGAGAAGGTAATCGTGCCTTTTTCTCCGCGGATGACCACCTCATCCTCGCGTTGCGCACAGCCGAAATTCCAGATGCCCGTGCCCGTGACTCCAGATGCATAACGCCAGGTAGCCGACAGTGCGTCAAAGGCGTCGTATAATCCCTGTTGGTTCGAGGCGAGTCCGGCGCAATCTGTCACCTCTCCGAAAAAGTAGCTGAAAAGATCGAGTCCGTGACACGCCAAATCATCAAAATATCCGCCCCGCGCGATCTTCGCATCGGTACGCCAGTTATAGCTTCCCGACAAATCGACGGGTGAAGGTGTGCGGATGAGCGTCCAGTGGAGGTGCCGCACCTGTCCGATGTGTCCGGTGTCGATCCACTCCTTCACCTTCCGGAAACGCGGTAACGACCGTCGGTAATAGGCTACGAACAGCGGCAGCCCGCGGGATTCGAATGCCTCGCAGATCGTCAGGCACTCGGCATAGGAAGGTGCCATGGGCTTCTCGATGCAGCAGGGTTTGCCCGCCGCGGCCACTTTGAGGGCATAGAACGCGTGTGTGTCGGGCGGGGTGGCGATATAGACGGCATCCACCTCCGGATCGTTAATCAGCGCATCGGCGTCGGAATACCATCTCTCCATCCCATGGCGTTGGGCGTATTCTTCGGCTTTCGCGGCGTCGCGTCGCATCACGGCTACGATCGAGAATCCTTCTGTTTTTTGGTAAGCGGGCCCGCTTTTGCGTTCGGTTACGTCGCCGCAGCCGATAATGCCCCATCGGATAGTAGTCATGGAGCAAAGATAAGGGAATGAAGAATGTACGATGTACGATGTACGATGAACAATGAACGATGAACGATGAACAATGAACGATGAGCGATGAACTATGAACTATGAACTATGAACTATGAACTATGAACTATGAACTATGAACTATGAACTATGAACTATGAACTATGAACTATGAACAAGGAACAATGAGCGATTGTCCGTAACGGATCTGACAGGAAAAGAAGGCAGGCTGAGCTTCGGAAATGAAAGGGCGGTAGGTGTGGCCCCAACAACCAAAAACCAACAACTATCAACCATCAACCATCAACTATGCTACTGATGTTGAAAAACGGTTTTAATACATTCGTGATACTCTATCCATACAGTATCCATACTTTATCCATACAGTATCCATACAGTATCCGGGTGGTAGATTTGGGTTTTGGGTTGGAAGGGGTTCACACGAGAAAATACTACAAGGGTGTTGAGTTTTGAGTGTTGAGTGTTGAGTTGGATGGGTTCACGCGGGGAAAAACTACCCGTTTTGGAGGTGGGTTTGTTTTGAGGGGCAAGGAGCAAGTATCAAGTATCAGGTATGAAGTATCAAGTATCAAGTATAAAGACTAAAAGGGGAAGTTTATCCTCATTATGAATTCTCAACTATCAACCACGAACCACGAACCACGAACCATGAACCATGAACTATGAACTATGAACCCTGAACCACCAACCCTCACCCCACCTAAATTTCAATCGTTTTCGTACCTTTGCTCCACACAAAAATCGCTATGGACCTCACCTTCAATAAAAACGAAGACCACAACCGCCTGCTGCTTTCTTCCTTAAAACAACGACTGAACAAAGTCAAACTCGGAGGGGGCGAAAAACGCATCGAAAAACTGCACGCCGAAGGCAAGATGACGGCCCGTGAGCGCATCGACTACCTGCTCGACGAAAAAGCGAAGAGCATCGAAATCGGGGCCTTTGCCGGTGAGGGGATGTATGCCGAACACGGCGGATGCCCGTCTGGTGGAGTGGTCGTAAAAATTGGGTATATAAAAGGGAAACAATGCGTGGTGGTGGCCAATGATGCCACCGTGAAAGCCGGTGCGTGGTTTCCGATCACCGGTAAAAAGAACCTCCGCGCCCAGGAAATCGCGATGGAAAACCGTCTCCCCATCATTTACCTCGTCGACAGTGCGGGTGTGTACCTTCCTATGCAGGATGAGATCTTCCCCGACAAAGAACATTTTGGCCGTATTTTCCGCAACAACGCGATCATGAGCAGCATGGGCATCACCCAGATTGCAGCGGTAATGGGTAGTTGCGTGGCCGGCGGTGCCTACCTCCCTATCATGAGCGACGAGGCGCTGATCGTCGATAAAACGGGGAGCATCTTCCTTGCGGGCAGTTATTTAGTGAAAGCCGCCATCGGTGAAACGATCGACAATGAAACGCTGGGCGGTGCCACCACCCATTGCGAAATATCGGGTGTAACCGACTATAAGGCGAAGGACGACAAAGACGCCCTTGACCGCATCAAAAACATCGTCGGGAAAATCGGGGACTATGAGAAAGCGGGCTTCAACCGGGAAAAACCCGCGAAGCCGACGCTGGATGAAAAAGAGATTTACGGACTTATGCCGCAGTCGCGTTCTGAGCAATACGACATGTACGAGATCATCAGACGGCTGGTGGATAACTCGGAGTTCGACGAATATAAGGCCGGCTATGGCCAGACGCTGATTACCGCCTACGCTCGTATCGACGGCTGGGCCGTGGGCATCGTCGCCAACCAGCGTAAAGTGGTCAAGAACAAAAAAGGGGAAATGCAGTTCGGGGGCGTTATCTATTCGGATTCCGCCGACAAAGCCACCCGGTTCATCGCCAATTGCAACCAAAAGAAGATTCCGTTGGTATTCCTACAAGACGTGACCGGCTTTATGGTCGGCAGCAAATCGGAACACGGCGGTATCATCAAAGACGGGGCGAAAATGGTCAATGCGGTCAGTAACTCGGTGGTGCCGAAGTTTACCATTATCGTTGGGAACTCGTATGGTGCCGGCAACTACGCCATGTGTGGTAAAGCCTATGATCCGCGGTTGATTGCTGCCTGGCCCAATGCCGAACTCGCGGTGATGGGTGGAACACAGGCTGCTAAAGTACTCGCCCAGATCGAAGCCTCTGCCATCCGCGCGAAAGGCGAAGAAGTCGATGCGGCAAAAGAACAGGCGCTATTCGACAAGATCAAGGCACGCTACGACGAGCAGGTGTCACCGTTTTATGCGGCAGCCCGTTTGTGGACCGACGCCATCATTGACCCACTTGACACCCGCACGTGGATTTCGATGGGCATCGAAGCGGCGAACCACGCGCCCATCGAACGGAAATTTAACCTCGGTGTCATACAGACCTAAACCGTTTTTTTGGTAACATTGCAGAAATTGCCACATGTGAAGCGATTCCTGCTCCTCGCCTTACCCCTACTCCTCACCGGCTGTCATTCCGTTGAACGCTACAACCGTGACATTTCGCGGCTGAAATCACCGGAGGAACTCAAAGCCGACGTCGACTATGCCTATCGGAAAATCACGCGCCTGCATCCGGATTTGTATTGGTATATCCCGGAAGCGGAGTTTCGTTATAAGTTCGACAGCCTGAAGGCGACGATCAACCGTCCGCTTGACAGCTATGCCTTTTACGAAAAACTGGCGCCGTTGGTGGCATCGGTACGACAGGGACATATGGCGCTGCGACCTCCGTTGAAGCGGTATACAAAAGCGGAAGGCAAGGCGTTGGCGGCCAAAGGCACCGGGCCGTTTTCACAGTTTGAATTCGGGTTGTACGACAACCGTCTCTTCGTCCTTAAAAACAAATCCTATGACAAATCCGTTCGCGAAGGAACCGAAGTCGTCGCGATTGACGGACAACCCGTTTCGGATTTAGTGCGCGATTTCAACCGGCTGTTCACGTCTGATGGGTTCAATACGACCTTCAAACGGAACCGTCTGGAACGCAGCTTTTCCTCGTTTTACACCGCGCGTTTCGGGATCAAGGACAGCCTTCGTTATGCCTTTCGGCGCAACGACTCGGTTCAGACCGTTACCATCCTGAGGCGAAAGGAAAACGACTCCGTCAGAAAGAAACAACCCGTTGCAAAACCCGTGGTCGTGGCCCGTCCTTCCCGCAAAATGCAGCGGTTGAAAGGGTACAATCCCGAAACCGGACTCAACAACCGTGATCTCCGCTTTGTTGGGGCCGACAGCAGTGTGGCGGTGCTCAAGATCCGTGGCTTCAGCATTGGGAATTATCGGAAATACTATAAGTCGGCTTTTAAAACCATCCGGGAGCGAAAGGCCCATACGCTCATCCTCGACGTTCGCGATAATCCGGGTGGGCGACTGTCGGAGATACTGGATTTGTATTCCTACATGACCGATTCGACGCGTGTGGTATGCCAGCCGTCCCTGGTCACTTCCCGCACCAGCCTGCTGCATTCGAATTATTTCGATGGAGCCGGAGCCGTAGACCTGGTATTCCGCGGCCTGGGGGCGCCGATTTTTTATGGTGTGCAGTACTTTCGCGTGTATAAAGGCAAGGACGGAAAGTTTTACGCCGGTACGGATGACCGCGTCAAGGTCAAGAAAGACAACCACTTCGACGGGGCCGTTTATGTGCTCGTCAACGGTGGCAGTTTTTCCGCTTCTTCCCTTATTGCCAATTTGCTGAAAGGTTCAGGACGGGCCTATGTAGTGGGAGAAGAAACCGGGGGCGCCTACAACGGAACCGTGGCCGGTCAAATGCCCGTGTTTACGCTTCCGCACACCAAAGCCACCCTGCGGATCGGCCTTATGAAAGTGGCCACCATCTACACAAAAGAACCCGATGGTTATGGCGTGTTGCCGGATACGGAACTATTGCCGAACCTACCGGCGCGGTTGAGCGGCAAAGACATGGAACTGGATTGGGTGCTCGACCATATCAAAGACACAAGAGAAAAAGGCCTCGGTAACGCGCAGCCGTAATTGTTGACGTATAGACTATGAAACATTGCTTCCTGGCGCTCCTCTTATTGGTCGCAACTGCGGCGGGCGCTCAAAAAACCACCCGGAAAGATTCGCTGCAGGGCGGACTTCGACCTGAACGCACCGCGTTTGACGTGCGGCATTACAACCTGGATGTGCGGCTCGATGTGTCGAAGAAGACACTTCAGGGGTATAATGACATCGCCTTTGTGATGAACGCGACAGCCTCGCGCATCCAACTCGACCTGTTCGAGAACATGAAAGTCGACAGTATCGTGATGGACGGTCACAAGTTGAAGTACAAGCGGGAGTACCACGCGGTATTTGTCTCCTTCCCTGCCCCGCTCGAAAAAGATTCCAGACATACGCTGCGTTTCCATTACCATGGCGCGCCCCAGATTGCCAAAAACGCGCCCTGGGACGGTGGTTTTGTATTCAGCCAGGACGGCAACGGAAAACCGTGGATCGGCGTGGCCGTGCAGGGAACCGGTGCCAGCCTTTGGTATCCGGTGAAAGATTCGCAGTCGGACGAGCCCGAGGACGGTGCATATGTTGCCATTTCGGTTCCCGACGGGCTTGTGGGTGTTTCAAATGGACGTTTCGTGAAATCGGAACCCAGTGGCGACGGCTACACCAAATGGTTGTGGCGCGTGGTTAACCCCATCAACAATTACGATATCACGCTGAATGTAGGCGATTACGTGCACTTCGGGGAGACCTATGGCACTCTCGACCTCGATTATTATGTATTGCGGGAAAACGAAGAAAAAGCGCGCCGGCACTTCGAAATCGTCAAGCCGATGCTGAATTGCTTCCAGTTGAAATTCGGTCCCTACCCGTTTCCGGAAGACGGTTATAAACTCGTAGAAACGCCCTATCTGGGCATGGAACACCAAAGCGCCGTGGCGTATGGCAACCAATATCGCAATGGGTATCTTGGTATGGACATTTCGGGCACCGGCTATGGCTCGAGTTGGGATTATATCATTGTGCATGAAAGTGGCCACGAGTGGTTCGGCAACAGCATCACCTCTGAGGACATTGCCGATATGTGGATACACGAGGGTTTTACCTGTTATACGGAAACCGTCTTTGTAGAGTGCACACAGGGCAAAGCAGCGGCGGATGCCTATAACTTCGGGCAGCGCGGCAATATCGACAATGACAAGCCAATCATCGGTCCGTTCGGTGTGAACCGCGAAGGATCGGGTGACATGTATCCGAAAGGTGCCAATATGCTGAACACCATCCGTAACATCATCAACGACGATGGAAAATGGTGGAATTTGCTGTATGAGTTCAGTATGACCTTCCGACACAAAATCATCAACACCGAAACCGTTGTTGCCTTTTTCAACGAGAAGACGGGCATGGACCTGACCCATGTGTTTAACCAATACCTGCGCCACAAAGAGATTCCGGTTTTGGAACTGCGCCGCAGCGGCGAGTTTGTGGAATACCGTTGGGATGCGACCGAACCCGGATTCGATATGCCCATTGATGTTACCTGGAACGGGAAAACAGCGCGTTTGGCCCCTACTTCAGAATGGAAACTCATCAAGCTGAAAATTTCCAACATCAACGCGATCGACGTGCAGGTGCAACGCTTCCTGGTGAACGTACGCAAACTGTAGCCGGTTAATAACTTCTTGATAACTAACCCCTCCTACGACCCGATCCACGGTCGACCGAACGGGTAGTTGTTCGTACCTTTAAGGGAAACGAAGACCATGGAATCACGCGACCAGTTCCTCAGCGGTTTCCGGGGCGAAGCGATCGGGCGTATCAGTCCGGAATCGGTCCCCGATGAAATTTTCCAAAACGGCGTATTGCGCCCCATCCTGAAACTCCAGAACGATCTCTTCCTTTCCGTATTCCGGAATTACGTCGCCAAGAGCAAGGTGCCGTTCCATGAATTCCCGTTGGCGAAGAAATTGCAATTTATCGAACACAGCATCCAGCGCGATATCAAGTTCCGGAACTCGTTAAAAGGTATTATCATCGGCCTTTTCTCGGTGGCCGAATACGAGCGGTATATCCAGAATTCGTCGGCCCTTAACAAGCGGATGATGCAATTACTGATCGAAAGACTGAAAGACCAGGTGCAATTGTTCGATGCGAACGACGCGGTGACCCGACCTACGGGTTGAAGCGTCCGCATTTGACAGGGTTGAAAAAACCACCTGCGTTCGAATTTTCCTAAAATTTTAAAGGATATACCACAATTATGACAAAATTCGACCAAACCTTCGGTTGTATTGGTCTTTGTGGTTTATTTTCCTTATCATTGTTGCAAACGTAGTTTATGCGCGAAGAATACTTTAAGTGGCACTCTCCGAACCTGGGCCGCGAGATCGAAATGCTCGTTTTTGGACATGCCGGCTATCCCGTTATCCTCTTCCCCACCTCGATGGGAAGTTTCCATGAAAACCGCGACCAGGGCCTTGTGGGTGCCGCCTCGTGGTTCATCGAACAGGGACTCGTCCAGATTTTTTGTCCGGATAGCATCGACAAAGACAGTTTTTACAACAAGCACATCCATCCGGCGGATAAGATCCGGAACCATACATGGTATGACAAAATGATCTGCCATGAGATTGTGGAGCGGGTGAAGAACAATACCTATTCAGGGAAAGTAGCCGTTGCCGGCTGCAGTTTCGGCGGCTATCACGCGGCCAATTTCGCGTTTCGGCACCCGGGTTATGTGAGCCATATGTTTTCAATGAGCGGGGCCTTTGACATCAAGGATTTCATGTATGGTTTCCACAATTCGGATGTGTATTACAACAGTCCGGAGGACTATCTGCCCGGACTGAACGACCATGAGTTGTGGAACATGGACATTGTATTGGGCACCTCCAACTGGGACATCTGTTTTGACGCCAACCTGCGCCTGAGCCGGGTATTGAGCGGTAAGAACGTGCACCACTGGCTTGACGTGCGGCAGGACCGTCAGCACGACTGGCCCGTGTGGCGTGAGATGTTTCCGCATTATCTCTCAAGAATCAGATTTTTTTAATAGCACCTAAAACACCTAAAATGAAGAAGATCGGAATTTTGTTCGGAATGGAAGACACGTTTCCCTGGGCGTTCATCGACCGGGTAAACGGAAAAGGCGAAAAAGGTATCGTGGCCGAACCCGTGAGCATCGACAAGGTCATGCAGAACAAAGCAACGGACTATGCCGTCATCATTGACCGTATCTCACAGGACGTACCGTTCTACCGCACCTATCTCAAAAACGCCGCACTTACGGGCACTATCGTTATCAACAACCCGTTCTGGTGGAGCGCTGACGACAAGTTTTTCAACAACTGTCTGGCGGATACCCTGGGCGTACCACTTCCTAAAACAGCCATATTGCCGTCTGCCGAACACCCGACGGATACCACGGCCAAATCGTTCCGCAACCTTGCCTTCCCGATGGATTGGGAAGCCATCTTCGACTATGTCGGATTCCCTGCCTATATGAAACCGTATGCCGGTGGCGGTTGGAAGAACGTCTACCGACTGGAAAACCGCGAGGAATTCTGGGAAAAACACCGTGAAACGGGGCAACTCGTGATGTTGTTGCAGGAAGAGATCGTGTTTGATTCGTATTTCCGGGTGTATTGCCTCGGACGGAAAGCCGTTCGCATCATGCCGTACGAACCGCGGAACCCACACCACTTGCGGTATGTGGTGGACAACCCGAATACCGATAAGAAATTGCTGGCGACCATCAAGGATTACACCCTTCGCCTCTGCAACGGCCTAGGCTATGATTTCAATACCGTGGAGTTCGCCGTGCGCGACGGAATCCCGTATGCCATCGACTTCGGAAACCCGGCGCCGGATGCCGAACTCACTTCGGTGGGCCAGGAGAACTTCGAATGGGTGGTGGAGGAAGCCGCCAAACTGGCTATTTCCTATGCTAAAAAACACAAAGACGGAAAACCGAACCTTTTCTGGGGTGACTTCGTGAAAGACACGGTCGGCCCGACAAAAAAATAACCATGGCTACGCGAAAATTACCCGTCTTCACACTAGGTGTGGAAGAAGAGTACCAGATTATAGACCCCCAAACGCGGGACCTCCGATCGCACCTTTCGAAAATTGTGGACGGTGCGAAAATCATCCTGAACGAGCAGGTCAAGGCCGAGATGCACCAATCGGTGGTGGAAGTCGGCACTAACATCTGCAGCAGTGTGTCGGAGGCGAAGGAGGAAATCAAATTCCTGAGACGCAAGATCGTCGAACTGGCGGACAAACAAAAGTTGATCGTAGGCGGCGCCGGTACGCACCCGTTTTCAAAATGGCAGGACCAGCCTATTACCGACGATCCGCGTTACCACCACATCGTAAACGAACTGCAGGATGCGGCGCGCTCGAACCTGATTTTCGGTATGCACTGCCACGTGGGGATCGAAACCCGCGAAATCGGCCTGCAACTGATGAACCAGGCGTGTTACTTCCTGCCGCATATCTTCGCCCTGTCGACGAATTCGCCGTTCTGGGAAGGTCGTGAAACCGGGTATAAGTCGTTCCGCACGAAGGTTTTCGACAAGTTTCCGCGCACGGGTCTTCCGGAGTATTTCGACTCGGTGGCGTCGTATGACAACTACCTCGATACGCTGGTCAAGACGAACTGTATCGACAACCCGAAGAAAATCTGGTGGGACCTTCGACTACATCCGTTCTACAACACCATTGAATTCCGCATCTGCGATATGATGCTCACGGTGGATGAAACGATGTGCGTAGTGGCCCTCATCCAGGCCGTCGTGGCCAAACTGTATAAGTTGACGAAGGCCAATACGAGCTTCAATATTTACCGTATTGCGTTGATCCGCGAGAACAAGTTCCGGGCCGCACGCTATGGCATTGAAAATCATATGATTGATTTCGGGTTACAGCAGGAAGTGCCGACGCGCGACCTCATCCTGGAACTGCTTGAGTTCATTGACGATGTGGTCGACGAACTGGGCTCGCGGGAACATATCGAATACGTTCACCGGATCCTGCGGGAAGGCACGGGGTCGGACAAGCAATTGACCGTCTTCCGTGACAACGGTAACGACCTGACGAAAGTGGTGGATTTCATTACATCGGAGTTCGTGCGCGGCCTCTGATGTGACGACGGCGTTCGAACCATAACTGATAACTTCTTGTATATTTGCAAGCAAACACGTACTTATGAGCCAATCGTCCCTTCGCGTTGCCATTCTGGATATGTATAAAGGCGAGCCCAACCAGGGCATGCGGTGCATCATCGACATCGTCAGGAGGTTCAACGCCATGGTCGATTTCAAGGTATACGATACGCGCGGAAAGGGCGAATTGCCGGATATGAAGGCGTATGACATCTATATCTCGACCGGTGGGCCGGGCAATCCGCTTGACGGCGACGGCATTTGGGACAGGGCGTATTTCGATTTTGTAGACGGCCTGCTCGAATGGAACCGCACACAGGAGGTGAAAAAGTATATGTTGTTCATCTGCCATTCCTTCCAGATGGCCTGCCACCATTTTGGGCTGGCGGAAATCACCAAACGGAAATCGACGTCGTTTGGCATCATGCCGGTGCATAAGACGCCGGACGGACTTAACGATGCCTTGTTTGAAGGACTTCCGAACCCGTTTTACGCGATCGACTCGCGGGATTACCAGGTGGTGCAGCCCAAACTGAAAGTGTTTGAGGCAAAGGGCGCGAAGATACTGTCGCTTGAGAAAATCCGGGACCATGTGCAATACGAGCGTGCCATCATGGCTGTGCGGTTCAACCCGTATTTTGTAGGGACACAGTTCCACCCGGAAGCCGATCCGATCAGTTATATCGCCAACCTGAAAAGTCGTGAAAAACGCGAGCGCATCATTGAAATGAAAGGCAAGTCGAAGTTTCGCGACATGCTGGAAGACCTGCTTGACGAAGACAAGATCTACAAAACAAACGAAACCATCATCCCGAATTTCCTTCGTGGTGCCATCAATGACCTGATGGACCAAAAGAAGATGCTGTCGAACTGACCCAGCCGGCTCCGGCCGATGTTTCACTCAATACTACCGCCATGATCCCATCGTATCGTGACCGTTTCAATTCCGCATTTTCGCTGGAGAAATATGAAGCGTTCAAACAGGATATTGCATCCGATTTCGACTATTTGCCCACCTTCCGTATGGGTGAAACGCCGTTTTTCATCCCGAACAGCCTCAAGGAACAGTTGCTGGAAGGCTGCCGCGACGTCATTGCCCTGATCCGTCGTCCGGATTTCGGACCGCTCACGGATCCGGCCTTGGAACTGAACATCCGGGTACCGGGAGAAGATGCGCATACCACCTTCCTGGCGATCGATTTTGGCATCTGTAAGGAGAATGGCGAGATTTTACCGAAACTCATTGAGGTGCAAGGCTTTCCTTCCCTTTTCAATTTTCAGTATGTGCTTTACGAAAAGTTCTGCCGGCAATACCCCTTCCTTTCCGAACTGACCCCTTTTATCGGTGATATGACCGGCGACGACTATCTGCCGTTGCTGAAAGACGTCATTCTCGCGGGCCACGATCCGAAACAGGTAATCCTGCTGGAAATCGAGCCGGAAAAGCAAAATACCAAAATCGACTTCTATTACGCGCGCCGCGATCTGGGCATTCCGATTGTATGCGTCACCGAGTTACGGCAGAAAGGCGCCAAACTCTACTACACCGATTCGGAGGGAGAAGAAATCGAAGTACGCCGCATCTACAACCGTGTGATTTTCGACGAGTTGGAAGCGCGTAACGACCTGACGCTGCAGTTCCGTTTTTCGGATGACCTTGACGTGGAATGGGCCGGGCACCCGAACTGGTTCTTCCGGATCAGTAAGTTCATCCTACCGTATTTGAAAGGGAAGTATTTCATTGAAACGACCTTACTGAGTGAGCTGGATGAAATTCCGGAAGACCTGGAAAACTATGTCCTAAAACCGCTGTTTTCGTTTTCCGGAAGCGGTGTCGTTTTCCATGTAACGAAGGAAGACATCGAAGCCGTGAAAGACAAAGACCTTTATATATTACAAAAGAAGGTACACTATGAACCCGTGATCCAATCGCCGGACGGCAAGGTAAAAGCGGAAGTCCGGATTTTATGTGTGTGGAGGAAAGACGACCCCGAGCCGACCTTTCTCTGCAACCTTGTGCGGATGAGTCGCGGCGAAATGATCGGCGTCAAATTCAACAAAGACAAAGACTGGGTCGGCGGCACGCTGGGGCTGTTCGAACGCTAGTCAGTCGTTTCCGTCCGGATACTGCGTGAGGCGGGCACTATCGTCAATCGGCTGTGGTGCGCTTTCGGTAGGTGACGTCGTTTCGGGTGTCGTGGCAACAGGGGTCTTTTCCCTTTCATTTTTATCGCTTTCGCCGGACGTCTTGGTCCCCTCGCTTTCCTCTGCTAAGCCGGCCGAAACCGGATCTATCTGGGGTAATGGGTCGGCATTGTCTTCAAAAGGTTTTTGGTGGTAGCCTTTGTCTTCTTTTCCATCAAATCGATGGGTGTGATCGGTTTCCATAAGGTGTTTTATGCAAAAGTACGGGCGCGAACGAGGGTTTCCGTTACATACCGAATGGGGTATTTTACAGGATAAAATTGCGGAAAAACCGTAACCGCGTTTTCGCGAAGCATCGTACCTTTCGCCGTATTTGCATCCGAAATTGCCATTTTGGGGGCAGACAAGTATCTTTACGTCAAACAACGGCATGTCGCTTCTACAGACTCCCATCGAATATCTCAAAGGCGTCGGTCCCGCTCGGGGCGAGTTGCTTCGTAAGGAAGTAGCCATACGTACCTTCGAAGACCTGCTGCATTTTTTCCCGAATCGGTATATCGACCGCACGCGCTATTACCGTGTGAACGAATTGCGCGAGTCTGGGGCCGATGTGCAGTTGATTGGGAAGATTATCCATGTCAAAACCGTAGAACAGAAGCGGGGACAACGCTTGGTCGCCACGTTTGCCGACGATACCGGCCAAATGGACCTTATCTGGTTCCAGGGCATCAAATGGATTCGGGAAACCCTGAAACTGGGCATTCCGGTGGTCATCTTTGGCAAAGCGAATGCCTTCAACGGCACGTTCAGCATGCCGCATCCGGAAATCGAATTGCTGTCGGAGCACGAACAAAGCCTGCGCTCGGCCCTGCAACCCGTGTACCCGTCGACCGAAACCCTGGGCAACCGCGGCATTTCCAATCGCGTCGTCAACAAGATGATGCAGCAATTGTTTGGGGATGTACGCGACCACATCCACGAAACCCTCCCGCCCTGGATACTCGACGATCTCAAGCTCATGCCCAAGAAAGAGGCGCTGTTCAACCTGCATTTTCCGACTGGAAACGAGGCACTGGCCCGCGCAAGGTACCGGCTGAAGTTTGAGGAATTGTTTTTCATCCAACTGCAACTGATTACCAAGAACCTGGTTCGGAAACAGAAAATCAAGGGGCATGCGTTTCTGGTGGTGGGCGATAAATTCACTGAGTTTTACGAAAAACACCTACCATTCGAGCTAACGGAAGCGCAGAAGCGCGTTATCCGGGAGATCCGGAATGATATGGGCAAACCGGCCCAGATGAACCGCTTGTTACAGGGTGATGTGGGTTCAGGCAAGACCATCGTTGCCTTCATGGCGATGTTGATTGCCATCGGGAATGGATTTCAGGCATGTATCATGGCCCCGACGGAAATATTGGCGACACAGCACTATAACGGACTCGCCGAACTGGCCCGCGAGATGGACGTCAGTATCCGGTTGCTGACGGGTTCAACCCGACCGACAGCACGCGCGGAAATACATGAAAGCCTTGAGAACGGACAACTTCATATACTGGTGGGTACGCATGCCCTGTTGGAGGATAAAGTGCGGTTCCACAACCTCGGACTCGCCATCATCGACGAGCAGCACCGGTTTGGCGTGGAACAGCGGTCGAAATTGTGGAAGAAGAATACGATACCGCCGCATGTGTTGGTAATGACCGCCACGCCTATTCCGCGCACCCTGGCCATGAGTTTGTATGGCGACCTGGACGTGTCGGTAATCGACGAGTTGCCAAAAGGACGGAAACCGATACAGACCGTCCATCGGTATGATGCGAATCGTTTGAAAGTGTGGAAATTCCTGAAGGATGAGATTGCAAAAGGCCGGCAGGTATACATCGTCTATCCCCTCATCAAGGAGTCGGAAAAGATGGACCTCAAGGACCTGATGGACGGCTATGAAAGTATTTCCCGCGATTTTCCCCTCCCCGACTACGCCATTTCCATCGTGCATGGCAAAATGAAACCGGCCGACAAGGATGCGGAAATGGAGCGCTTCGCCAAAGGCAAGACGCAGATCATGGTGGCAACCACCGTCATCGAGGTGGGCGTCAACGTACCGAATGCCAGTGTGATGGTCATCGAGAACGCCGAGCGCTTCGGTTTGTCGCAGTTGCACCAGTTGCGGGGCCGTGTTGGCCGTGGCGCCGAGCAGAGCTACTGCATCCTGATGACCTCACATAAACTGTCAAGCGACAGCAAAACGCGATTGGAAACCATGGTACGCACGAATGACGGATTCGAGATTGCGGAAGTCGACCTGCGGCTGCGCGGACCGGGCGACCTGACCGGCACCCAGCAAAGTGGTGTGCTGCAAATGAAGATCGCCGATATCGTAAGGGACCGCGACATACTGGAAACGGCACGGCATTATGCCATCCGCCTGCTCAAGAATGATCCCGGCCTCACTGCCACGGAACACCGCACCGTCCGTCATGTTTTCGAACGGATGGAAGCCGGTCGGGATATTTGGAATTACATCAGTTAAATCAGCCTAAACCGCTGTTAAAAAAAAACAAAGTACGCCCCCGTTGCCATTTTTACCCAGTAGCTTTGTGCGGCGTGTCAATTTCGCAATTTGTAACTATTTTACAATTCAGTCTGACGGATGAAGGTTAAATACATCGTGTACACGGTTTTAGTTCTCGGAGGCGCGGCGCTGATCGGCTACCGCATTACCGAAAACAAAAAGAAAGACGGACCCAGGAAGGAAATGGGAAACAAGAAACCGACACGCGTTACGGGCATCGTATTGCAACCGCAGGTGTTTGCCGACAACCTCTCGCTGACCGGATCGCTTGAACCCAACGAACAGGTAGACGTGAGAAGTGAAGTATCGGGTGTGGTACGCGACATCCGTTTTTCGGAAGGCGGCGACGTACAGAAAGGACAAGTCCTTTTCAAGGTAGACGATACCGAACTCCGCGCCCGCCTCGCCCAGGCAAAAAGCGCAGAAGCCCTTGCGGCAGAGAATGCCCGCCGGGCCCGGCTGTTGCTGGAAAAAGAAGCCATCAGCCAGGAAGAATTCGACGTATCAAACGCGGATTACCAATCGGCTAAGGCCCAATCCCAGCTCATACGTGCGCAATTAGCAAAAACCGTTGTCCGCGCGCCTTTTTCCGGTCGCATCGGGCTACGGTATATTTCCACCGGTACCTACGTAACACCCGAAACACCTGTTGCCAAGCTCGTCAACAACAGCCAACTGAAACTGACCTTTTCGATTCCGGAGAAATATGCGGCGCAAATGAAAGCCGGTAGTCCGCTCACCTTTGGCGTGGCGGGATCGCGTGACCGGTATACAGCGAAAATCTATGCCATTGAGCCTGAGGTGGAAGCCACGACACGGACCCTCAAAATGCGGGCGGTGGCCGATAACCGTTCCGGACGCCTGATTCCGGGTACCTTCGCCAATGTCGAATTGCCGCTTGCCCGGATCGATGACGCGTTGCTGGTGCCGAGTGAAGCCCTGATCCCGATCCAGAACGGGAAGAAAGTGTTCGTCTCACGGAACGGAAAAGCCATGGAAATCGTAGTCGAAACCGGCTCGCGTACGGATCGGGATGTGTTAATCCTATCGGGATTGAAAGCCGGCGATACGGTGTTGACCTCCGGTGTGATGTCATTGAAAAATGAAGACCCTGTTACGATTGCGATTGCAGGCGCGCCGTCATCCCCTAAAAAATAATATGAGCCTTTCGACCCTAAGTATACGCCGCCCGGTATTGACCATCGTGATGAACGTGGCCATCATCCTGTTTGGGGTGATTGGCTATCTGTATCTGGGTGTACGCGAGTTTCCTTCGATCGACCCGGCGCAGATATCGGTGCGTACGACCTACTCGGGCGCCAACGCCGACATCATCGAATCACAGATTACCGAACCGCTGGAAAAAGCGATCAACTCTATAGACGGCATCCGTAATATCACCTCGTCCAGCAACCAGGGATCGAGTAACATCACCATCGAATTCAACCTCGACAAAAACCTGGAGGAAGCCGCGAATGACGTGCGCGACAAGGTGGCACAGGCTATCCGAAGCCTTCCGCAGGACATCGATGCCCCGCCTGTGGTTTCAAAGGCCGATGCCGATTCAGAGCCTATCATCACAATGACGGTTCAGAGCGATAACAAGAACGTGCTTGAGCTATCGGATTATGCCGATAATGTCATCGCACAACGGCTGCAAACCATACCCGGTGTCAGTTCCGTGCAGATCTGGGGGCAACGCCGGTATGCGATGCGCCTCTGGATCGACCCCGTGAAACTTGCCGCCTTTGGCTGCACGGTATCGGATGTGCGACAGGCCCTTGCCACGCAGAACGTGGAGTTACCATCGGGGAAATTAACGGGTGCGAACACCGAACTGACCGTCAAAACACTCGGTAACCTTTCGAAGGAAGAACAGTTTGATGATATCATCGTCAAGGCGGATGATGCGGGTAATGTGATCCGCTTCCGTGATGTCGGAAAGGCCGCGCTGGAAGCCGAGAACCTTGAAACGAAGCTGAGTGACTCCGGACAGCCGATGGTCGGACTCGCGATCATTCCGCAGCCGGGCACCAATTACCTTGACATTGCCGAAGCTTTTTACAAACAGTATGAACAACTGAAGAAAGACCTGCCGAAAGATTTCAAGCTCAACATCGCCATCGACAACACCGTTTTCATCAAGAAAGCCGTGACGGAAGTAGCGGAAACGCTGTTGCTTTCGATCGTTCTCGTCATCCTCATCATTTACCTCTTCTTCCGCGACTGGGCCATTGCGTTCCGTCCGTTGCTCGACATTCCGGTTTCCCTGATCGCGACGTTTTTTATTATGTGGATGTTCGGATTTTCGGTGAACGTACTGACCTTGCTTGCCATCGTATTGGCTACCGGACTCGTGGTGGATGACGGGATCGTGGTCACCGAGAACATCTTTAAAAAGGTAGAGGAAGGCATGAGTCCGATTGAAGCAGCGATAAAAGGCTCAAACGAGATCTTCTTTGCCGTTATTTCCATTTCCGTCACCCTGGCTGCGGTGTTCCTGCCGGTGATCTTCCTCGAAGGATTCGTCGGACGGCTGTTCCGCGAATTTGGCGTGGTCATTGGCGCGGCGGTATTGGTCTCGGCCTTTGTATCGCTGACATTGACGCCGATGCTGAACGCCTACCTGATGAAGGCCGGTGTGCAGAAGAAATCGCGTTTCTACGACCTTACCGAGCCGTATTTCCAACGGATGAACGCCGGGTATGCCCGACGCCTGACAGGATTCCTCAAGCGCAAATGGTTGAGTTTCCCGATACTGGCAGGCTGTTTGGGACTTATCGTGATGTTTTTTAGTATCCTACAGAAAGAAACCGCCCCGTATGATGACCGTAGCTTCCTCAATGTTGGCGTGACCGGTGTCGAGGGCGCGACATACGACTATATGGACCGATTTATGACCGAGTTGAGTACGTTGGTCAACGATTCCATTCCCGAGAAGAAAGTATCGCTCATCATTACCTCTCCGGGTTTCGGTGCGTCTTCAATCAACAGCGGCCGGGCCCGTATTGCCCTGGTGGAACCAGGTGAGCGAAGCCGTTCCCAAAAAGAAATTGCCGATGCGCTGACCAAAGCCACCAAACGCTACTCACAGGTGAAGGTGAATGTCAGCGAAACGCCAACCATTGCCGTCAACCGACGCGGTGGCCTGCCGATACAATATGTCATACAGGCACCGAATTTCGAGAAACTACGGGAGAAGATTCCCGCCTTCATGGACGCCGCGGAAAACGACCCCACCTTCTCGAACGTGGATGTCAACCTGAAATTCAACAAGCCGGAACTGTATGTCACCATCGACCGCGAAAAAGCAGAAAGCCTGGGTGTCTCGGTACTTGACATCGCACAAACACTGCAATTGTCGTTCAGCGGGCAGCGTTTTGGCTACTACCTGATGAACGGAAAACAGTATCAGGTAATCGGGCAGTTTGACCGGAAAGACCGCGATGAGCCGCTTGACCTTACCTCGTCGTTTGTGAAGAATAACAAAGGGGAACTGATCCAAATGGACAACCTGGTAACGACGGCCGAAGCCAGCAGTCCACCCCAACTCTACCACAACAACCGTTATATGTCAGCTACTGTTTCGGCCGGACTGGCGCCTGGTAAAAGTATCGGCGACGGTATTGAAGCCATGGAACGCATCCGGGAGAAAGTGCTCGACGACAGTTTCACGACCGACTTGCAGGGGGAATCCCGTGACTTTGTGGAGAGTAGTTCGAATACGAGCTTTGCGTTCGGTCTTGCCTTGTTGCTGATTTACCTGATATTGGCGGCGCAGTTTGAGAGTTTCATCGATCCGTTCATCATCATTCTTACGGTTCCGATGGCCGTGGCGGGTGCCCTTCTATCGCTGTGGCTGTTTGGGCAGACGTGGAACATCTTCAGCCAGATCGGTACCATCATGCTTATCGGACTGGTGACGAAAAACGGTATCCTGATTGTGGAATTCGCCAACCAATTGCGGGAAGAAGGCAAGCCAAAATGGGAAGCGATAGTGGAAGCATCCGAATCGCGGCTACGGCCGATCCTGATGACGAGCCTTGCGATTGCGTTGGGCGCCTTGCCGATTGCGCTTTCGCTGGGTGCGGCGTCTACCAGCCGGATTGGTATGGGCGTCGTGATTGTCGGAGGCACGCTCTTTTCGCTGGTGCTGACTCTTTTTGTGATTCCGGCCATTTACCTGATGTGGTCGCGGGAAAAGACACACCGCCCTGAATTTGACCGCATCGACCAACTTGAAAAAGAAGGAAACGTATGAGACGCGTTGTCTGGATATTACTGTTTGTGACAGCACCCATGTGCGCGCAGGAACTGCTTACGGCTGAGGAAGCCGTGAATATCGCGCTTGAGAATAATTATGACATCCGGCTTCGCGCCAATGACCTGAAGATCGATTCGGAGAATGTGGCCATCGGCAACGCCGGTATGTTGCCTGCCGTGACGGCGAACGTCAATGATAACAACAGCCGGCAATACATCCGGCAGGTGCGGTCGGACGGTACCATCAATGAAGTCAATAACGGACTGAACAACAACCTGTCGTATGGTGTAAACCTCGGCTGGACCGTATTTGACGGACTCTCGATGTTCTCGCGCTACGACCAATTAAAGGAAAACCGGAAGCTGGGCGAAGCAGAATTGCAACAGGCCATCCTGCAGCGCATCGGCGACGTGCTGGAAACCTATTACAACCTCGTACAGCAGCAACAGCAACTGACGGCGATCGATACCGCCATTGCGTATTCACGGGAACGGCTGACGCTGGCCGAAAACCGTTTTTCGATTGGCAAGGCGGCGCGTTTAGACGTGTTGAACGCACAGGTAGACCTGAATACCGACCTTGACAGCCGGCTCACCCAGAAGGCATTGTATGCCCGCACCCTCATCGAACTCAATACCCTGTTGGGACGTGACCCGAAAACCGAATTCCGGGTGGCGGAGAGCGCAGACGTCGAACGCGGTCTGTTGTTGCCGGAACTGGAGGAGAACGCCCGAAAACAGAATCCGCAGTTGCAGGCACAGCTTATCAACAAACGGATCAGCGAACTCAACCTTCGCACGATAAAAGGGCAGCGGTACCCGACGATTTCGGTCAACACCGGATATAATTTCTCTGACACGCGGTCGAGTCTGGGTTTTACGACGCAAAATACCAACCGTGGTTTCAATTACGGGTTTGCGGCCACGCTCAATGTCTTTGACGGCTTCCGGCAAAAGCGAAATGAAACCATTGCCAAAATACAGATTGAAAATGCCACGCTGGCGGTGCAGCAACAGGAACTGACGGTGCTGGCGGCGGTTGATGCGGCCTTCCAGGATTACCTGACCAACCTTGAAATGGCTGATCTGGCACGGGAAAATGTAGCGATTGCGAAACGGAATTTCGAGATTACCAGCGACAAGTTTCGGATCGGCACCCTCACGCCGGTGGAAGTCCGTACGGCACAGCTCAACTATCTCAACGCCAAGGTGCGACTAAGCAATGCGTTATACAGCGCCAAACTGTCGGAGCTGGCCTTGCGGGAACTCAGCGGCACGCTTCGCCTGCGTTAATTCGGGGAAATACGATATCTTAGACCCGTTTTCATCTCTCAAAACCCGCTGTTTTGCTTTCGTACAACACAAAAGACTGGTTCGCTTTTATCATCCGCTTTCACAAAGCCGACACCTTCCGCACCCTGTTCCCAGTGATGTTGGGTATTGGCATTTATGCCGCGTTGGTCGGATGGCTGGAGGTCGAATACTTCCAGGTTGGGGAAAAAAGCTATATCCGGAATGTAGACAAACTGCACGGTATCTTAGGATTCGTGATTTCCCTTTTATTGGTATTCCGCACCAACAGTGCCTATGACCGTTGGTGGGAAGGACGCAAACTGTGGGGTAGTCTCGTCAACAACAGCCGGAACCTGGCGCTGAAGCTATCGGCGATGCTGCATGACGAAAACGACCGGGCGTTCTTCCGGAAGACCATTCCGGCCTATGCGACCGTACTCGATGTACATTTAAAAGACGACAAGTTATCACTGCAACTGTTCGACGACGTCATACTTCCGGAAAGCGGCCACCAACCCAACCATCTGGCGGCCCTTATGTTTGCGCGGCTCAACAGTCTGTACCAGCAAAAAGTCCTCACGGGCGACCAACTCATTATATTGAACGCGGAAATGCAGTCGTTTAGCGAGATTTGCGGTGCCTGCGAGCGCATCAAAAACACGCCCATCCCCTACTCGTACAGTGCGTTCATCAAGAAGTTCATTTTCTTTTATGTAATGACACTGCCTTTTGGCTACGCCTTTTCATTGGGCTATTTCGTCGCCCCTATCGTCGTGTTCATTTTCTATGTACTGGCCTCTCTGGAACTGATTGCGGAAGAAATCGAAGATCCATTCGGCGTCGACGAAAACGACCTGCCGACAGCCCGTATCGCGGAGAACATTCGAAAACATGTAGCGGAAGTCCTCTGACGGAATCGGATTTTTCTTATCTTTAGGCACTTACGACCTGAGATGACGCCGACCCGCGCACTGATACCGCCTCCGCAACTGTCACACGAAAACTCGTTGAAGACCCTCGTGGAGAACCGGACGGTCTATACGCTTGACGCCTGCGAACTCAACCTTTTTGAAACCTACGAGAACTCGCATCTGGTGCCGCTGCGTTTTTCCGATTTCGTGGTCACGAGCATGCTGCGCGGCAAGAAAATCATGCATCTTTTCGACGATCCGGCCTTTGAGTACCTCCCGGGTGAAACGGTGGTGATTCCGTCAAATGTGGAGATGAAGATTGATTTCCCGGAAGCGGAATTCCAGAACCCGACGCAGTGCCTGGCCCTGGCGATTGACCAACAGAAAATCGACCGGACGATCGAATTGCTGAACGAACGGTATCCGAAGGAAGGGAGTAGCATGTGGCAGCTTGACCACCAGAATTACTTTTTTTACAACAACATCGAGCTTGCCGCCACCATCGGGAAGCTGATCAATGAATGTATGAGTACGTCTGTGGCAAAAGACATCCTGGCCGATTTGACCTTACAGGAGCTGCTTATCCGTATCATACAAACCCAGACCGCGAAATCGCTTGAACGCGACCACTTGTCGGATAACCACCATCCGATAGCGCAGGTGGTGGAATTCATACGGTCCAACATCCGCGAAAGCCTGACATTGAAGATCCTCAGCGATCGGGCGTGTATGAGTGCCAGTTCGTTTTACCGGGTTTTCAAGCGGGAGACGGGTATGAGTCCCATCGACTTTGTCTTACACGAAAAAATCCGGCATGCGAAAAAACTCCTCCGCGACCCATACCTACAGGTGAACGAAGTGGGTTATATGGCCGGTTTTGACGACCCGAACTACTTCATCCGCTTATTCAAGAAGCAGGAAGGCATTACCCCGAAACAGTTCCAGGCGCTGAACGTGGGCTAGGCGCCGCGGCGTATGGGCGTAAGATCGGCGGCTTCGGACGGCGTAAAGAGCCGCGACTGCACGATGAAACGAAACCCCATCGGTATTTCCAATGAAAAACTGGAGCCACGGCCTTCCACTACATCCATCGTCAGGTGGGTGTGTTGCCAGTATTCGAACTGGTCGCCGCTCATCCAGAATTCACATCCCTCGATAGTTCCCAGGCATACATCGTTTGCACCGACGCGGAATTCACCGGCCTGGAAGCACATGGGTTGTGATCCGTCGCAGCAGCCACCACTTTGGTGAAACATGAGTGCGCCGTACTGTTGTTGCAAGACGGCCACCAGTGCAGCCGCGCGTTGCGTGATAGCAATCCTGTTATACATAAGAAAAAAGCCCGGCGTGAACCGGGCCTACACAAATTTAGTTACTTAGAAAAAGCCCAGTTTGTTTTTGTCGTATGAGATGAGCATGTTTTTGGTCTGTTGGTAGTGCGCCAGCATCATCTTGTGGTTCTCGCGTCCAAAACCGGATTTTTTATACCCGCCGAACGGAGCGTGCGCCGGATAGGCATGGTAGTTATTGACCCATACCCTACCCGCTTTGATGGCGCGTGGCACCTGGTACATTTCATGTGTGTCGCGTGTCCAGACGCCGGCACCGAGTCCGTACAGCGTGTCGTTGGCAATTTCAAGCGCCTCTTCCACCGTTTTGAAAGTGGTGACACATACCACCGGACCGAAAATCTCTTCCTGGAAGATGCGCATCTTATTGTGTCCTTTGAAAATGGTTGGTTGGATGTAATACCCGCCCTCGAGTCCTTCGATGGTATTGACATCACCACCCGTCAACAACTCGGCACCTTCCTCACGGCCTAGTTGCAGGTATGACCGGATTTTCTCGTATTGGTCGTTCGACGCCTGTGCGCCCATCATGACCGTACCGTCAAGCGGATGACCGGTTTTGATTGCCTTCGTACGCTCGATGACACGGGCCATGAAAACGTCGTAGATCGACTCGTGGACGAGAATGCGTGACGGGCACGTACACACTTCTCCCTGGTTGAGGGCAAAAAGGACCGCGCCTTCGACCGCCTTATCAAAGAAAGCATCATCGGCATCGGCGACGGACGGAAAGAAGATGTTGGGCGATTTTCCGCCTAGCTCCATGGTAGCAGGGATGATATTTTCAGACGCATATTGCAGGATGAGGCGTCCGGTAGTGGTTTCGCCCGTAAAGGAGACCTTCGCGATGCGGGGTGACTGTGCCAACGGTTTACCCGCTTCGAGGCCGAATCCGGTCAGGATGTTCAGCACGCCGGGCGGCAGGATGTCTCCGATCAGTTCCATCATCACCATGATGGAGGTCGGTGTCTGTTCAGCGGCTTTTACGATACAGCAGTTACCGGCGGCAAGGGCGGGCGCGATTTTCCAGGTAGCCATGAGCAGTGGGAAATTCCACGGAATAATCTGTCCGACTACGCCTATCGGTTCGTTCAGGCAGATGCTGACCGTATGCTCGTCGTGTTCTGAAATGGACCCTTCTTCGGTGCGGATGACAGCGGCAAAATACCGGAAATGGTCGATGACCAACGGCAGGTCGGCTGCACGGGTTTCACGCACCGCTTTACCGTTGTCAATCGTTTCCACTACCGCGAGGTATTCGAGGTTCGCTTCGATGCGGTCGGCGATTTTGTTCAGGAGCGAAGCGCGATAGGCCGGTGACGATTTGCCCCACGTAGCAAAGGCGGCGTGTGCGGCGTCGAGGGCCATTTCTACATCCTCGACGGTCGATCGCGCTGCAGATGTGAAGACCTTTCCGTTGACAGGCGAGACATTTTCAAAATAGCCGCCTTTTACGGGTGGCGTAAATTTTCCGTTGATAAAGTTGTCATACTTCGGCTTGAAATCAGGCCATTGTGCGATGGTTGACATAGTGTATACAGTTTTGGTTTGTGTCAAAAGTATCCGACTACCGGCTACGGGTGATAGCACAAAAAAGTCAATCGATAGCACAAAATTTTCAACTTGCTGTTTTTCGGGTGGTAAATTCCTTCTATTCGTAAAAAAGACCACCATTAATTTTGAATATGGAAAAATCGACGTTAAAATGGGAGTCCGATAGCTAGTGTGACTGAGGGGATTCCCGATGGGCGTTTCCCTATGAAAATCCGGGTCGGCTTCCCGCCCTCAGCGGCGTTTTCCTTATATTTGCAACCTGTTTACGAAAAGCACCTATGAAAATTTCCTATAACTGGATTCGCCAATTCATCAAAATCGACAATACATCGGAAGAAACCGCTTCGTTGCTCACCGACCTTGGGCTTGAAGTAGAATCCGTTGATCGTTTCCAATCGGTGAAAGGGGGACTCGAAGGCATTGTAGTAGGACACGTGTTGACGTGCGAGAAGCATCCAAACGCCGACCGGCTTAAGGTCACGACGGTGGACTTGGGTGATGGCGCGCCTGTGCAAATTGTGTGCGGGGCGGCAAACGTGGCAGCCGGACAAAAAGTGCCGGTAGCGACGATTGGTACAACGTTGTTTGATAAAGAAGGAAAAGCGTTCCAGATCAAAAAAGGGAAGATACGCGATATGGAAAGCCACGGCATGATCTGCGCGGAAGACGAGATCGGCTTAGGCGACAGCCACGACGGAATCCTGGTGCTGGATGCGAAACTGAAGCCCGGAACGCCCGTGGCCGAGGTCTTCCAGGTAGAGAACGACGAAGTGTTCGAAATCGGACTTACCCCCAACCGTGCCGATGCGATGAGCCATATGGGCGTGGCCCGTGACCTTCGCGCCGGACTTCTTTTGCGGAACATCGCGACGGAGTTTAAAACGCCTTCGGTGAGTGCGTTCCGCGTAGACAAACGCACCCTGAAAATCGATGTAAAGGTAGAAGATGCCAAGCTGGCTCCGCGGTATTGCGGCGTGACGCTGTCGGGTGTGACGGTGAAGCCCTCCCCTGCCTGGTTGCAGAACCGTTTGAAAGCCATCGGTATCAACCCGAAAAACAATATCGTGGATGTGACGAACTACGTCCTACACGAACTGGGCCAGCCCCTTCACGCGTTCGACGCTGCCCGCATTACGGGAAGCAAGGTCGTGGTGAAAACGCTGCCTGCGGGCACTAAATTCACTACGCTTGACGAGGTCGAACGCGAATTGCATGCCGACGACCTGATGATCTGCGACGAAAAAGGCCCTATGTGCTTCGCCGGCGTATTGGGTGGCAAGAACTCGGGCGTAACCGAAAATACTAACTCCATTTTCCTGGAAAGCGCGTACTTCAACCCGGTATCGGTGCGGAAGACGGCCAAACGACATGCCATCAATACCGACGCCTCGTTCCGTTTTGAACGCGGTATCGATCCGACCATCACGGAGTATGCATTGAAACGCGCGGCCTTGCTGATCAAAGAATTGGCAGGTGGTGAAGTGACATCGGATATCATCGACCTGTATCCGAAGAAAATAGAGGACTTCCCTGTGGTGCTGAACTTCGCGAAAGCGGCTCGCATCATCGGGCAGGAACTTCCGAAGGAAACCATCAAGAAAATACTCGTCTCGCTTGATATCAAAGTGAACAGTGTATCGGATGCCGGACTCGGACTCACCATCCCGGCGTATCGGGTAGATGTGCAACGGGAAATCGACGTCATCGAGGAAATCCTTCGCGTGTATGGGTACAACAACATCGCGTTCTCGAAAAAATTGAATGCGACGGTAGCCAATTCACCCCGCACGGAAGATTATAAAATACAGAATATTGTAGCGGGTGTCTTGAACGCCAACGGTTTCCATGAGATGATGGCCAACTCGTTGACGACACCTGAGTATACCGCGCTGTCTGAAACCCTGAAACCGCAGTTTGGTGTTTCGATGCTGAATCCCCTGAGCGGCGATCTGGCGGCGATGCGACAATCGATGCTGTTTTCGGGCCTGGAGGCGGTAGCGTATAACATCAACCGCCGGAACAGCGACCTCAAGCTGTTTGAGTTCGGAAAAACGTATCACAAACTGCCGTCCGGTTATGAAGAGCCGAAACACCTTACTCTTTTTATGAGTGGTGACCGTCAGGCGGAAAACTGGACACCGTCCGTTCCCGGAGGTTTCTTCCTTTTCAAAGGGTATGTGGAAGCCGTAATAGCGCGTTTGGGCCTGACCGGTACGCGTGCACTTCCGGTTGAATCGGATGTTTTTGCGGAAGGAATGGCATTGGCGCTGGGCAACGAGATCATAGTGGAATTCGGGACCGTGAGGAAAAACCTGCTGAAGGCATTCGATATCCGTCAGGAAGTATTGTATGCCGATTTCAACTGGAACGCCGTATTGAAAAACCTGGGCGGCAAGATCCGGTTTACGGATATCCCCAAATACCCGGAAGTACGACGTGATTTCGCCCTCTTACTCGACGAAAACGTCAGTTTCGGAACCATCTATTCGTTGGCGCGTCAAACCGAAAAGTCGCTGTTGAAAGAAGTCCGCCTTTTTGACGTATACGAAGGCAAGAACCTTCCGGCGGGCAAGAAATCATATGCCGTGAGCTTCATCCTGCAGGATACGACCAAAACCCTGACCGATACGCAGATAGACAAGATCATGAGCAAGCTGCAGCAACAGTTCGAGAGTGAACTGGGTGCCAGTCTTCGCTAAAACAAAAAAATCCCGTCATCAGACGGGATTTCTTATTTTCAGGCACTTTCTTAGTTGGGCATTACCACGGTGTCGATTACGTGGATGACGCCGTTTGATTGGTATACATCGGCAATCGTTACGATTGACCTGCCACCTTTCTCGTCTACGAGTACCAGGTTCTTACCGCTCATCATGGCTTTCAGCTTCCCGCCTTCGACTGTGGTGAATACGGCGGTTCCGTTACCCGCTTTGATCGCCGCGGCGATCGCTTTGCTGTCATACTTGCCTGCCAGCACGTGGTAGGTCAGTACTTTTGTCAGCGTCGCCTTGTTTTCAGGCTTTACCAGTGTTTCCACGGTTCCCTTTGGCAATTTATCGAACGCCGCATTGGTAGGGGCAAAAACAGTGAACGGGCCTTTCGACTGCAGCGTTTCCACCAACCCGGCTGCTTTTACCGCGGCCACCAACGTAGTATGGTCTTTTGAGTTGACGGCGTTTTCTACGATGTTCTTTGTCGCATACATCGGTGCGCCGCCCACCTGTGGGTTGTTTTGCGCGGTCGCCATCTGGGCAGTGAACAATACGGTCGCAACAGCGAAAGCGGAAATGATTTTTTGCATTTTCATGGTAAATTGGATTTTATTGTTTCCCCCATTTACGCCGTCGGAGGAAGGACGGTTTGCCGGTATCACGCTTTTAACAGCGATTTGTGAAAAGGGCATAAAGAAGCCCGCTTTGCAGGCGGGCTATCTTGTGGGGGTACTTCTTTCTATTGCTGCAGGGCGACACCATCCAGTTGGTGTATGACGCCATTGCTCATATAATGATCGGCCTCTTTAATGGTGACCGTATTGCCTTTTTCATCTTTGATGACAAAGCGGTTGCCTTCTTTCATCGCCCAAAGCTTGCCGCCTTCGAGTGAGGTATAAATGGCGCGTCCGGAGCCGTCTTCAATATCGCGGGCCAATACAGCCGAGTCGATTTTCCCGGGCACTATATAATAGCTGACCATCGATCGAAGCGCATCGCCTTTGGCGGAACCGGCGTTGAAATGGCTATTGGTAGGGGCGAAAATGGTAAACGATCCTTTTCCGGAGAGCAAATGGGCAAGCCCTGCTTCACGGGCCTTGGCGGCAAATTCGGAGGTGTTCTGATCCGCCGCGGCACCCGCCAGCACGTTTTGTTTCTGGGCATAGGTAGTAGTCGCCAGGAACAGCGACAGGCAAACGGTAGCGAAAAACGAATAGGTAGGTTTCATGATACGTGTATTTTAGTATCTTAAAGGTAGTGCGTTTACCGACGGCTCATTTTCACCATCTTACCCATACATTACATTTTAAAACGCTTTAATTTTAACGCACGCGCAACACGCTATTGCGTAAATTAGAGCAAAAAAGAACGAGCATGGAACGCATTGACATCGCCAAAAAACTGGAGAGACAGCGGGCGAAGGCGGGTGACGCCTTTTTAAACGCGGTGAGAGGATGGATTGACGAAGAAAGCCGGAAGCGCACTACCGTTAGTGAACGGCTGGCCACCACCACCTCGACGCCCAATCAGTTTGACTTCGATCTGCTCGATACCGGGCGCATTTACCATATTGACCAGATTCGCGAAATCTGCGTCACCTATCGCCTGCGGTTCCTGCCCAGCCGTTTTTTCAAAGAGGCATATCCGGTGGAGGCGATTACGGCCATACGCGAGCTGGAACGGACGCATAACACCGAACTGAGCCAATTCCACGTCATGGCGCCCTCCAAGATGTTCCTGTTGAAAAAGCGGGAAGATCCGCTGTTGTTTGCGTCGCTGGGCAACGATTATTACTACCTGGTACACAAATGGGGAACCGACCTGCATCCGTTGCGGAAACTGATGGTATGGCCGATGCGGAATTTCCTTCGCCTGTTGGGCTTCCTGTTGGTAGTAAGCATCCTGTTGACGGCACTTATCCCCGATACTTTCCACGTAGGTGCTTCACCCGAGATCATCAACTTCGTTTCCTTCCTCTTCATCTTCAAGGGCGTATGTGGTATCGCCATCTACTATTGCTTCTGGAAAGGAAAGAACTTCAATGAGGTTATTTGGGACAGTGAGTTTTCGAACTGATTACTTTACTGTTTGACGAAACGCGTAGCCGCCACGCCTTTTTCCGTATGCACACGTAACAGGTAGGTTCCGGCAGCCAGCGACGTCAGGTCCATTTCTTTGGTATGTAAGAAAGACGTTACGAGCCTTCCGGTCAGGTCGTATACTTCAGCCGACCGCACGTCGGAAGTGCCTTCAATGTGCAGTATATCCGATGTCGGATTGGGCCATATGGTGAAGTAACGGTCGAAATCGAAGTCACCGGATTCCAAAATCTGCAACGTGGTTGTAGCTGTATTGGTAATAATTGGCAGGTTGTAGTCGAAGTAAATACCGGCTTTATTGCTGAAGGTGTTACCGACGACGAGGGTAGGTTTGGTCTTAATTTTGAAGGCAACAAAGCCGTCATTGTTCGCGTCATCAAAAGGAAGTTGGATGTTTTCGAAAATAAACTCCACTTTGTTTGTGGATGTGACACGTGTTCTAAAGGGATGGCTACCGTCAAGTGGAATTAACGACGAAACATCGAATTTGGTGGTGTCGATAACGTCTTTGATGACTACGTTCTGCGCATTGGCCGTCCCCGTGTTTTCAAATCGAATTACGTAATGCACGTATTTACCCGCCATTGATGGAGCGATGATATTTCCTTCAAGGCAGGTTTTATCGTTAGGATCAAAGGAATTAACCAGGGTTTGGCGTAGTGTTGCAGTATTGTCTGCCGGGACGAAGTCAGTATTAGTTGTCGATATAGTTGCGGTCATCTGAAGGATGTCACCCCCATTTAATGCAGGTGAATCGGAGGGCGTATTTAAAACAAAATCGATGTCATACCACCAAGTACTGCTAACTGATTGTTCAGCGAAATTGAAACTCAAACTTCCTGAGTTCGCAGTGCCGCCCCCCGCATCTGCTACCTCCATCAAGGATGGGTTATAGGTGAACTGAACCGTACCCGTTTCTGTCTGGTTACCGAGATTTCTACAAAGAACCCTGTAACGGGCATGCATTCCCGGGATACCATCGTTCAGGGGTATGACCGTAACATCCAAGTCATGCTTTATTCCATTCGGCGTAAGGCAAAAGCTGATATCGGCCGGCGACGACATACTGGGAAAACTCACCGGAATTGATGCTGGCGACACATTGAAATAAGAAGGGTTCTCAAGAACGGGTGTAAGGGTAAAGTTTCCCGAACCACAATAGGAAGAATATTCACCTGCGGCACCCGCACCTATGGAGCCTGATAATTGAGGACCTGTGATACCGATTTTAAACCTTGTGAAAATGGCGTCGCCTTCCTCGCATCCGTTCGCGTTCTCATCGAATCTTGAAATGCCTGACATGGTATAAAACGTTCCTGCCGGCACCGTCGTACAATAGGTGTTGATTTCGATATTAGCATTGGCTGGCACTGCCTGTAGCGCGGCAATCTGACCTTCATCCGCGCAGATATACTGCACCGACGGCCCAAAGGTAAAAGTTGATTCAATTGAACCGTTCTTTGCAAATATAGACTGTAAATTAGGGCAGCCATTTACTCTCAGTTCATCGAGTAATGGCGATGACGAAACGTCTATTGTAGTCAACTGGTTATTAGCTAAGTTCAACTGGGTTAGTGACGGACATTCACTTACATTGACACTTTGCAACACACCATTAGTCGACCGTATCCGCAATAGAGAAGGCGATGCCGAGAGATTCAATGAAACGAGCTGCGGATTGTTGCCCAGATATACCTCGTAAAGATTCTCGTGGTTCGTTACCTCTATATTCGTCAATAAATCGCAACTCGATATATAAAGATTCGTCAATAACGGGCAGGAAGTCAGTGTGAAGTCTGTAATTCCCATCTGGCCAATGTTCAGCACTTTCAGATTCTCGTTTTGGCTTAAATCCAACTGAGTCAGATTTAGCACTTGGACCAACTTAAGCGATTCCAATAGGGGAAGTACCGAGGTATCCACCGACGTAAACGCGCCGGTCAACGACAAGTTTCGAAGGATCGGGCACTGATCGAGATTAACATTCTGTAGATTATTCCCTGCCAAATCTAGTGTCTGTAACAGGCTAAGCCCGGTAAGATCCGCCGATACAGCCGCACCGACCGGAGTCACAAGAGTCTCCAAATTATTGCATCCTGACCATGAAATCGAACTCACTTCACTTTCCGTCAATTGGATGGTCTTAAGTGTATTTATGTTTGGAAAAACGAGATCGCCAAAATCGGAATTAGCCGAAAGGAACTGCTGGAGATTCGGGCAGGACGATAAATCCAGAGACAGCAAAGGAAGTCCTTCGGTATGGAAATTATACGCCATTGAAATGGTACTTACGTTAGGCGCCCCAGAAAACGTAAGGGTATGAATGTAAGTTGCCTGCGAAACAAAATTCGTCAAAGATGGAAAGTTCGTTAATGAAACTGTCTTAAGTTCGGTACCCCGAACACCAAGATATATCAGCCCAGGGAAATTAGATAAACTTAAATTCTCCAATAACGCGGATTTGATAGAAAGTCCGGTCAGGTTACCGAACTCCTGCAATCCCGTAAAATCGGACAAAAAATTGTTATCAAGATTCAAGGAAATAACTTCCTGCGCTTCCACAACCGAAATTTCATTATCATTGTTTGTGTCGATGTCGATGTAAGAGTTAACGCCCCTTGCGATTGTATTTCCCGCATTGGCAGACAAAAGATAATTCTTGAGTGCTACGTCCGGGAATACAATATTCTGCGCTTTCGCAGAAATCGACATTAAAAAAACAATCGATAAAAAACACAGGTTTCTCATAATTACAAATTTAAGACACTGCTCCGACCCGCGTCAGGTCACAGTGACGCTACAAGCGCGTTACAAAGATATACGGTTACTCCTACCCGACAGAAACTGCGGACGAGATTTCATTCATTATCGTTTTATCAATTTTGTGCCTGCCGTCCCGCCTTTTGTACGGACCCTCAGGAAGTAGGTTCCCGTTGGCAGGAATGTCAGGTCGATGCAATCTGACCCTGTGAATGTGGCGACTAAGTGTCCGCCTCCATCGAAAATATCGGCCGACCATCGATCATATGTGCTTTCAATATGCAGCACATCCGATACCGGATTGGGCCATATGGTGACGTAACGGTCGAAATCGAAGTCAGAAGCGCCAAGCGCTTGCAGGGTTGTCGTCGCTGTATTCGTTACAATGGGTGCATTATAATCGAAGTAGATGCTCGCAGCGTTACTGAAATTATCTCCGGCTAGCAGTGTGGGCTTTGTCTTGATCTTAAACGCTACAAAGCCGTCATTGTTGGCATCGTCGAACGGCAGTTGGATGTTTTCGAAAATGAACTCTACCTTGTTGGTTGATGTGATACGCGTTGTAAAAGGATGACTGCCGTCAAGCGGAATAAGGGACGACATGTCAAATTTGGTAGTGTCGATTACGTCCTTCACGACAATATTCTGCGCATTTGCGGTTCCTGTATTTTCAAATCGAATCAGGTAATGGACGTATTTTCCGGCCATTGACGGATCAATCGTCGTGCCTTCCAGACAGGTTTTGTCGTTGGGGTCCATAGAGTTGAAGACGGTCTGGTGCAACGTAAATGTATTGTCCTCCTGATTCTCATCCGTTCCCATCGATCCTGTCATCGTAGCCGTGAACGTAAGCACGTCACCTGAATTGAGTGGCGGGTTTGCGGTCGGTGTATTGAGCACGAACTCGACGTTGTATTCCCAGGTCGTGGTTATGGGATACCCACCGTACGTAAACGTCAGACTTCCCGGACTCGACACACCTCCGCCTGCATTCGCAAGTGCCATTACCGAACCGTCATACGTGAACTGCACGGTGCCGAAGGCGGGCTGGTTGCCGATATTGCGACAAATGATGCGGTATTTGACAGGAAAACCGGGAATGGCGACATTGATGGGTACTACCATTACGTCTACATCGTGTTTGACTCCGTTAGCGGTTACACAAAAATCGGCACTTACCGGAGAACTGTCGGCCGGAAATGATGCCGTTAGGGAGGCCGGTGTCACGGTAAAATACGCCGGATTTTCAAGTAGTGGTGTAAGCGTGTAATCGCCGCCACCCATATAAACGGAATAATCGCCTTCCGGACTGATGTATGTATCGGTATCCGTGTCTCCGTTCGAAACATTTATTTTTATCTGATTATAGGGTAGATCATTTGTATCACATCCGTTTGAGGTCGCGTCGAACCGGTTGGTTCCCGTTATCGAATAAATGACGCCTCCGGGAATGAAGGAGCAGTAGGAATTTACGGATACTTCCGGTGCAGCCTGATTGGCCTGGCTTTGGATGAAACCCGCTTCTGATTCGTCTACGCAGATATAGGAAAGACTGGGATTTCCGCTGAAGTTCACCATACTTCCGATGCCAATAGGAAACGTGTTCTGCGATCGTACCCCGTTCTTGATAAGCAAAGTCGCCAATTGCGGATTATTGTTTACGACGAAATACTTTACTTTGGTCTGCGAGAAGTCTAAAGTCGAAATCCCTGTACCGTTGCATGTAACGGAAACCAAATTGTGTAGATTGTCCAGATCGACTTCGGTAAGTTGCAGGTTTCCACCTACAGTCAAAAAAAGCACATTCGAAAACGAACCTAACCCTTCAAGATTTGCAATCTGGTCGCTCGCTACTGAAAGCGTAACCACACTGAGCGCCTCCTCCACCTGGATTTCACCATCGTTGTTGGCGTCGATTTTCAGGTTATTTGCAATCTCGTTGTCCACATCGGCCTGCAGGAGCATACTTTTAAAGGCGGCATCCGGGATATTGACGATTTGCGCCTTTACATACGCCGAGATGAGTAGCAACAGGCAGAAGTAGATTTTCCTCATAGACTTTTTGATTTACAATGGTTTAAATAACGTAAACCATTGTCGGCAAGTTAGATAAAAAATCGTTTATCCAAAAAAAAGCCCCGCATTGCTGCAGGGCTTTTCACTATCTAAGAAAAAATTACTTCTCTCCTTTCTCCATCTTCGCTTTCAAAGCGGCGAGGATGTCGTTGTTGTCACCAAGTGTCTGTGGAGCCGCGTTGGTGTTGTTGGAAGAATTGTTCTCTGCAGCTGCACGAACATTTTTCTCCTCTTCCTCACGGAAGGTAGCGCTGTGTGACGCTACAACACGTTTGAACTCTTTATTGAACTCGATTACTTTGAATTCAGCCGTTTCGCCTTTTTTCAGTTTCTTGCCGTCTTCTTTTTCAAGGTGACGGGAAGGGATGAAAGCGACTACGTCATCGCCGAAGTCAACTGTAGCACCTTTGTCTACGATCTCCGCAATAGTACCCGTGTGAACGGTTCCTACGCCGAAAGCCGCTTCGTGCTTGTCCCAAGGGTTCGGTTGTGTCTGCTTGTGACCAAGTGACAGTTTGCGTCCGTCAACGTCCAGTTCGAGCACTACGACATCGATCTTATCGCCAACTGCAACCACTTCAGATGGGTGCTTCACTTTCTTCGTCCAGGAAAGGTCAGAGATATACACGAGTCCGTCGATACCTTCTTCCAGTTCCACGAATACACCGAAGTTGGTGAAGTTGCGAACCGTACCGGTGTGCTTAGAACCAACTGGATATTTAGACGTGATGTCGGTCCATGGATCTTGCGACAATTGCTTGATACCAAGTGACATCTTACGGTCTTCGCGGTCAAGTGTCAGGATGACAGCTTCTACCACGTCGCCCACTTTTACGAAGTCCTGAGCCGAACGCAAGTGCGTAGACCATGACATTTCAGAAACGTGGATCAGACCTTCTACACCTTCAGCTACTTCGATGAAAGCACCATAGTCAGCGATAACCACTACTTTACCTTTTACCTTGTCACCAACGGCAACGTTCGGGTCAAGGGCATCCCATGGGTGTGGGTGAAGTTGCTTCAGACCCAATTGGATACGTGTTTTCTCGTCATCGAAATCAAGGATAACGACGTTGAGTTTCTGATCCAGTTCGAGTACTTCGCTCGGGTGGTTGATACGTGACCATGACAGGTCGGTGATGTGGATCAATCCGTCTACGCCGCCCAGGTCGATGAAGACACCGTATGACGTGATGTTTTTAACCACACCTTCGAGTACCTGGCCTTTTTCAAGCTGCCCGATGATCTCTTTCTTCTGTACTTCGATATCGGCCTCGATAAGCGCTTTGTGCGACACGACGACGTTCTTGAATTCGTGGTTGATTTTCACCACTTTGAATTCCATCATCTTGTTCACATACTGATCGTAATCGCGGATTGGCTTCACATCGATCTGCGAACCTGGAAGGAACGCCTCGATACCAAACACGTCTACGATCATACCGCCTTTCGTACGGCATTTTACGAAACCGTTTACGATTTCGCCTGTTTCGTTTGCATTGATCACGCGATCCCATGCCTTGATGGTGCGTGCTTTACGGTGAGAAAGAACGAGTTGTCCGGTTTTGTCTTCGCGAACGTCGATCAAAACTTCTACTTTGTCCCCTACCTTCAGGTTCGGGTTGTAACGGAATTCGTTCAATGAAATCACACCTTCGGATTTCGCGTTGATGTCAACGATAGCGTCACGATCGGTGATACGCACTACCGTACCTTCCACTACTTCTTCCTGATCGGTATCGATGAAGGTCTTGGCAACCAGGTCTTCGAATTCTTTCAGGTTCTTTGCGTCAACGGCATCGATACCTTCCTGGTAGTTATCCCAGTTGAATGTGTCGAGGAAATCCGCTTGTGTTTTTGTCAATTCAGACATAAAAAAAATACTTGTATCCTGCCGTTTGTGGTCCCTTACGCGAAAACAACAGAAGTGTTTTACATAAATCGTTTTGTATACCTGATTGGAACCTATCGCAAAAAGGTGGGCAAAGATAGTGAATAATTGATAATTGACAATGGATAATTGATAATTGGTGGAGTGGGAACTGAGGAACTGAGGAACTGAGGAACTGGGGAACTACCAACCACTAATTACTGACTACTAACTACTGACTACTGACTACCGACTACTGACCACCATTCAGAACTCCTTACCCATTAATTCCCAATGAGGATCCCTTCGCTGCGCTCGGGATGACGGTTTCCGTTTTTCAAATGTGTGGGTAGGAAGCATTGCGCCCAAAGTACAAGTAGTGTAAATGCATACGACAACAGGAGTATCTAACTACTGGCTACTGTCCACTGACCACTGACTACTGTCCACTGACTACTGTCCACTGACTACTCACTACCTCATCACATCCGTATCCACCGGCGTATACCCCAGCATCCGGCTGATCGAAAGCACCTGCCCTTTGTGGTGGAACTCATGGGTGGTGGCGTGGGTGTAGAGTTGCAGCGCCTTCGCTACTGCGGTTTTGTGTGGGATTGTATACGTAATGTCATCATCCGGGCGGCAGCGCACGAAGAACTCCTCCATCATGGCGTCGACCCCGTCGAAAACGGTCCGAAGCTGGTGGATGTCGGACACGTCTGCGTAGGCGACAAAATTCCGCTCACGGCCTAAGCAGCACACCCCTATCCAAAACTGGTAGCAGTTGGCGACATGCACGAGAAGGTTGCGCATGCTGGCCCCGGGCCCGAAACCCGAGTCTTCGCTGACAAAATCGGAAGCGCGTACGGTTTCGCTGTACGCCAGCAAAACGGCACGCGCTTCTTTGATATACTGATATTGTTCGCGCAGCAGCATCAATGTGCGACGTTGGCTACGTCATTTGGGTTGTGTTTGTGACGGAATAAGACTGCGAAAGCAACTGCGATCACAAGTGAATAGATCGCAAACGACAACCAGATGCCGTGCCAGTCTTTGTCCTGGCCGTTTGTATAGAAGGTGTCGATTACGTATCCGCTCACGGTACTGCCGAGCCAGGCGCCGAGTCCGTTTGTCATCATCATGAATACTCCCTGCGCACTCGAACGGATGCGCGAATCGACCGACGTCTCCACAAACAGGGATCCTGAAATATTGAAGAAATCGAATGCCATGCCGTATACGATACACGAGGCAATAATCATCCACAATCCTTCGGACGGGTCGCCATATGCGAACAGTCCGAAACGCAGTACCCATGCCAGCATACTGAACAACATGACCATCTTGATCCCGAAGCGTTTCAGGAAGAAGGGGATAGCTAAAATGAATAGTGTTTCCGAAATCTGTGATATCGACATAATGATGGTAGAATACTTAACCACCACCGAGTCGGCATACTCCGGCACTTTCTTGAAGTCGTCCAGGAAGGAGTCGCCATACATATTGGTTAACTGTAATGCCGCCCCAAGAAACATGGAGAAGATAAAAAACAGCGCGATTTTATAGTTGGCAAACAGCTTGAACGCTTTGAGTCCCATTTGTTCCGCCAGGGATTTATCTTCGGAAATTGCATGCTGTGGCTTGCACTTTGGCAGGGAAAAAGAATAGATCCCGAGAATTACGGCCGCAATGGCCGCGATATAAAACTGATTGGCGTTGGCCTTGCTTCCGGTAAGATTGGTAATCCACATCGCGGCGATGAAACCAATCGTACCCCACACGCGAATAGGGGGAAACACTTTCACGACATCGAAATCCTCGTCTTTCAACACACGGTAGGCTACGGAATTCGACAGGGCGATGGTCGGCATGTAAAAAATCATCGCGGCAAAAATGACATAATACAAGGTGTCAGGGTCATTTACCTGAGGTACATAAAACAGGACGGCAGCATACAAAATATGTAAAACACCATACAGTTTCTCCGCACTGATCCATCTGTCGGCGATGATGCCCGTAATTGCAGGCATAAATAGCGATGCCAGTCCCATGGTCGAGAAAATAGCCCCGAATTCGGCCCCGGTCCATCCTTTTGTATTGAAACAGTAGGTCCCGATCGTAATCAACCACGCGCCCCACACAAAAAACTGGAAAAAGCTCATCACCGTGAGCCTGAATTTGATACTCATAATTGGTTGGTTGGTTAAGGTCGTAAAGCTACTAAAATTGCAACATCTTGCAAGTGTGGCGGAAAAAAATGCATATCAGGTCGCTACACGACCCAACGGCCTCATGGCGATGCTTCCGAATCCTCTTCACTACCGATTCCATTCGACTACTTGCAGGCGAGAACGACTACCGCGAGTGTTAACAAGACGCGCGGTTTCATGCGTCAACGGCTTCTTTTACGAGTGCTAACACCGCCTCCAACTGCTCCTCGCGCGTCAGGTAGGAATTGTCGATTTCAATAGCTCCCTCGGCCATCACCAGGGGCGAATCGTCGCGGGTGGTATCGATGCGGTCGCGTTCGACCACATTTTCCAACACGTCTTCATACGACACTGCCTGCCCTTTTTCGCGCAATTCGTCGTACCGGCGTTGGGCACGTGTGGCGGCCGAAGCGGTCATGTAGATTTTCAGTTCGGCATCCGGGAATACAACGGTACCGATGTCGCGTCCGTCCATCACGATGCCTTTCTTCTCCCCCATCGCCTTTTGTTGCTGCACGAGTTTGGTCCGTACTTCCGACACCTCTGCAATTTTACTGACGAGGCGCGACACCTCGATACTGCGGATTTCCTTTTCGACGTTCTGTCCATTGAGGAACATCTCGCCATACCCTACTTCCGGGTTAAATTCGAAATGCAATTCAATCGACGGAAGGTCCTGCACCAAATGCGCGCGATCGAGATGGTCGGCGGTCACATATCCCTGCTGCATCGCATAGAGGGTGATGGCGCGGTACATGGCACCTGAGTCGACATACACATAACCGAGTTCTTTGGCCAATTGTTTGGCAAGGGTACTTTTTCCGGTGGAGGAAAAGCCGTCGATGGCGATGGTGATTTTTTTCATGGGATGGTTGGAGAGAGAAAAAAACGGGAAATGGGAAACAGCCCAACGGGATCGACTCCTTTTTACCCGCCCTCGGCGCAAAAATAGCGATTCCGGCTTTCACTCCCATGCGGAAAAACCGCATTTCGACACCGTCGCGTCACCCTACCCCCAATCGTTTCAGTTTCAGCCGGTCGTATACCATACCCGCCACGAGGGCTATCGATCCCAGCAGCAGTATCCGCAGTCCCATCGTTCCGTAGAAAACACCACCGATGACGCCACCGGTAAAAAAGGAACCGATGATGGTCAGCCGTAAGCGAATCGACGCCAAGAGCTGTTTACGGGAGTCTGTATCGCGATAGAAAAACAGTTGGGAGACTTCAATGCCGAGGTCGGTGAAGAGTCCGGTCAGGTGGGTCGTACGGACGGTGGCCTTTGAAATCCGGGTGACCAGCGAGTTCTGTAAGCCCATGGCAAACAGCAGTGAACAGGCGATCAGGTCGGGATGGCTTACGATCCGGCTGGGTCCGGCAATCGCAACGAGTGCCAGCAGGAAACTTTCGATGAGGGTCGGTACGATATAGGCGAAACCGGCTTTCCGGCGCGTCAGTACCTCCGCCAGGAAGCTGGAGGAAAACGAGCCCAGGAAAAAGAAAAAGATGTAAAGGAAGTAGACGAATCCCTGCAACCAGTGGAGCTTGAAGACCTCATCGACAAAAAAGGCGAAATGGCCCGTGACGTTGGTGGTGAGCCGTGAGACAGCCAGGAACCCGGCGACGTTCACGATCCCGGCGACAAACGAGAGCAGCGACGCAATCTGTAGATTGTGGCGAGCCGTTCGCGTTCTGCCCTGGTGAATAAACATCGGTAGTTAGTAATCGTCGTTAAAATTGATTGTCAACCCAAACAGGCTCGTATTGGCCGCCAGTGTATAACGGGAATACGAGTAATCGAACTTCAGTCGGCCCATTTTGAGTCCGAAGCCCACCGAAATCCCCGAGAAGTTCCGCTGGTCGACGATCCGCAGTTCCTCTCCCCTACGGAAGTTATAGCCGATCCGAATGTTGAAGCCTTTGGTCGGAAACAGTTCGGCCCCGGCAATAAGGTGGCGCAGGGCATTATTGAAGAACGACACTTTCTCGGGTGTCTCTCCCCCATCCAGGTTCCCCTGCGACCGGGCCGGGTTGGAAAAGGCCACCTGCCATTGCTGGAGGTTTTCCAGGGTAATATGCCACCGCAGCGGCACGTGCTCCAGCTCTTGTGAGACCCCTAAAAGGATCTCAAAAGGCAGTTTCTCCTGCGTCCCCGCATAGGTCGTAAACTGTGTCCCAAGATTGCGGATCGAAAGTCCCCAGTTGATGTCGTTGGGTTCGTCGATATACATGACGCCGAGGTCGACCGCCGCGCCAAAGGAGTTATACTGTTCGAGTGTAGAAGAAATGAGCTTTACATTGGCGCCGAAGTACCAGTCGGTATACGGAAGGTTGTAACCGTATCCGCCCGACAAGGCAATCTCGCTTCCGGTAAAAGTACCGGTGGGTTCTCCGTTCTCGTCATAGCCTTCGAGCGCGCCGTAACTCACATAGTTGACGCCTGCGTGGATGGTCTGAACGTGCTGGTCGTAGGTATACGCGTAGGCGGCGGTGCCATAGGTGACTTCCCCAAAAAGGCTGCCGTAGTTGGCCGACAGGCGGTTGTGCATTTCCTCATTGATCGACGCGGGGTTGAAAAAAGCCGAGTTCACATCGTAATCGCGCAGGGTAATGACCTTGCCACCGAGGGCGGCCTGGCGGGGTGAGGTAACGAGACTGAGGAATTGGTATACCGACTTCCCTCCGATCTGGGCCGGCATGCACGTAGGAACGAGCAGCAATAAAAAGAGGAAACGTCTCCCGGGCATCAATAGCAATTGGCGTTTGAAAGATAACGCGTGTGCGAAGATATTATTTTTTGACGGGAGAAAGGAAGAAGTTGGCAAGAAGCATGCGGCTTTGGCATGGCCTATCCTAAAATGGGTCGTTTAGGGAGGTTCCCCGAATCGGGAAATTCGCGACGGAATCCATTCCGTGGGTCCTGGCACCCCATAAAAAAAAGACACCCCTCTCAGGATGTCTTTCTATTAGTGAAACCGGTTCAGCTTATTCGAATTTCTTCGCATTCTTCACCTTTTGGTCGGTAATCGCCAGTTGTAATACCTCTGCCATTTCTTTTACATAATGGAAGGTTAGTCCTTCGAGGTATTCCGGCTTGATCTCGTCGATGTCGCGTTTGTTCTCGGCCGACAGGATGATCTCTTTGATGCTGGCCCGTTTGGCGGCAAGGATTTTCTCTTTTATACCGCCCACCGGCAGCACGCGCCCGCGAAGGGTGATTTCGCCGGTCATGGCCAGGTGTTTCTTGACTTTCTTTTGCAGGATGACCGATACCATCGAGGTCAGCATGGCAATACCCGCACTCGGTCCGTCTTTCGGGGTGGCCCCTTCCGGGACGTGCACGTGCACATGGTGTTTCTGCAATAATTCGGTGTCGATGCCGAATTTGTCGCCGTGCGCTTTGATGTATTCCATCGCAATCGTCGCCGACTCTTTCATCACGCTGCCGAGGTTACCGGTCAGTGTCATCCCGCCTTTGCCTTTGGAGATGAGCGATTCGATGAAGAGGATATCCCCACCTACACTCGTCCAGGCGAGTCCGGTTACAACGCCGGCCACTTCATTGCTCTCGGCTTTGCTGCGGTCCATTTTCGGGGCGCCGAGTATGGCCACGATGTCGTTATCGGATACTTTTTTATTGTATTCCTCCTCCATCGCCACCGACTTCGCCGCGTGACGTACGACCTGGGCGATCTTGGTTTCAAGGGCCCGCACACCCGATTCGCGTGTGTAGCCTTCGACGATGCGTTCCATTTGTTTCTTACCGATCACGAGGTCTTTCGGACCCAACCCATGTTGCTCCAATTGCTTGGGCAGCAAATGTTCACGTGCGATGTCGACTTTTTCTTCGAGTGTGTAACCCGACATCCGGATGACTTCCATACGGTCGCGAAGGGCCGGTTGGATGCTGCTCATCGTGTTTGAAGTGGCAATGAACATGACTTTTGACAGGTCGAAGCCCATTTCGAGGAAGTTGTCGTAGAACTCCGCGTTCTGCTCAGGATCGAGTACTTCCAGCAGCGCTGACGAAGGATCGCCGTTGTGGCTACTCGACAGTTTGTCGATCTCATCCAGCACGAAGACAGGGTTCGACGTGCCGGCCCGGCGCAGGTTCTGCAGGATACGGCCTGGCAACGCGCCGATATAGGTTTTCCGGTGACCACGGATCTCGGCTTCGTCCCGGAGTCCACCCAGTGACATCCGCACATACTCCCGTCCGAGGGCTTTGGCGATCGATTTCCCGATCGAGGTCTTCCCGACGCCCGGAGGTCCGGTGAGGCACAGAATCGGCGACTTCATATCTTTCCGTAGCTTCAATACGGCGAGGTGTTCGATGACGCGTTTTTTGACGTCTTCGAGTCCGGTGTGGTCTTCATCCAGTATTTTCTGGGCGCGTTTGAGGTCAAGGTTGTCGGTTGAGTATACATTCCACGGCAGTTCCAGGAACAATTCGAGGTAATTCCGCTGGATGCCGAAGTCAGGCGATTGCGGGTTCATCCGGCGCATTTTCCCGAGTTCTTTCTCGAAATGCTTGCGGGTTTTCTCGTCCCAGTTCATCGACCGCGCTTTCTGCTGCATGTCTTCGATTTCCTCTTCGTGCGACACGCCGCCCAGTTCTTCCTGGATGGTTTTCATCTGCTGGTGGAGGAAATACTCGCGCTGCTGCTGATCGAGGTCAAAACGTACTTTCGACTGGATGTCGTTCTTCAACTCGAGTTTTTGCAATTCGATATTGAGGAAACGGAGGGTGGCGAGGGCCCGTTCTTTCAGGTCGCTCATGCGAAGCAGGTCCTGCTTTTCCTTGACGGCCAGGTTCATGTTCGACGACACGAAGTTCACCAGGAACGGCTGGCTCTCGATGTTCTTAATGGCGAAGGTCGCTTCCGTCGGGATGTTCGGGCTCTCCTGTATGATCTGCGTCGCGAGGTCTTTGATGGAATCGATGATGGCGGTGAATTCCTTGTCGCCATTCGCCGGACGCGTTTCCGGTACTTCCTTCACCGTAGCGCGCATATAGGGCACTTCGGTGATGACCTCATCGATTTCGAAGCGTTTTTTACCCTGCAGTATGACGGTCACGTTGCCGTCGGGCATGCGGAGGATGCGGAGGATGCTGGCAACGGTGCCGATTTTATTGATGTCGTTCGGCGTTGGGTCTTCGTCTTCCTCGTTGATTTGCGACACCACCCCGATGGTCTTGTCGCCGGCATTGGCGTCGTTAATCAGGCGGATGGATTTATCGCGCCCCGCGGTGATCGGAATGACCACGCCGGGGAACAGGACGGTATTGCGGAGCGGCAGGATGGGTAATGACTGGGGCAGTTTCTCCTTATCCATTTCCTCTTCGTCTTCCGGGGTCATCAACGGAATCAGGTCCGCTTCGTGATCGAACTCCTGGAAGGAAAGGCTGTCAAAGGTCATGATTTTCTGGTTCGGCATAATGGTAGTAACGTCATTTTGTCAGGTTGAATCTCCTATGAAGATACGACTAATCGCCTTCATAGGAAATAGCGTGCTGATAATCAACGAAAAATCGAATGTTTTCAGCGTGCGGCCGCTCCCTTTGGTCAAGGATTGTGCCAAAAAAAAGCCCGGGAGGTTATCCCGGGTTCTTTAATCGTTGGGAAGATCAGAAACTAAAATCGAAGACCCCGTTGGTGATCTGATAATCGGTACCATCTATACTGACGGTAGCGGTAAACGTACCCGATACATGGTTGGCGCTGATACTCGTAATGGTGATAGACCCCGTAGCATCCTCTGGAAAGCCATCATTGACGGTATTATAGCTGATAACAGCATCTGGCATTCCCAAGGCATAGGTGCCGGGAACCAAACTCGTCTTGATTTGTATGTTCAGGACGGTGCTGTCGACCGACTCGGAATTGATAATAGCATATTCGGGCCCGCCGCCCGCGCTGGCCAAGGCCGTGGTAGTGTCGACGCCTTCATACGGCTGTCCGTTGATCGTCGCGGTCACCACGTCGCCGGTTGGATTCTCTGTGACATACGGCAGGTCGGTGAACGAACCGTTGGTGAATTCGATGATGTCAGTTTCATCCTCTCCATAGCCCACGAAGTGGAATGTACCCGATATGGTTTTGTTCGTCTCGTCTATTTCGGTGACGGTAAAATTTCCTGAGGAAAGGCCCGTAGTGAAGTTGGATGAGCTGTAAAAGGCTAAAGAGGTGCCGAAGACAATCCAGTTGTTTTCATCATCGAGGTCATACGAACCTGTCGCGTTCCCGTCGAATACGAAGGAAAAGCCCGCGCCTCCGGGCATCAGGGCCGAAATATTGATATTGCCCCCCGAAAGATATACGACCGTAGAGGTGGCGGTGCGGGTGGCCCCATTGTAATCGACTTTGAATACGCCGCCGGTCGGATTAGTAGGATCAATAGGTCCGGTAGGATCGGTCGTTTGTGACCCGATCGGTTCAATTTCGCCCTCGCAGGACACCAGGAACAGCGAACTGAAAAGGACGAATACCAACGGGAACCATTTCATATTTTTCATAGAGTCTGGTTTGTGAAGTGCCAAATATACAGAATTTACTGTTTTGAGGAAGTTTGGGCCGGAATTCGCAGTAATAAAAGTAAGCCGATCAGGAAAAAGCTGGCGAGGAAGACCGTCGCGAACCTCGGGCTGCCCGTATACTGGTCAATCACGCCGTAAACCGACATACCCAGTACGATGCCGATTTTCTCGGCTACGTCGTAGAAACTAAAATAGGAAGCGGTGTCATCGGTTTCGGGCAGGAATTTCGAATAGGTCGAACGCGACAGCGACTGCACGCCGCCCATGACGATACCGACCAACGCGGCCATGATGTAGAATTGGTTGGGTGTGGTGACGAAATACATCGTGGCACACAAACACATCCAAAAGGCGTTGATGACGACTAATACGGGAATGTTCCCGAAGCGCGCCGACGCTTTTGAGGTCATGTAGGCACCCAACACCGCCACCAGTTGGATGACGAGGATACACACAATGAGACCCATACTCGGATCAGCCCCGTATTTTTTCCACTCGATTTCCTGTGCGCCGAAATAGGTCGCGGCCAACATGACGGTCTGCACGGCCATACTATACACGAAGAACCCACCCAGAAAACGGCGAAGGCGTATGTTGCCTGACAGCGCCTTCCCTACTTTTTGCAGTTCACGGAAACCGTTTAAGAGCACGGCGCCGTTTACTTTGTGTCCGGCTCCGGCCCCTTTGGGCAGGTAGCGATAGGTATATTGGCTGAAACCGATCCACCAAACACCCACCATCACAAAACTAAGGCGCATGGCCTGCTCGGCTTCGGCTTCTCCGTCGGCCATCAGGATAAGCGCGAGGTTGACGATCAGGAGCAGCACACTTCCAATATACCCGAGGGAATAACCCTTTGCACTGATGGCGTCCTGTTGCTCAGGAAAGGCAATATCGGGAAGATACGAGTTATAAAACACCAGACTGCCCCAGAACCCGATGAGGCCCATGAAGTAGCAGAGTAGCCCCGGATAGATCATGTTGAGGTCGAACCAATAGAGACCGATGCACGATAGCGCCCCGAGGTAACAGAAGAAGCGCATGAAGGCTTTTTTGTTTCCTACATAATCCGCCACGCCCGACAGTAGGGGTGACATAAAGGAAATGACGAGGAAGGCGGCCGCGCTGGTAAAACTGATAAGCGCCGAGTTCTTCATTTCCATGCCAAAGACGGTGATGTAGTCGCCTTCTCCGCGGATGGAATACAACAAGGTATAAAACACAGGAAACACCGCAGAGGAAATCGTCAGCGGGTACACAGAATTCGCCCAGTCGTAGAAGGCCCAGGCGTTTAGGAGTTTCTTATCCCCTTTCGGAAGATGCGCCATACGTGATTTTTGGCGTGAAGGTAGGGAAAATAGTTTTCAGTAGGCAGTGGGCAGTAGCCAGTCGCAGTCTCAGTAGTGGGCAGTGGGCAGTCTCAGTAGGCAGTTATCTTCCACGCGAGCACGTAGCTTCATTGCCACGCACCATCTGTCATCCCGACGCAGGAGGGATCCCATTCAGTGAGCAGTCGCAGTCTCTGTAGTGGGCAGTGGGCAGTCTCAGTAGGCAGTTATCTTCCACGCAAGCACGTAGCTTCATTGCCACGCACCATCTGTCATCCCGACGCAGGAGGGATCCCATTCAGTGGGCAGTCGCTGTTGCTGTGGGAGTTGCTTACTACATTTCTCCCGATCTTCCGATCTCCCCAACTCCCGAACTACTAAAAAACGACCCCAAACTTCGCCGCTGTAGCTTTCGCCTTCGGCACCATTTTCTTCAGGTTGGCGATACGGGTCGCGTCTGACGGGTGGGTGCTGAGGAATTCCGGCGGGCCGCCTTTGCCCTGGACCGACATCCGTTGCCAGAATTCTATGGCTTTATCGGGATTGTAACCGGCGATGGCCATGAGGGTCAGACCGATTTCGTCGGCTTCGCTTTCGTGGCTGCGACTGAAGGGGAGCATAATGCCTACCTCAGAGGTGAGTCCGTATGCCGTCATGAACAGCTGTTGGGTTTCCGGAGCCTTACCTGCGGTGGCGATGGAAAGTGCGGCGGCACCGAGTTGTTGGCCCTGTGCGGCGGTCATCCGTTGCGCCCCGTGGTTCGAGAGTGCGTGTGCGACTTCGTGTCCCATCACCGTGGCGAGTCCGGCATCATCCTTCGTAATGGGCAATATGCCGCTGTATACGACAATCTTGCCTCCGGGCATACACCAGGCGTTAACCGCTTTATCTTCGACCAATTTATATTCCCAGGCATACCCGTTCAGGTAGTCTTTTTGGCCGATCGAGGTCAGGTAACGTTCCGCGGCCCCCTTGATTTTCAGCCCCACCGATTCGACCTGTCGGGCGGCCGGTGTTGCACTAATGACTTTATTTTCTTTCAGGAATTCTCCGTATTGCGAGAACGAAAGCGGAAACAACTCGCTGTTGCTCACAATATTCGCGTATTTCTTTCCTGTAAAAGGGTTGGTCGCGCAGGAGTAAATTATGGCGGCCAAAACAAGGGTTCCAAAGCAAACCAGGATTCGTTTCATAAATGGGAGGGTTTTACGACAGGGTAAAATTAGGATAATATCCCGACCTTTTCTTACAGAACGATGTCATTTCGTTTAAAAATTCGTGGGTTTTATACGATTCCCCCGCGACCGGATCCATCGGGGAAACATAAAAAACCCGGGCGTTCACCCGGTTCCTTTTACGTTCAATATCTCCTTATTTCGACAAATCCTTGCCGGTAATGTGTACTTCCGTGAAGTCTTTATCGACCAACAGTGTCCCGTCTTCTGCCAGGGCGTTGGTCGCACGTTCGTTGTCGATATAGATGGAGTGGATTTCAAACGGCAACCCGTGGAGGTGGATCCGGAATTTGCTATACGGCAATTCGAACTTCCCTTCCTTATGCTGCTGGAAAATCAATTGGTTCTCGCGGCCATTCAGGCTGAAGGTCGAAACGCTGTAACGTCCTTTGTTGTAGTCGTAGCCGTCGTGGGAATCTTCGTATAGATACGATTTTTCCTTGCCGAGTTTGTAGTAGACGTCAAGGGTAATCTCATTCAGTTCCACTTCATCTACATACTGCTGCACCGGATATTTCGGGATGATCGCCCCTTCTTTGATGAAGAGTGGTATTTCGTCATAGGCCGTGCGGACCCACAGTTCGCGTTTGCCCGGTGTAAGCTCGCCCGTCCAGTAGTTGTACCAGTTCCCTTTCGGCAGGTACATCCGGCGGCCCTGTGCATTCGGTTCGAGTATCGGACATACGAGGATGTGGTTCCCGAAGAGGAATTCGTCAGTTCGGTAGTGCGTCTGTGCGTCTTCCTGGTCGAAATAGAACAACGGCTTGAGCATCGGCACACCGTCCTGGATGTATTCCCAGAACATGGTATAGAGATACGGCAGGAGTTGGTAGCGAAGGGAAACGAATTTACGGGTGATGTCGATGACCTCCTGGTCGAATGACCACGGTTCCTGGTCGCCATGATCACCTGAGGAGTGCGTACGGCAGAACGGATGGAATACGCCCAACTGGATCCAACGGGCATAGAGTTCGCCGGATGGCTGCTCGGCGAATCCACCGATGTCAGAGCCGGTGAAGCCCATCCCTGAAATCGACATCCGTTGCATCTGGATGTTGGCAATCCAGAGGTGTTCCCATGAGGCGACGTTATCGCCCGTCCAGGAAGAGGTAAACCGCTGTGCGCCCGAATAGGCCGAGCGGGTGATGATGAACGGACGCTTCGGATAGGCAAAGCGCTTCACCCCTTCATAGGTGGCGCGGGCCATTTGCGTACCATATATATTGTGTGCCTTGCGATGGCTGCATGGGTTGCCGTCGAAGTCGTGGCGGACGTCCATCGGGAACGTCTTACCCGGAACCTCCATAACGGCAGGTTCGTTCATGTCGTTCCACACGCCTTTCACACCGATATCGGCAATAAGTTCCTTGAAAAGTCCGGCCCACCACTCACGTACGGCCGGGTTGGTATAATCGGGGAAGTTGCATTCGCCCGGCCATACTTTTCCTTTCATATACGGTCCGTCGGCACGTTTACAGAAATAGTCGTTGGCCAGCGCTTCCTGGTAGACCCAATAGTCGTTGTCGATCTTGATGCCCGGGTCGATGATGACGATGGTCTTGAAACCGTCTTCTGCCAACTCGGCAACCATTTTCTTCGGATCGGGGAAGTATTCTTTGTTCCAGGTGAAACAGCGGAAGCCTTCCATGTAGTCGATATCGAGGTAGATGGCATCGCACGGGATACTGAGTTCCCGGAACTTTTCGGCCACTTCGCGCACTTTACTTTCCGGATAATAGCTCCACTTGCACTGGTGGTAGCCCAGGGCCCACATTGGCGGCATTTCAGGAACGCCGGTGAGTTGGGTGTAAGACGTCACGACATCCGACATTTGCGGACCGTAGAAGAAGTAATAGTTCATTTCGCCTCCTTCGGCCCAGAAGCTGGTCACATTCCGCCGCTCGCAACAGAAATCGAAACCGGTGCGGAAGGTGTTGTCGAAGAAGATACCATAGGAAATCTTGTGGTGGAGGCCGATGTAAAACGGCACGACCTTATATAAAGGTTCCTGGTCACGGTGGAAGGCGTATTGGTCGGTTGCCCAGTTCTCCACGCGCTTGCCTTTGAGGTTGGAGTGTGACGCTTTGTCACCCATTCCGTAGAAGCTCTCACCTTCGCGCGACTGCTTGCTCATCTTGACGATGTTGCCGCCAAAGTGGTAACTCTCTTCCCAGTGAAAGCCTTTTTCGTCTTCGAGGATCAGGTGGCCTTCGATATCGTAAAGGCCGACCCGCATGTCGTTCTTGCGAACGCGACAGAGCACTTTACTTGTCTGGATTTGCCAGTATTCCTTGTATTCTTTGACTTCGAGGAAATTATATCCGTGCGATTGGTTGGGATCGATAGCATAGGAAAAATCCTTGCTGAAATAGCCCTTCGCCGTATACCGGAAGCGCAACAGACTGTCACGCAGTACCGTTACCTTGAGGATGACGTTATTATCGGAATGGAAAAAAATCGAATCTCCTTCATGGACCACCGACGCGATCCCGCTGGGATATTGGTCGCCCTTAAACTCTAGTTCAGTATTGGTGATCATGCGCTTGTTTTGTGCAAAAAAACCAAAAATACAAAGATGGGGACGATTCCGACCGAACGGTCTATAGGAGTTATCAACGATAACGATTGAGTTTGGGGAAAAGCAGGAATACCAGTCGATTATAGCAACACTCACGTAGGAAATACCTGTCGGTGGGAATGCGGCGACACCATCCAAAACCATTCCTCCTTTTAAAAAAAACTGTAGACTATTCGACTGATAATCAATACATAAAAAACATATTGCAAAAAAAATACGGCCGCCGTGCAACGTTTTACCGGTTTGTGTCGTCTACTGCCGGGATGCCGACTTACAAATTCCGTATATTTAGCCGTCAGACGTCCCTAAATCAAATCCTAACCTTATGATTCGAAAGCTCCTCTCCTATTTTCTGGCCCTTTTTGCCTTGCCGGCGCTGGCCCAAACCAATGCCCGGATTGTCGACTCGAAATCCGGCGAAAGCATTCCGTATGCGACCATCACCTACAACCAGGGTGAGCATTTGATTTCCAACGATGACGGTATTTTCACCATTCCGGCCAATACGTCTGACGATACCGTATTAACGGTGAGTTTCCTTGGCTACACACCGAAACAGGTGCGCGTGTCGGAATTGTCGGGGAAAGACCCGGTAGTCAAAATGGAAGTAGGCGTATTCGAACTACAGGACGTGAAAGTCACCAAACCCGATGCCAATGCGATTATGGCAGCGGTGCGCCAGAATTTGTCCACGAATTACAGCCGCTTGTCGAAACCCATCAAGAACCGGGTGTTCATGCGGACGTCGAGCCTTTTCCGCCCCCAACAGCTGGAGGTAGAGATCACGAAATCAACCGGTTTCACCAAAAAGAACCTCGAGCAGGTCAACCAGGAAATCGGAGCTTTAGGCCGATCGCTCAAAACACAGCCACCGAAAGAATACGCCGACCGGCTGTTTGATTATGTGCTGGCGCTGCGAACGGGTAAGAACGGTAACACCTATCCGGAGGCCAAATTGCGTATGTTCAAGGCGGTGAAAATCAAAAACGAAAACCGTTCCACCGATTTGGACCAGTTGCAGCAGACGGCTATGAAAACGCTGCTGAAGCATATCGATACCACTAAATACTACCGTATGAAAAGCGGCTGGTTCGGTTCAAAAGATACCATCGACCTGACCGACAAAAAAGAAAAAAAGAAGAACCCGCTTAAAGAACTAAATGCCTCAAAGTATAAAGTGCAGGAAGTGTTGGGCGGCCTCAGTCCGTTGAACAACAAAACCCTCGACTTCATCAATATGCCTGATCGGTATGAGTATAAGTATGAAGGCGCAGTTTATTCCGATGAAACGGACTGGGTGTATGTCATCAGCTTCACGCCCGATAGCCGAAAAGCCAAATTCCTGGGGAAACTCTACATCTCCCAATCGGATTTTGCGATTGTGCGTATGGATTATCAATTAGAGGAAGGCGAAAAACTCGAAGGCATTAACCTCAAACTCCTACTCGGCATCAAGTTCGCGGAAAACGTCGCAAAAGGAACGGCGATTTTCAGGAAAGACCCTGACGGACAAGGTTATTACCTGCAATATGGCGCGCGTGAATCGGGAAGCTACTTCTACGTACACCGCCCGCTCAAACTCATCGAAATCACAAAAGACCGCAGCGAGCGCGATGTCGTAGCCTTTGAATTCAAGATTGAAGGAAACCAGTCAGAGAAAACCGAATACCTCAACCTGTCGCGCAGCTCGGCCACGGACGGGGAATTCGAGGAACTGAAAGAAGCGGAGTTCAAGTATGACATACTCCGACGATACGACCCTACTATCTGGAAAGATTACGGCGCTATCGCCCCGCTGGAAGAAATGAAGCAATACCAGGCAGGTGATTAAAAATGTAAAAGGCCCCAACGAATGGGGCCTTTTTTATTTCTACCAGTTAACCTACTGATTGTTCTCTCCTCATTTTACAAGGTAAACACCACTACCCCTAATGGCGGTAAGGTGATCGAAGCGGAAAACTCACGCCCGTTCCATGGTTCTTTGTCAATCTTGATCGATTTTCCGTTCAGCACGCCACTGCCTCCGAAATCGGCATGATCGCTGTTGAATACTTCGGTGAGCTTGCCTTTTGCGGGCAGACCGATGCGGTAATCGGTGCGCACGACCGGCGTGAAGTTGCAGACCACCACGACGTCCTGTTTCGGGTTTTCGCCTTTGCGGATGTAACTCAGCACGGCATTCTGGTGATCGGAATAAGAAATCCATTCGAAGCCGTCAGGGCTGAACTGTTTCTCGTATAAGGCCGGATGTGAGGTGTATAATTTATTGAGTGCGGCAATGGTCTTCCGGATGCCTTCGTGGTAGCCAAACTGCAGCAGGTGCCAGTCAAGCGACCCGTCGAATTTCCATTCGGCCGATTGTCCGAACTCGTCGCCCATGAACAGCAACTTGGCACCCGGGTGGGTGAACATATAGCCATAGAGAAGACGAAGATTCGCGAAGCGCTGCCATTCGTCGCCCGGCATGCGGCCCAGTATCGAGCGTTTTCCATACACCACTTCATCATGTGACAAAGGCAACATGAAATTCTCGGAAAACGCATAGGTCATCGAAAACGTCAGGTCGTTCTGGTGGTATTTGCGGTAAATCGTCTCGCGTTTGAAATACTGGAGGGTATCGTGCATCCATCCCATCATCCACTTCATGCCAAAACCAAGGCCTCCGGCAGAAGTCGGACGCGATACCATCGGGAAAGACGTACTCTCTTCGGCAATCGTCTGTACGCCATCAAACATGGTGTAGACCGCTTCGTTGAAGTCTTTGAGGAAGCTGATCGTTTCGAGGTTTTCGCGGCCTCCGAACATATTGGGTTCCCATTCTCCGTCGTTTCGCGAATAATCGAGATAGAGCATCGAAGCTACGGCATCCACACGGAGTCCGTCGGCATGGTACCGATCAAGCCAGAAGATGGCATTGGAAATCAGGAAGGCACGTACCTCATTGCGCCCGTAGTTGAATACGAGGCTTTTCCAGTCGGGATGATAGCCCTTGCGCCGGTCGGGATGTTCATAGAGATGCGACCCGTCGAAAAACCCGAGTCCGTGTGCGTCTTCCGGAAAATGCGACGGTACCCAGTCTAGGATGACCCCGATACCTGCCTGGTGCAACTTATCGACCAGCACCATGAAATCCTGCGGTTTGCCGAAGCGGGAGGTCGGTGCGTAATATCCCACTAATTGATACCCCCATGACGGATCGTACGGATATTCCATGACCGGCATGAACTCGACGTGCGTGAAGCCGGTTTCTTTTACATAGTCGACCAATTGGTCGGCCATTTCAAGATACGTCAGGAATTTCCCTTCGGCGTTGCGGCGCCACGAGCCCAAATGGACTTCATATACGGAATACGGCTTGTCGAGTCCGTTCTTGTCTTTCCGCGACGTCATCCACGATTTGTCTTTCCACTTATAATCGAGGTCCCACACCACCGAAGCCGTTTGCGGCGGGTGCTCGCAGAACAAGGCGAACGGGTCGGCTTTTTCGGTTATGGCCCCGCTGTTGGATTGTATCTTATACTTGTATCGTGTTCCTTTTTCTACACCGGGAATAAAGCCTTCCCAAATTCCGGAACTGTCCCAGCGCACCATCAACGGATGTTGTCCCTGCACCCAGTAATTGAAGTCGCCAATTACCGATACCGAGCGGGCGGCGGGGGCCCAGACGGCAAAATACACCCCTTTTACACCGTCGACTTCGGTGAGGTGTGCGCCCAGTTTTTCATATAGCCGGAAATGCTTACCGGCTTTGAAAAGATTGATATCGAATTCGGAAAAGAGCGAATACGGTTGTACAGCATTCATGGTTGGATAGTTGGTTTAGGAGATAAACATACGGAAAAACGGTGAATTTTTCGATTTGATACTGAAATGTGATGATGGGTCGGTGGGTTTTGGGTTTTGGGTTTTGAGTTAGAGGGTTCACGCGAGAAAATACAACTATCGTTTGACTTTTGAAGGGAAACGTAGCCTTTAATCGGCGCAGGGCGGGCGTTTTGGGTTTTGGGTTTTGGGTTTTGGGTTAGAGGGTTCACGCGAGAAAATACAACTATCGTTTGACTTTTGAAGGGAAACGTAGCCTTTAATCGGCGCAGGGCGGGCGTTTTGGATTTTGGGTTTTGGGTTTTGGGTTAGAGGGTTCACGCGAGAAAATACAACTATTTGACTTTTGAAGGGAAACGTAACCTTTAATCGGCGCAGGGCGGGCGTTTTGGGTTTTGGGGATTGGCTGAGATGAACAATGAACAATGAACTATGAACTATGAACCATGAACCATGAACCATGAACTCTAGTAGTGTGAGTGGTTGGTTGTTAGACGTTTTTCCTCTTTCCTCTCTCCTCTTTCCTCTCTCCTCTCTCCCCTTCACTTCCTCAACTCATCATCCGCAAAGCCGTCCTTAAAAACCTGCTTCCTTGGATCGTATGCTGTTCGGTCTTTTTTCGCGCGGGAGGCATACGCTTCTTCTTCCGTCCAAAGGCGAACGTGATACGAAATGCCGCGTTTCTGGTAGTAGTCGATGATGGTCTTAACCGCTGGCGTGCGTATCACCTTTTGGGAAGACGCGATGCTAATGGTGGTTTTGGGGCCGTATAGTGAGTCGGGTATCTTCCGAAGCGCATCCGGTAATGCATCGATGGGGATTTCGACCAGGTCGCGCGGCACCAGGTTCAATCGGGGTGGTTTTGAGAAATCGAGAAAGGTTCCGCAGAAGTAGTCGCCTCTTTTTTGGTGTACGAAAATGGCGGTTGAATCGAGTAACACAAAATTCACCGGACCGTAAAAATCGGTGGAGGGAGCGGCGTCGTCAATTACGTAGAAATCCTCATTGGGCTTTTGACAGCCGATGAGCGTCTGGAGCAGCAGGAAAAATAAGAGGTAATATCTCATCGAACTATTCAGTATGCGTGTACGCGGTCGTCGTCCGCCCTATATCTTTTGCATTATTCCGGTGAAAACCTCGTTATGCCAGGTTGATCGGTATACAACGGTTTGGTTATCGAGCACGCCAATGACCTTTACGTGTATAACCGCGTCACTTCTCATCCCCGTCGTATCAGACCCCGGATTGATAAGTTCGAATTCACAGTCTGAGATCCACTTTACCTTACTGGTTATACGTTGGCCCGGCCCCGTCTCTATTTGGTCGTCGCCTGTTCGTTCTACTATGATGCCGGCAAAGTCCGGGTCTTTATAAATGAACCTTCCTTCTTTCAGAAATCCCAACTCTTTGCACTGTTCTTCCGGGAGCGTGCTGTTTTCATACTTGGGATTGATCAGTTTAAGAGTGAACTGCAGTTTGATACGTTCCCCCTTATATCCTTCAAACACATTGCGTTCCAACAGCGAGATGAATCCATCGATCATTTTTTCGTTGTCAAAAGTCGTCCTTTCGGCGACGCGGGTGATGTCAGTCATTTTCCCTCCCTTTTCAAGCCAAAAACGGATGACCAGGGTTTCGATATCGTCTACACCCGGGAAATAGATTTCTTTATAGTTCTGGCCAAACGCAGATAGGACCTGAAATAGAAGTACTACCGTTAGGATTTTATAGCGCATCGTTCTGGATATTGACCTGCGGTTAAAATGACAGGTCATAACGGATTAAACAGTCGAAGATCTCCGGCGACTAAAGTAGTAAGAAAACCGGAACATATTCTTCCTCCATTCCACCGTTACCCAATTCCTCAAGCGCTCAGGAACTCAGGGACTCAGGGACTCAGGGACTCAATTACAAAAAAAACGCACCCTCCCGGATGCGTCCTTTATACAGTAAAGTAGTATCAGAAATAAAACGGCCCCGCCCACGCACTGCTCTCGCCGTTACCGCAGTTGGCACGCACGAAGAAGGCGTCCCAGTTGCAATACATGCCTGAAAGCGCGATGCTCGGGTTCGATGTCGTGAAGGTAGTGCCTCCGGCCGGATTATTCACACCTGACGCACTCACGACCGAAATCGTGTAGCTCGTGGGCTGCCCGAACTCATACGACCAGGTAAACCCACGGGTTTCTCCATTGCCGGAATTACACGCACCGGAAATGTTGTATGAATTGAGGTTGGTGGGCTGCGGACAAGACGCTACTGTCGTGTACGGCACTTTCGTCCACGGCGTGCCATCGGTATCATAACAGACCGCCCGGATATAGAAATCATAGGCGGTACTGGTTTGCAGGTTAGAAAGGTCAATGGTGTAATCGGAACCCGTGGTAGAAAGCCGTGTGCCGGTGCCGCGGGTGAAGCCTTGCAGGCCGTACTCGAGTTCGTAATGATTCGGTTGTGAATTGGTGTACGAAAAATACAGACTGGCAGTGGTCGTCGAATACTGGGTCACACTTACCGATGCGGTGCCGGTGCACTCACTCGGGTTGGTGGTGATGCTGGAGAGCTCATACGGCTTGCTGGTGCTTTCAGCACTGCAGATACTGGTTACGTACACATCGTAGGTAGTAGACGGTGTGAGTCCGGATACGGTCACATAGCTCGTCGACGTGGTCATCGATTGTCCGCTGCCCGGCGTAAAACCCGTCGGCCCATATTCAATGCGATAGCTGTTCGCATCGGCGGTCGTTTCAAAACTAAGGTCGATAGCGGTTGGCCGCGCAAAAAAGGTTGCACTCTTGATTTTTCCGCAGCCGCCTCCGTCGTCGCCCGAGCAACCACCGAGGAACCAGACCAGCGCGATAAGGGCACCGCCCCCTAACTTTCGTAACATAATATTTGATTTTTGGAATCGCAAACATAGGGCTATTCTTGCAATAAACAAGGAGGGTTTTGGGGTTTGGGTTTTGGGTTTTGGGTTGGGTTGATCCTCTCGGGAAAATACTTGTAGGGTTTGGGTTTTGGGTTTTGGGTTAGAGGAGTTCACGCGAGAAAATACAACTATCGGTTTGACTTTTGTAGGGAAACGGGCCCTTTAATCGGGACGAGCGGGGTTTATTTGACGTTTTTAGAATAGCGTTTATTTTCACCCGCAACTATCAACCATGAACCATGAACTATGAACTATGAACCAATAACTTTTGAGTTAAGATGTGCCTTTTAATCGGGACGGGGCGGGTTTTGAGTTTTGGGTTTTGGGTTTTGGGTTAGAGGAGTTCACGCGAGAAAATACAACTATCGGTTTGACTTTGGTAGGGAAACGGGCCCTTTAATCGGGACGAGCGGGGTTTATTTGACGTTTTTAGAATAGCGTTTATTTTCACCCGCAACTATCAACCATGAACTATGAACTATGAACCAATAACTTTTGAGTTAAGATGTGCCTTGTGGTTGGGACGGGGTGGGGTTTGAGTTTTGGGTTTTGGGTTTTGGGTTAGAGGAGTTCACGCGAGAAAATACAACTATCGGTTTGACTTTGGTAGGGAAACGGGCCCTTTAATCGGGACGAGCGGGGTTTATTTGACGTTTTTAGAATAGCGTTTATTTTCACCCGCAACTATCAACCATGAACTATGAACTATGAACCAATAACTTTTGAGTTAAGATGTGCCTTGTGGTTGGGACGGGGTGGGGTTTGAGTTTTGGGTTTTGGGTTTTGGGTTAGAGGAGTTCACGCGAGAAAATACAACTATCGGTTTGACTTTTGTAGGGAAACGGGGCCTTTAATCGGGACGAGCGGGGTTTATTTGACGCTTTTAGAATAGCGTTTATTTTCACCCGCAACTATCAACCATGAACCATGAACCATGAACTATGAACTATGAACTATGAACTATGAACCAATAACTTTTGAGTTAAGATGTGCCTTGTGGTTGGGACGGGGTGGGGTTTATTTGACGTTTTTAGACTAGCGTTTATTTTCACCCGCAACTATCAACTATCAACTATGAACTATGAACTATGAACTCTAGTAGTGTGAGTGGTTGGTTATTAGACGTTTTTCCTCTTTCCTCTTCCGTCCAAAGGCGAACGCGATACGAAATGCCGCGTTTCTGGTAGTAGTTGATGATGGTCGTAACCGCCGGCGTGCGTATCACCATTTGGGAAGACGCAATGCGCCGATCCTCCCTATCTCAATTCCTCAGTTCCTCTGTTCCTCCAATTCCTCAATTCCTCAGTTACTCAGTTACTCAGTTACTCAGTTGCTCAGTTCCTCAGTTGCTCAGTTCCTCAGTTACTCAGTTACTCAATTCCTCAGTTACTCAGTTACTCAGTTACTCAGTTACTCAGTTACTCAGTTACTACGCGCTCTATCAACGCTTTTTCTTATTACCTTAGCATCAGACACTTCCATAATCATCAGGCAGTTGGATTATGGACGCATCCTCAGGTTACCTGAACTTACCTAACCTTACTACTAATTTTAAAAACGCGAAACCATGACGGATGGGCTAAAAACAACCCTGATTGCCGGCTTCTTCACGGCGATTGGCGCCATCGGAGGCACCTTTGTGTCGGGACAGTCACAGATAGAACTGGCCGAGCGAAAATTCAATTCCGATCTGGTGATGAAAGCGCTCGAGTCGAATTCGCCACAGGAACGACTGGAGTCGCTTAATCTCATCATCGAAACGAATCTCTTGAAAGACGACGAGGTAAAAGAGGGCGTTGCACGGTATGCCCTGAAATTCAAGGATGATCCTTCTTCCATACCGCAAATCAAGAGCAGCTCGCAGTTTGAAGCACCGACAATTCCCAATTCACGGATTTACCTGCTGTGCGGCAGCAAAACGAAACAGGCTTTGTTGCCGGGCTATCAACAAGAACTGCAATCTGTGGGCTTTCAGGTTTTAGGGGCCAAATACATCAACGATGTCGGCAGGCCTACGGGTGAAGAAGTGCGCTATTTTAACGAGTCGGATGCCCTCCAGGCGTCGAAGATTGCCGAGGTACTGAAATTCAAATTGTCTATTCCCGACCTGAAAGCAAAGTTGTATGCCGATAGGTCGGCCAAGCCGGGGTATATTGAGATCTGGTTTGGGAAATAGTTGTCGGTTAAGCTGTGCCACGCTTATTCCATTACACGGCCTTATGTACCTAATTTTTCTTGCCGTAGTTAGCATTTTGTGTATCAAACGTCTTCCTAAACCCGTCCGAACAAATTTTAAAAACAATTAAAATGAGTAAAAAGATTGAAAACCAAGAAGTCTTCAAGACGCTCATTGAGAGCTACAGGAATCGATCGAGTCAATTAAAAAAATCGGCCCGACTTAAGTTTAATCTAGTTGTTATGGCATTATTCATGGCCATCCTGATATTTATTTTCGCCGGATTTTTGACAGCTCAAATCAGTAAGAATAGAAATGCTGAATATGAGGCGATGGAAGCCTCTATTGATAAACTCCTTGTAAAGCACAAAACGAGGTTGGACTCATTGAACAACGCTTCCAAATCGATCTATAAATTGCGATACACGACTAACGATTCCAAAAGTGATGAAGTACGCTATGCAGTTGAAGATGCTGCTTCAGACTATTTCAAAAAATACGGGGGTGGCCATATCGAACTATTACAGCAGGCTATATCCCAACTGGAAAAACTGGAAACGAAGAAAGAAAAAGATCAAAAAAACGATAACTACTTCGACTTTTTCACCACTTTAAGTACCCGTATTGGCGCTATCTTGATTTTGATTTTCCTAGTACAGTTATTAATTCGTATCTATCGGTACGATATCCGAATTGCAAATTATTACGATGCAAGGGCGGACGCCTTGGAAATTCATTCCAGGGATTCCAATCTCACTTTCGATAAGATCATCAGTATGGTTTCTCCGGATATATATGACATTGGGACATCAAAGTCACCTTCACAATCGATAATTTCACTATTACAAACGCTGGAAAAGTTCCGATAGCTCCGACAAAGCTTATTGACTTTCCAAAGCCTCTTCTGATGTCTATTGAGCAGTTAGTGGGCTAGTAATTAGCTCCTCAGTTACTCAGTTACTCAGTTACTCAGTTACTCAGTTACTCAGTTACTCAGTTACTCTCCTTCAACCCTAACTCCACACGCCCCATTTACGTATATTTGAAAACGAATGCTAACTACACCACCCGATTACGTCAAAGAGACACCACATGGAGATCACCAAATTAAACACGCCGGAACACCCTTTTTCCGATGCCAAATTGAACAAAACGTATACGCAGTTTGGAGAACTGCTTGACGAACTGGGCCAACGAGAACTGCCTGAAACCATCATAAGTGCCCTAAATGCGAGTGTTGACAAAATAAACGCGTCGACACTGGAAGGCAACCAATTGTGCCGGTTCATCAAACAACAACAAACCTCGTTGCTGAGAAAGATCGAAAAAGAACTGAAACTCGTACCCAGGAATCATTACCGAAATATGTGGATGATGCTCGGTATGACAACATTTGGACTGCCGATTGGCGCTGCCATTGGTGTCAGTATCGGAAACATCGGCCTGCTGGGCATTGGTTTACCCTTCGGCATGGGAATCGGAATCGTGATGGGTTCCGCCATGGACAAAAAGGCCTTGAAGGAAGGACGGCAATTGGGTATTGAGTAGAAATTGAAAACCATAAGAAATCTGGGCATCCGGCAGCCATTCATGAAAAAGTATCTAACCCTTTGCCTTTTATTGCTAACACTACTACAGGCTTGCAAACCAGATAAAACCTATGATTTGGTCATTACCCATGCACAGGTACTGGATGTAAAAACGGGAAAGACAACAGACGATCAGACGATACTCATCCTAAATGGACGAATTGAAGCTGTAGTTAGCCGTTCTGATTCCTACACTGCCAAAGAAACGATAGATGCCAAAGGAAAGCTGGTTACCCCTGGCTTTATTGACACCCATATTCATCCGACAGACGTGTTTGGAGACTATGAAAATGCGCCGACGTTTTTAGCGAAAGACAGCCTGGTTTCACTACGCAAAAAATTGTCGGACGACTATTTGCCACATGGAACCACGACAGTCCTGACCATGGGACAACCTGAAAATTGGCTTACACCGTTAACAGAATGGCAGAAGACGCCCGATCCAAACTACGTAGACTTCTATGTATGTGGTGGGGCATTGATCTCAAAAGACAACAGAGTTCCTTATATCGGGCACACGGAAGTCGTAACTCCCGAAAAAGCAAGACAAAAAATTATAGCGTATCACAACCTCGGATTACAACACCTGAAACTGTACTTCCGCCTGAAAGAGCCTGAATTTTCTGTTTGTTGCAAAACCGCAGACAGTCTGAAAATGAAAGTTTATGGACACATTGGCGATTTCAACCCAGCGTATTTAACCATGCAACATACGTTGAATGTCGGTTTAACTAATTACGAGCATATTGCTACCATTCCGAACAGCATTATAACAACCGATGCAGATTGGGAAAAATTGAATAAACAATTCAATGCAAATTTTGGCGAACTGAATACCGAGGCCAGGATGTTGGAATTTTTCCTGGAACAATTCAGATTTATTGACGAAAACAAAAAGCCTGAAATGGTGACTTTTATAAACAATCTCGCCAGGAAAAAAGGAACTTTTTCGACAACCATTCACCGTATTTACGAGCAATTTGAGCCGACCTATTTCACCACTCCCAAAGACACGACGTTAACTACAAAACAGCTCAAACGGTGTAGAGAAAATTTTGCGATTATGATGAAATACACAAAAACGATGCAAGATAAGGGAATTGAAATCCGATTGGGTTCCGACATGCCTAATGGTGGCAAAGTGAATATCTCAGAGCTCCTTATTCTCAGCAAGTATGGTTTTAGTGTTTCAGAGGTAGTTAGAATAGCAAGTTATAATGGCGCAAAAGCAATGGGGATAGAGCATGAAACGGGCTCGGTAGAACAAGGCAAAAAGGCCAACTTGATTTTATGGGAGCAAAATCCGTTTGAAGATCCCCGCCATTTCATGGGGAAAATGACCATAGTGAAAGGCGGGAAAATAGTGAAAACCTAGCGCTGGGTTGGGTTTTGGGTTTTGGGTTGGATTGATCCACTCGGGGAAATACCGGTATGTGTTGAGTTTTGAGTGTTGAGTTTTGAGTTAGACTGATTCACTCGGGAAAATACTTGTAAGGGTTGGGTGTTGGTTCTTGGTTCTTGGTTCTTGGTTCTCGCTACTTGCTACTTGCTACTTCTTTCGACTTTCGACTTATCCTCAGTTTCTCAGTTACTCAGTTTCTCAGTTACTCAGTTATTCAGTTCCTCACCCTCCCGCCCCAAACTGTCTTCGCCACTGTGTAACGTTGATCACGTGCTATTGTACGATTTGGTGATCGGCGCCATTTCGGGCCGCAGCTGCCAGAAAGTGCGCCACTTCCCATTTGTCTTTGTAAGGCGCTGATTTACCACTTGCGACAATGCCATTGATGACGTTTGCCACCTCATGCCATTTGACCAAAAACGTATCAGAGGGTATCTCCTTCACTTTTACGAACTGACAATTTCCATAAAAAACTACGATGGAATAAAAGGGAATATCCCTGAATTGCGGAAGCTGGTCTCGTAAGTCCGAGACGTGCTTTCGGTTCTGGAACACCGGGTTATAAAAACGGGTACTTATACCGCCCGTAGCCCATTACCTGCGTCCAGTTTCGTTGCGTGCCCGTTCCGAAGATCCAGCCGCTATACTCCTTCACCTCAAATACGAGAATGCCTACGTCCGTGGCCAGCACCAGGTCGATCTGGGTATAGGTTCCGTTGCGGTTCCGGATATACAGGTCATGGAAGATTGCGGTGTTACGAAAACCCATCCGCAGCAGTTGCAGCACCAATTCCCGCTCGGAGGACGTACCGCGGTGCCGCTCCGTGACCGTTTGGATGGCTTGTACATTCTGGCGTTGCCGGTAGAGGATGAAGCCAATGGTGGCGAAGGCGAGGCATACAAAAACAATTGATAGGGGATGCATTTGACTCTATGACATAATGGAAGTAAAGTTCGATTGTAAAGGGAAAAGATTTGCTTTTGGGATTCTAAACTTATCAGACAAGAGCTTCCTTTAAAATATCTATGAATTTGTATGATATGATCGAAAGAGCTAAATAGGTCATTATGAGAAAACCGTAATAACAATATGTGAACAATTCCCTGCGTTCGACGGTTTCTTTGAGATACTTACGAAATTCCAATTCTGAAATGTACTCGCGAGACGTGCGCTTCCAATATATAAACTCGTCTTTTGCCTTACTTATATCAAGAAAATCAAAAACAGATTGAAAGATAATCGAGAGGAGAAAATATGCGGCAAAAGCCTTAAAAACAAGATTAATAACGGGACTGTTCGTAACAGAAATGACATTTTCGACTTTAGACAGAATAGTAATTCCTATCAATAATAGTCCTGCCAAAACGTCTCGTAGCAAATTGGATAGCAATGTCCTAACCTTATTAGTGTAAAGATCCGATATACCTTTTAAGTCTTTAAGTAATTCTCTCAGTTCTTTTTGATATTGATCTTTCCTTTCAAAAGTTATGAAGGCATATCGTTCTTTCGCTTGCTCTAGGCAACTTCTGTTAAGACGTAATAATTCCGAAATATAATCCTGATTTAAATCGATGTCCAGCGTTAATCGGTCCAGAAACAGCTTCAGCTTTAAGTCGGTCCGTTCCTCATAAATCCAAATAACAGCAGATTTTAACTGTCGTAACTGGTCGATGTTTAATGCTGTAATGTTTTTATAGAAAACAAGATCAATTCTCCGTACACCTCTCAGAATGATAGAGTCGCGACTCACAAATTCCGAAACAATACACGCTCCTAGCGCTTTTGCGGACATTTCAAAAAATGGTGCGGTCGAATCGTTGCATTCCCCATCGGTAACAAGAAGCTTAGCTGGTTCGATGGTAAAATTATCTCTGCTTACGACATGAATTGACGAATTAACCTCATCAAAGCTAGGAAGGCCATTAGCGGCTCCAAAATCCAATTGTAGATGTGGATCGCAGATAATATAGTTACTTGCGATTATTTTATGTTTGAGATTGTTGACGTAAATCCTAATTGGGTAAGCCGAAAGAAGTGGATTTGTTTTATCAAAGGGTTCTAACGCCCTAGCCCAAGTATTAAATGTAACTAAGTCGTAGAAAAAATTTGCTCGATTGTATTCCAAACGAGACGTTTTATTAATGTTCATCTGCCATAAAGAACCATTAACCAAGTCTTCTTTGAATTCCTCATAACTAGTCGAATTTCCATCTATCTGCCATGTAATGCCGAACTGAAGATTTTCCGACTGACTGAATTTCTCGATTTGACTGAATAAATCGAAATCACCGCCATTCTGCCAAGTCCCTGAAAAAGTTAAATATGACCATCCCTCCTCAATTTTAGATAGCGCTTTTAATTTCGAAAAAACAGAAAATAAATCTCTCAGCATCACATATAGGTTATACTATGCGACGTAATGGCAATATGATATAATCCATCTTCTGATTTTTGTGGAATATTGATATTAGCATCTTCTGCCGAGCCTGTCCATTGAAGCGTTACACCTTCAGATGTCTTAACAGTGTTCCTTTTTGTTTTTCTGTTAATTGAGCCTTTGTTGGGAGGAAATTCTTGTCCATGTAAACCAGTTTCAATCATATAACTTCTAAACGATTCTTTAAGAATCTCTCGGCGATTTTCGTCTTCATCAATTACTACAAAATCTATATATTCATCCGTACTAAACATACTTGATGTCGATAAATACGTTATCGCACGTTCCTTATAGTGATACGGCTGTTGCTCTGGATCCAAAATGTCTCTGTTGGCGCTTGCCCAGCGATTTGGAAGCTGTATAGCGTCCGTTGTCCACTTACTTGGTGTATCCCTTGGTTTAACCGAAAGGAAGTTTTTGAAATAATCTGTAAGGCTTCCCGGTTTTGCTCTATCATAAGCTAATACGTCCCAGATATAATAGTCTGTGACGTCAATTAAAGCCACTTTCTGGACAGCAGATTTATCTTCGATAAAAGTATTTTTGATTTCCTCCAATAGAGCAGTTGCATCTTTTACTTTGTATCGATATACCTTTTTATGATCCAACTTGACCAAAAAAATCAAGTTTCTTTTCCCGTCAATTTCAGCGAGAGCAGTTATAAAAACACCGTCAGAAGTATTCTTACTATGCCGACTTTTAAAATCCGCAGTCAGACTCTTGGAAACCTCGAGAAAATTCTGTGACGTATTTTCAAGTAATTTTTGGCACAATTTGTAAGTTGCTCCAGTCGTCTTGTCAGCAAAAATAAATTGGTTTCCTTGCGATACATCAATCAATCTATCTCTAAAAAATTGCTTCTGTTCATCCGATATCGTTACGGCGTCCAGATATCGAGGCTCTTCTTCTTCCTGTACAATGATGTGGAAAATAAATTCCTTAATAACAATACTTTGCTTCTCAGCTAACGATAGCACGCTTTCTTTTGCCATTGGGGTAAATAGATTTCATCGAAATTAATATTAAACAAACTGCACTGGAATAGTATTCAGCTGTCTGTAAGTGAATATACAATAAGGTCATTAACACTACGGATACAATCTACCCAATCCCCTCCTTCCACCTCCCTTCCATCGCCCATCGACCCATTTTTCCGACTAACACACCGCCCCTACGTAGTTCTACGCAGGGCGGTGTAAGAGCCGAAAACCGTCAAGAGATTGGTGATTGCCGCGCCGCTACGACGTGTGGCAAGCCGGGCTGCAGGTTTTACATCCGTTCGCGCGCGAGTGCGTTTTTTTCGCCTGGGCTACGGCCGTGTAGCAGTTGTCGTGATACCCCAAATCGGTTTTGCTCTGAATCAGGGGAACATACTGGCAACTGGCGCGGTGCACTTCGTGATCGCCGTTGCTCTGGGCGTTGTTGTTGACATAATACTTTTCCATGGTAGGGTGTTTTTTGTGTTACCCTCCAAATGTAACGGGCTGAAATGGAATACTTTTACGGTTTTCCGTAGGTTAGGAGTTGGGGTTTGGGGTTTTGGGTTTGGGGTTTTGGGTTTTGGGTTGGATTGATCCACTCGGGAAAATACTTGTAGGGGTTGGGTTTTGGGTTTTGGGTTTTGGGTGTTGGGTGTTGGGTGTTGGGTTGGATTGATCCTCTCGGGAAAATACTTGTTTGTGTTGAGTTTTGAGTGTTGAGTTTTGAGTTGGACTGATCCAATGGGGAAAATACTTGTAGGGGTTGGGATGTTGGTTATTGGATGTTGGTTATTGGATATCAGTTGCCAAACCTCAACCCCGGAACCACTTCCTACGACACCATGCGCCAATTAAAAATAAAAAGGACCCGCCCAGGCACTACCCGTCTGATTCCCATAACGATTAGCCCGCACAAAAAAGGCACTTGGACCGCAATCAAGCCCGGAAATTGAAATAGATTGTTCGCTTGTGGTGAAGATCTGGCCCGCACCCGGATTGCCTATGTTGTCAGCGCTGACCAATGAAACACTATAGTTATACACATTGCTGTAGGGATACGACCACGAGAACATACGGGTTGCACCGACGCCGGTCGAACAGGAACCCGAAACAAGGATGGAATTGAGATCTATGGGCTCCTGACAGTTTACACCCAACGTGTAGGGTACCTTTTTCCAGGGCGTACCATCAAGACCCGAGCATACGGCCCGGAAATACAAATCGTACCTGGCGCCCGCCTGAAGGTCCGACAAACCAATGGTAGTTGACGAGTAGCCTTCGATTGAGACGCTCGTTCCGGTTCCCTGGGTAAAACCCTCCAGTCCATATTCCAGTTCAAAATGATCCGGATTGTCAAAGTAACCGTAATAGAAACCAAGCGACAAGGCCGTGGGTGATCCCTGCGAAATGGACATTGAAACAGTATCCGTACAGTTACTGGCGTTCGTTTTGACCTCTGAAAGTACGTACGGATCACCTTCGGAATCAAGGTCACAAACTTTCATGATATAAATATCATAAGTCGTGGAAGGCGCCATGGGCCCGATGTATAGAGTGTTGCCTGCCTCCAAAAGGCTCCAACCTGTGCCACGTGTAAAACCAGTAGGCCCAAACTCAATGCGGAAATCTCCTGATTCCCTGGTTTCCACGGTAACACCGGAAGAACCCACCGTCACCCTCGGATTCGATATTTTTGAACAGCCACTCTCAGCTGAGCAACCGACCAGCAAACACAGGAGTAGCAACGTAATGATACTTATGCTCTTTTTGTACATAAGGTTGGAATGTTAGGATCGCAAACATAAAATTAATACCTGATTTAACAAACCTTTTAGGATAAAATCTACCATGGCCACCACGCTACCTCGCACTCGTTCCGACGTCCTTCACGACGCATCCACTCAGTCTCTCCGTTACCCGATTCCTCAATTCCTCAATTCCTCAATTCCTCAATTCCTCAATTCCTCAGTTCCTCAGTTTCTCAGTTCCTCAGTTCCTCAGTTACTCAGTTACTCAGTTACTCAGTTACTCAGTTCCCCTTCACCCTTTACAAATTGTTAAATTCGCCCTTCCCCATTCCCCTCACCTACCGTATTCACCCATAATACGACCGGATTCGGACAAAGTCCGACACGGGATGTTGCCACATCGTAACAGCCTGCTAAATTCGCGCCCATTGTATAACACTGGGCGTGCATTGCGCCCCCTTTTTTTAAAATAAAACGTCATGAGTAATCTCACTGAAAACCGGCTGAACACGACGATTTCAGCCGCTGACCTCACCGCCATCAACACGGCCCTGGCGACGATCCTGGCCAAACTGCCGGCCATTTCGCTGACCGATGACCAGCGGAAAGCCATGAAAAGCATCGACGTCGACAACAAAGTGTTTGCCGAAGATGCCATTTACCAGATCAACTCGAATGGTGCCGGCGTGATCCCGGCCTATGTATCGGCGGCCAACATGCAAACCGACCTCACGCTGTATGAGCAGGCCGACCAGATCAAGGCTACCCTTACCGCTGTGATGCAACGCGTTGACGACATCCGCCAGGTAACGGGCGACGAGCTCTATACGGCTGCCCTCACCAGCTACCGCCTGTTTGAAAGTGCCAGCGGTGCGGGCATTCCGAACGCAAAAACGGGGTATGATGCGTTGAAGGTGCGTTTCGCCGGACAAGGGCGTCGGGCCGACGGCGAAGTGTAAACCCATTGGGCGTCTCCGATTAGGGGGCGCCCTTTTTTATGCGTTCCTATCACAGAAAATCCAACCTGAAACACCCCTTATCCGTGCGTGAAGGCTTGTCATTAAACCGCCACATCAAAAGTGTAAACCTACAGGCAAAAAGTGTATACCCAGAGGTAAAATAAGTACACCTATGACAGAAATAGTTAAACCCACAGGTAAAATATTTTTACCTCTGAGCAAAAAGTTTATAGCTACAGGTAAAATATTTACACCTTCAGGTAAAAAGTTTGCACCAACAGGTAAAATCTTTATACCTACAGGTAAAATAATTTTCCTTGGGAGTAAAATCATTTCACCTAAGGTTAAGATAATAACGCTCCAGATTAAAAATAGTACTACCGTGTATCAAAACCATTTCATTTCAATCCGTATGATGGGATTGTATTTTCAAAAACGGTGACGCACCACACCATCTTTCCCTTTTTTATGGACTGGCCTCACGCCGCCCTTCCCTTATAACACTAGTTTTTATCCACTTTTACAAAACTCCACAACGATATGACCGAACAACCCTACTACCCATCCCTTGGCACGCTCATCAAAAGCGTCTTCCAGAAACGCCGGATCCGTAAAAGCGCCTTATCACGTGTGCTCGGCGTTACACCCGCGATGATCACCAAAATGCAAAACGCCGAAACCATGAGTACTGATCGCCTATGGTACCTGAGTATGGCCCTCCGCCACAACTTCTTCGCCGATATCGCCGCACAGCTCCCCTCCGACTTTGCCACAAACGCACCGCGTGACACCACGGCGTTAGACCGAATTAGCGAGTTGGAAAAAGAAGTGGAAAAATTGAAGACGGAGATTGGGGTTTGGGAGAAGATTGGGAGGAAGGAGTTTTGAGTGGGGAGTGTTGAGTTTTGAGTTTTGAGTTTTGAGTTGGGATTCCTTCACGCGGGACGGTAGGTCTATTGGTGGGGGTGACTTTAGGCTTCAACATATCGCTACGTGTGTTGGGGCAATCATTTTCTTCTTACCTTTCGGTCAGCGGAGCATACATGGTTACCCGGATTTTAGGTTCCTACACGAAAACGGCTAAACCTGGTACGAGCACCATCCCTATAACGAATGTCATGAAAACGAAACTTCTGTTCCTTTTTATCCTGGCTTTTCATGGTAAAATGATAGCCCAAAAATTCGACTTGATAATTTTAGTCAACGAAGAGTTGGTCCAATATGGTTTTTCCTCGCCCAAGATTACCATTGACGGGGTTGACAAAACGTTCTCCGCCTCGTATTATCCGGGTAATTTAGAAATTGACAAAGCCGTTTATGATATGTTGGAAAGTGGGGCAATCAACACTTTTTCCCTGTCGCTGACGTATATAACGTATGAAAAAGACACGCCCCATACCGCCGTCTTTGACTTTAAACTCAGTAAGCGGATGTTCGCCGCCTCTTTTTTGGTGGCACATGTGTATGATCTTAGAGATAAAAAATACCGTAGATGGTATCGTGGCATGTCCGATGCAAACTATCTAGTAGATTATGATTGCTACGGATGTCCAAAATACATTCCATACCGGTAACCTCAAATGAAAACTGCTAAGCGTTAGCCAGCTCATATCTCCGCTACGTCAGCCAATAAGTTGACAACTTTGTCGTATGGCGTTCTTACCTTCGCCCCACAATTATACGACCATGGCCAACCCTAGAAAACTCAAGATCCACAGGAAATACCAAGTCCGTGCGTACGGCATCACGACGACGATACCTGAAATTCGCCTGAAAGGAAAGTGGCTGGAGAAATTAGGCTTCCGGCAAGGGCAAACCGTTATTGTGGAGGAGTTGGAAGATACGCTGGTGATAAGGGTGGATAAGGGGGAAAGGTAAGTTGTTTTTTATACAATCACTTCGCGCGGGCCTCTCTATAATTCTTATCCATTCTTGATTTTAGTAGAATTATTTCCCGGCGAGACAATCCGGTTGATTTACAGAAAAAATTACTACTTTTCGCTTTCAGCTGATTTCTACCTATACGCTGAGATTGGGAGTTACAGCATGGATTCCTCAGAGATATAAATGAGTTAGTGGCAACTCTAAAAGACAGACAGTGAAACTATTCAACTTCATAAAAAGACAATCTAAAACGGACTTCTCACCTGAGCAGACTATAAGACGTTTGGTTGACTATATGCCAGACTTTTACAAGACACAAAGACAGTTTATTAATTGCGTTGAATTTTTAGAGAACAGAGAATGGGAACTTGCACTCGACAGTTTAATTGAACTTGCTGACGAAACAGAACACTATTTTTCTGAAGACTTTTGGCATGGACTTGCTGACTCTGCCGAAAAAATGAACTTAGCAGACAGAGCAAATTATTGTAGAAAACAAATCAAGCGAAATGCAGAAGATATAAAATCAAAAACACCATTTGGCTGGACAACTATAAAATTTGACGACACACATTTTCAACATCACATCTCAGAGAAACTAAAAGAAGAATGGGCGACTGACAGACGTGAGAAAGATAAAGTTCATGAATTGCTAACAAAAGAAGGAGTGGATCTAAAATCACACGGAAGAAGTGGATTTTTATACATTACTGACAATGGGAGAATTGCCGAAGTTGAGTTTGAATTAGGAATGAATGGACTTATCCTGTATTTCAACAGTTTGACAAATTGGTCATTACCGACAAAGCAAACACTAACGGCTGAAGAGAAACAGAAAATAAAAATTGCTATTACTAACTGGTCGACAAAAACAAAAAATGCAATCGAATTTGACGACTGAAAGAAGAGCAGCCACTAACAGCAGCTACAAGAAATTGGCGGTTCAGTGGTTACTTAAAGCTTTGTGCTTCGTAGCTATTTCACTGCTGGCAGACAATTTTGTGCTCCGAAATCCCCCCGCTGGCGCGAGCATCTTGCTCGTGCCGTTTTATATCTGCAACCCGTCGAACATAGCAAATGTCGCAAAACTATGTAGAAATGACAAAGCCCAAATCGTCACTGTTCAAAAGCAAAAAGTTCATGTATAATACTTCAAGCATTTAATTACCTTGGCACGAGCGTGACGCTCGCGCCAGCCGGGGGCGTCCTCTGTTAGTACGTACGCTCCGTAAATTTCGCCGACTTTACGACGATACCCGATGCAGAAGTTAGTGATTTTGCAACGCAAGCGCATCGCGAAAAATAAAGAATTGTCTAGTTTAGCAAGAACGTCACGTACTAGCGCGGAGAGAAAACAACTCAAAATCAACATGAATAAACTAGTTATAGTCGGCAACGGGTTTGATTTGGCCCACGATCTTCCCACTTCATACAAACATTTTATAAATAACTTCTGGAAATCTTTAAAGGACAATTACAAGGATAAAGTTTGTTCTCGAATTGTGGAGATCGACTCTGCATACAACGGTTTCTTGCAATACGGACAAACCACCACCGAATCTTACACAGACTTTGTAAAGAATATGATAGCGTATGCTGAGGATAATGGGGGTAGTTTTAATGTGGAAAGACAAATTCTCAATTCACCCGGCGGGCCTTTTAATACGCGAGAAATCTTCAAATTCAATAATTTTCTTTTCAAGATTATAACAATAGAATCCGTTGAAAACTGGGTGGATATCGAAAACATTTACTATGAGATATTAAAAAGTATTGTCAAAAAGGACGCGCCCAAAGTTTATGATTATCCGCGTTCGATCGAAAGACTCAATCAAGAGTTTGAAGACGTAAAAATTCTTTTAGAGAGGTATATTAGAGTAGAGATAATTAACAAACATGATTTTAGTAAAGAACCTATCAATCTGGACAATATCCTTAGGTATTTTAGAATTGACCCTCTGTATTTGGACGTTCATAAAGAGCACGGAATTTTCAATGAATTCAACAGTGCTGACCATGACGACCTGAGGAAGTTGGACAAGAGAGTTGTTGAGTTATTTTTGGATAATTCTATACCCATCGGAGCGGACGTTGACTGGCCACAGACGCTATTTTTAGACTTCAATTACACTTTTACAGGTTCTGCTTACGCATCATTTATAAACTCCCGAAATGAAAGGGAATATGGTACCGCCCGTCATATCCAAATTCACGGAAGAATCAATTCTAACGAAAATAAAGTCAATTTTGGTTTCGGAGACGAAATGGACGACGATTATAAGGGAATCGAAAACACTGGAAATAATGCTTATCTAAAATACATAAAATCTTTCCAGTATCTCCACACTTCCAATTATCGAAAGCTGCTAAATTGGATTGAAAGCAATAAATTTCAAGTGTATATTTTCGGGCACTCCTGTGGATTATCAGACAGAACGTTGCTTAACGCTATATTCGAAAACCAAAATTGCCGCTCGATCAAAATTTTCTACCACGAGCCTGAGAATGGCAAAGACAACTACACTGAATTGACGCAAAATATTTCTCGTCATTTCAACAAAAAAGCCTTAATGAGAACAAAAATTGTCGACAAAACGTCATGCGTGAAATTAGATCAAAGCGTCCGATTTAGAGAGAAAAAATAACACGCGCCGCCCATCGTAAATCTGCAAACCGTTAGCGGAAATGCGTTATCGTCTGTGATCTATTTAAAGTCAAGCATTCCTGTATTGAAAATATTCCGACCTTTACTTTTCAAAATAATTTGTTATGTCATATAGTATTAATGACTTTAAAAAAGGTGATTCGGTATATTTTAGACATCCGAACATCGGTAATCATGATTTATATTGGGAAGTTGTAGGTATTAATACTCGAACCAACTCATTAGAACTCAAATTAGATGAAATGGGGCTTACAGGCCATGTAACGATGAATATACAATACGTTATCACAAAGTTATCTTTGTAGATATCCCCAGCTTGCGCGAGCGTCACGCTCGTGCCGTTTTATATCTAACCCGTCGAACATGGCAAATGTCACAAAACTGTGTAGAAATGACACGGGCCAAATCGACATTGTTCAAAAGCAAAAAGCTCACATATTACGCTTCACACAATTAGTTATCTTAGCACGAGCGTGACGCTCGCGCCAGCCGGGATACTCAGTTTGAAAACCAGCACATTTTTGATGCTGTCAACCGTAGATTGCGTGACCCACATTGTTCCATAAATCTAACCGTCATGAAAAAGTGGAAAAAGGAAGAGGCGCTTAACGCGCTAAATGATTTAATTAACGACTTAAAAGGTGTTCGTTTAAGCGGACGAAAGTCCCCAGAACATACGCGTTGGCTGGCAAACGCGTTAAGAATTTTAGAGGAAATCTTTGGAAATAAATCTAGATATTGCCAAACGCTTGCGAGCTTTTCTTGGCGTGAAACAGGAACGAGAATTGTTCAGGGTTGGGATATAGAGTATGAAATGGAGCAACATCACGTACAAGCTTTTTTAGCACAATTAAATCAGGCCGAAGGACTACTATTGGCTGCGCAAGATCAATTGCGAGCCAGCGATATTGATGACGTCTACGAAGACAAAACCCAAGCAATTGAAACTAGTGAGCTAATCACAATCATAAATCTTGGTGAAAAAAAACTACGCAAACTCATACGAGAAACTCCGGCTAGAGAAAAAGAAATTCAAGACAAATTTGAGGATTTATTATTGGGTAATGATATTGATTATGCGAAGGAATTTCCACACATAATGTATTCATCCAAACAATATATACCTGACTTTAGCTTTGAAAGAATGAGTTTAGCCGTCGAGATTAAACTGTGCAAAAGTGATGAGAAAGGTTTGATAGCCCAACTAAATGATGATATCCTCGCGTACAGAACGAAATTTAAAAATATACTTTTTATTATATACGATCTAGGCAATATAAGAGACGTAGACAACTTTAATCGATCATTTGATTCTTATGATGATGTCATAATTCAAGTGATTAAACATTAGAATTAAAATGATAAGTAAATAATTGCGATGCCCCCGCTGGCGCGAACATCTTGCTCGTGCCTTAGAATGGAGAACATCTCGTAAATAATTTTAATCACTATTATCTGGTACGAGCGAGACGCTCTCTCCATTATGGGAAATATCACCTGCAATACTAAAAACCAAAAATCTATTAAACCATGAAGTTTACGGAAGAAAAAATCATGAAAATCGGCATGTTAGTCGCTCTTGTAATAGTTGTAAGTTTTATAGTTACGTATTTGCTTATGAAGGGAAAGTCAAAAGACGAATTAGAGGCCTTTAATAATATGTTTGGAGGTTTAAATACCTTATTTTCCGGGTTCGCTCTAGCGGGAATAATCCTGACAATACTACTACAGAAAAATGAGTTAACCCTTCAGCGACAGGAGCTATCAGAAACAAGGGAAGAGCTTAGACGAACGGCAGAAGCTCAGGAAAAAGCAGAAAAAGCATTAAATAGACAAGCAGAAAATTTAAAAATTTCCGCTAAGCTTTCAGCCATGAGTACGCTTGTAAATTACTACGGAGAAGAAGCGGCAAGTAGCAAAGGTTATATTGGTATAGAAAACGGTCATTCGAATTCACTGACGAAGAGGAAAGAATATATTCTGAAAATCGAAGAAATTCTTCGAAGAAAAGAACTTAATTAAATGTAGTGCGGTTAAAAGCGTCTACATACATTCTAGGCTGCCCCCCCCGCTGGCGGGAGCGTCACGCTCGTGCCCACCTTCCATCACCCCGCCTACCCCTTGTGTTAATGCTATAATTTGTACCCAAAAAGTAACGGTTTGTAATCGTACTTGTCCGGAACTTTGCGCCTATGCAAGGCCACTACAAAAAACCAGTAACCATCTGCTTCATTTCGGGGATATGGACAGAATCAAACCGCGTCACCCATTATGCCATACACAAGTTTCTCGATCCGGGGGTTACGGCGCCGGCGAAACTCACCCTCGAGCAGGTAGTAGAGGTGATCGAAAAATACAAACGTCGGATCTTCACCTGGGAATGGAGCTACGAAGCGGGCCGATTTCTCGAAGGAAAGGAGGTGTTCTTCAAACGGAATGAAAGAGGCTGCTACCTCTATACCGCGCCCTATGAGGCCCGCACGAAAAACCTGCGGCACCTGCTCAACCTGTCGTGGTATAACAAAACGGTGTAGGTGTAGCGCGCTGCTTGTCGGGCGCCACCCGCGAGTCGGGCAGATAGTTTGTATTTTGTGATTAAATAGTTAGGTACGCACGTGGCGCATGCGCCAGCGTGCGACAAAAAAAGCGCCTTTAAGGGCGCTTAATCATTATTTTATTTTTTATTTAAAAAGGTCTTTCAAATATTGGAGCGTTAATAAACTTTAGTTGGTCTAGATTTGCTCGCTCCAATAGCGAATACAGCTGCGTATTTTCAGACTTTAATTTCGTTTCAAAATCAAGCAAAATCTTCCTCCGTGAAAGCGCTTCATCCAAACTCTTAAATTTGCTCAAGCTAAGATTAGCTGTTATATATTTTACAAACTCTTCATCTGTTGAGATGTCTTTTGCAGTAACCCCCCTGGGCAAGGCATTGGCAAATTCCATAGTTAAAGTTCTCCGTTGGCGAAAAGTCTCACTTTGAACCATCTTTTCGCAAAGCTCTCGGGCTTTAATGACTTCAATCGAATCTAACTTGACTTTTTCTATGTGACCTATGGCTTGACCAAAAGAATTGAAACAAATTAGGACTACGAATATTAAAAATTTCATTGGCTAAATTTAATGGCAATCACCCATGCAGTCATTAAAACTTTCGTTTGCTTCATTTAAAGAAGTGTAATAAATTGTATAAGACGTGTTCCTAGTAAATTGGTCACTAGAAGTCATCATAGAATTGTAGAATAATTCCGCCATTTCATATTCAATATCCATGTTATTTGCGCAGCCTTGTTGACAAGGTGTTAAATTATTAATTGGTTCAGGGTCAGAGTAGGAAGCTCCTATAACAAAATTAAAATCATGGCTATTTAAAGTAGATAAATCATTATAAAAACTTGCAAATGTGCCTCTTAAATTGTCGCCGCTCGATAACACGTTATCCAAAGCTGTCATTCCAGCCGAAACACTAGTAAATCTTGTCTTCGACAAGTTAGAAGTCAGCCATGTTTGAAATTTCGTTCTGGACGACATGTCTGCTCCAGACCCATAAATCTTATTCGCAAAGGCTTGCGAATATGCTTTGTGAGTTTGAAAATAACTTGAATTCATTATTGTCGTCTCAAAATAACTTTTCATTGAATTGAGTTGTACTTGCGTAAAGTCTGCGGTTTCATAATTTGCTTGCGAATTTTCCGATTCACAAGAGGCAATGCTTGCAGCTACAAATAGAATTGCTAAAGTTCTAAAGATTTTCATAAGAATTAGTTTGATTTTTAAATATGCTTAAAATACTATCGTAAAGCTATTATGCAATCGATCGTATACTTTCTTTATCAGTATTAATTTTTTGTTAATTTTTAAAAAATCCTAAGTCTGTACTAGAGCAATTGAATAAGCTTCATCGAAGTGAAACTATTGATTGAGTAATCTTTCTCGATTAGTAAATTATAAAGTTTTTTTCGTGAAGTTTTAAAAAGACTTTCCCCCGCTAGCGCGAGCGTCACGCTCGTGCTGTTTTATATCTACCACCCGCCGAACATAGCAAACGTCACGAAACTATGTTGAAATGACACAGCCCAAATCGTCACTGTTCAAAAGCAAAAAGCTCACATATGACGCTTCACACAATTAGTTATCTTAGCACGAGCGTGACGCTCGCGCCATCGGGGAAGAAACAATCGAGACGTGGTACTATAGAGGTACTAAGCACAGGAATACTTAACACTATGAAAGGTTTACTATTTACACTGTTTGCGGTTTACTTGTACCCATCGCTTGTCAAGGCACAGTGCGACGACAAATTGCTGTTCGAAAAAGCGTCTGCGTTGATCGACTCTTTTTACCTCGTTTATAATGACCACTACGGCGAGTTAAATCCGGAAACCACCAAGGTTTTTGAAGTAGGTTTGTCTGGCCAGGCGATGGATTATCTGAAAGATATCCTCGATGACACTAACTCTGAGTATTACACAAGAGCCCTTTTTCTTAAAGGGGAGATTGAGTATAACCTCGATAAGGAAACCGCGCTGACCGATCTTGAGAATGTCTTGCTTAGGAACGATGCAACAACGCGGGAAATCTCCTATTCCTGCCTTTATCTTACGTATGTCTACCTTAAAAAAAACGAGTATAAAAAAGCCTTGAGTTATTTGGAACGGCATGCGGCATACCCAGGCCCTATAGGTTGTGGAAATGAAATTGAGGGTTGGAAAGCCCGAATCGAACTTTTAAGGAAACGCTGTAAGGAGGGAATTGGAAATTGACGGGACGGTTAAGCCACCGTACGCGATCCTCCGCCCCGCTATTTCAAGTAGTTAGCAGACATTTTTCAACACGAACTGTAGCAAATGAAATTAAGCCAAAAATCAAAATATTTCCTGTCAAGCACCTTACTTATAGCGCTTTCTTTTTTGTACGTCCTGCTAATCAAAATTGGAATTGATAAACAAAATATTGATCTAGAAAAAGTAAACAGAATTTCTGGTGTCGTCGAGCATTCAGGAATAGACATTCATTACGGAAGCAAAGGAAGAACATCCGATGTATTCTATATAAAACTGAAATACCTTGATGAAAAAGTTGGTGTTTATCGATTCTCAGGGAAATACGAAGACTTATTACAACTTGTAAAAGCGGGTGATAGTATTACGGTGTATGTCAGCGGTAAAGCTAATCGAAGAGAAAATGTGAATAGTAATGTAATTCAAATTGAGAAAGGAACTGAAGTTTTACTCTCTAAAACTGAGTATGAAAATAAAGAAAGTACATTAGTATATATTGGAATAGGAGGTTTGATTAGTCATGCCATAATCTTTTATTACAATAGAAAAAAAAATCTAAGGTTGCGTAAAAAGTAAAAGGGTCTGCTAGCCGCTATTGTTCGTAGGTATGAAGTTGGCGTTCCGACTTTGCCGCACTCCCGCCACCACAGGTCGCGTCAGCCCCTCCTTCCGCCCCGCATCTACCTGGATAGCCTGATGCCCAGAGAAGCCATCGATTCGACCCTGTGCCGCTCATTGTCTCATTTTCTAATTATCTAATTCTTCAAACACCTCACGTTTGCAACTCTAATGCCCCTCCACCCCAAACTCCTCCTCTACCTCACCCTCGCGTTTATAGCGGCTACCGTCGTGGGTACGTTGCTGCATGAAGGTGGGCATTTTATGGTAGCGGAACTGTTGGGGCACGAGGCCTTCCTGCATTACGGTTCTGTGTCGTTCGGCGATAGGGGCGAAATTACCCACGACGATTCGTTTTGTATTTTGCTGGGAGGCGTGGGCTCAACCCTCGCCATCGGCACGACGGGGTTGCTCCTGCTGTATGTGAACCGCCGTTCGTTTGCCAACGCCACGGCCCTGAGCGTACGGCAATGGGTGGCCGTATTCCTGTCGCTTTTCTGGCTGCGGCAGGTGTTCAATGCCTCGTTTGGGCTATGGCGTTACCTCCATAAAGGCACCTTCCGCTCCCGCGGCGACGAATCCCGCATCGATCGTTACCTGAATTGGCCCTATGGCACCACCCTTCTTCCTACTGCCGTCATCGGCCTGGTGGTACTGGTGGTAGTGTGCTTCGTGGTCGTACCCCGCGCCCAACGCACCACCTTCGTCCTCGCCATGGCCCTCGGCTGCTCCGCCGGCTACTACCTGTGGCTGGTCACGTTCGGACCGCTGTTGCTGCCGTAAATTGGCGGACTACCATACGAACACCTTTCTATATTCGGTGGGGCCTCCCATCACGTCTCTTGGTAGAGGCTATTCACCCGAAGCGTCATTTGCGCATCCGCTGTCAGGCTGCCTCTCCATAACCCCTTTCTCAATCGGGCTTGCACCTCCCCCACGTCCCTCCAAAGAAGCCACTCCCCGCTAGAAGCACCATTATCTCATTTTCTAATTGTCTAATTCCCCTCTTCCGACCCAGCTTCAACCCCTAGACCATAAGTTCCAGCTACCTCTCCACCCCATTATCTCATTTTCTAATTTTCTAATTATCTAATTCCTTCTCCCGACCCAGCTCCAACCCTTAGAACATAAGTCCCAGTTACCCATTCGCTAATTGACTCATTCGCTAATTCGCTAATTATCTAATTCCCTCTTCCCACCCAACTTCAACCCTTAGAACACAAGTCCCCGCCACCTCTCCACCCCATTATCTAATTTTCTAATTGTCTAATTATCTAATTCCCTTCTTCCGACCTAGCTTCAACCCCTAGAACAAAAGTCCCAGCCACCCATTCGCTAATTCGCTAATTGGCTAATTCGCTAATTAACTCCCTATCTTTGCCCAAATTTCCCTTATGTCCTTCGAATCGTTTGCCCTTCCCAAGTCGCTGCAGAAAGCCGTTGATGAACTCGGACTTTCCCAACCCACTCCCATACAGGAGCGCGCGTTTCCGGTAGTTATGTCGGGGCGCGACGTCATGGGCATCGCCCAAACCGGCACCGGAAAAACCTTTGCCTATCTGTTGCCCCTTCTCAAGCAATACCGCTTCACGCCCACCCATACGCCCAAGATCGTCATCCTGGTACCCACCCGCGAACTCGTGGTGCAGGTGGCCGACGAAGCCGCCAAACTGGCGAAGTATATGTCGGTGCGCATCCTCGGCATCTACGGAGGCGTGAACATCAACACCCAGAAAACCGCGGTCTACGAAGGCGTTGACCTATTGGTCGGCACCCCCGGCCGCGTCATGGACCTCGCCCTTGACAACGTCATCCGCTTTGACGAAACGGCCAAGCTGGTCATAGACGAGTTCGACGAAATGCTCAACCTGGGCTTCCGTCCGCAACTGACGTCGATCCTGACGATGATGCGTCCAAAACGACAGAACATCCTCTTCTCGGCCACCATGACTGAAGAAGTCGACGAGATGCTCGACGAGTACTTCGATTTCCCAGAAGAAGTCAGCCTCGCGCCTTCGGGCACGCCCCTTGAAAGCATCCGGCAGGTGATGTATGCCGTGCCGAACTTCAATACCAAAATCGCCCTGCTCGCGCATCTGCTCGAAACCGAACCGGATATGACGCGCCTGCTGGTCTTCCTCAACAACAAACGCATCGCCGATTTGCTGCACGAACGGCTGGAGGAACAGTTCCCCGGACAATTCGGCCTGATCCACTCGAATAAATCGCAGAACTACCGCCTGAACACCATGGCGGATTTCCGAAACGGCGACATCCGGGGCATCATCACCACCGACGTGATGTCGCGCGGACTCGATATTCCGGCCATTACCCACGTACTCAACTTCGACATCCCCGAAACACCCGAGCTGTATATCCACCGCATCGGCCGTACGGGGCGTGCGCAGGCGGAAGGTGTGGCGATCTCGTTCTTTACCCCTAAGGAAGAAGAAGCGAAGATCGAGGCGGAAATGCTGATGGACAAAGAAATCCCAACGACCCCGCTACCGGAGGCCGTGGAAGTATCCGACAAGCTGATGCCGTTTGAAAAGGAGCGGCAGAAAATCAAGAATTTGTCGAAGAAGGCACGTTCGGAAGACAGCGGGACGGCCTTCCACGAAAAAGCCACCCACAACAAAAAGGTGAACCTGGGCGGACCGGGCAAAACCAAGAAAAAAACCGGATCGGTCAACCGCGGACTACTGAAAGCCCGGGCGGCGAAAAAGAAGAAAAAATAAAGTGTCGTTTACGGCACGAACACCAAACACACCGGTGAGCAGACCTTGATGGTGTTGCCGGTGTCGGTCAGGTCGCCTGAAATGCGGTCGACCTTGAACACGGTGATGTTGCTTGTTTTTTGGTTGGCGACCAACAGGAAGTTCCCACTCGGGTCAAACGCAAAGTTGCGCGGTCCTTCCCCTTTGGTGGGAATCCGTTTCCGGAACTGCGGCAGTCCGTCGGGTCCCAATGCATAAATCGAAATATCGTTCGCCGAACCGCGGTTGGTGGCATAAAGGTAACGTCCGTCTGGCGACACATGGATGTCAGCCGCGCCAATCTGCCCGGTAAATCCAGTCGGAACTACTGAATCTTCACGCAGGCGTTTGAATACGCCGTTACGATAGCTAAACGTGGTGATGGTGCCGTCGAGTTCCTGTAGCAAATAGGCGAATTCGCCTTTCGGACTGAACGCCAGGTGCCGCGGGCCGGAACCGGGTTTCACCGGAATCGCTTCCTGCAGCATTAGGATGCCTTTTTCGGCCACAGGATAATAACGATAGAGATAGATCTGGTCGGTGCCGAGGTCGTTCACCACTACATATTTGCGATCGGGTGTGAACTGCACCTGGTGGATGTGCGACTTTTCCTGACGCTGCGGGTTGGTGCCACGACCACGGTGCGGGATCACCTGTGCCGGTGCCGACAAACTCCCATCAGGATTGCGACGGAAGACGGTAAGGCTGCCGCCGGAGTAATTGGCTGTGATGACGTTTTTGTCGTCGGCCAGGATATAACACGGATCGGCTCCGTTGGTGGGCTGGCTCCCCAGGAAACGAAAAGCCGCCGTCGACTTGTCAAACGTGAAGGCGCTGGCCTTGCTGTCGGCGCCGTTTTCGTTGACAGCATACACGAAACCGGCGGGATCATACGTGAGGAAACTCGGGTTCACCACGCCTTGTGTCGACGAGCGCTCTACGGCCGTGCCGCTGGTGGTATAATAGTCATATGCATAGATACCGTTGCTGTTGCATTCGTTGGTATAGGTGCCTACCAGGAGGGTGATTTTCTGGGCGGAGGCTGTCAGGGTGGAAACAGCGGCAAAAAGGGCGAAGAAGATACGTCGTTTCATGATGAATTCTCGGTTTCACGGCCCGAATTTACGGCAAGAAAAAAAGAAAAAAGTAGTATTTTTGACAAATTTAGTACGCTACCCAACGTCCGGTGTCCGTTATCGGATGCAGGACTAAAATCCACCAAAGTGCATTTCAAACATCCTGAGATACTTTACTTTCTTTTCCTGCTGCTCATCCCCATCCTGGTGCACCTCTTCCAGTTGCGCCGGTTTCGAAAAGAATATTTCACGAATGTGCGCTTTTTACAACAACTGTCGGTACAAACCCGGAAGAGTTCGCAACTAAAGAAATGGCTGTTGCTGGCGACCCGCTGTCTGTTGTTGGCGGCTGTGGTCTTCGCCTTTGCCCAACCGTTTTTTGAGGCGAAGGAAAAGAACACCAGCACAAACGAGCTGTTCATCCTCCTCGATAATTCGTATTCGATGCAGGCCAAAGGGCAAAAAGGCGAACTGATGCGCCGCGCTGTCGAAGACCTACTGGCCCACACGCCCGAAGACCAGTCGTTTTCGCTGCTGACCAACACAGACGACTATTGGAATACCGACATCCGTTCGATCCGCCGCGACCTGCAGCAACTGCACTACTCGGCCCTGCCGTTCAGCCTTGAGGCGATGATGGCGCGGGTAAAAGCGCACCACAGTCCGTATAAGAAAGACATCCTCGTCATCACCGACGGCCACGGCATCACCAAGCGTGATCTTGAAAGTATTGACAAGAACGCGAATACATATTTCATCGTGCCGGAGGCGGAGCAAAAAAGCAATGTATCGGTCGACAGCGTCTACGTCACGCAGGTGCTCGACAACTTCTACGAGATTGAAGTGGCGTTGTCGGCGCAGGGCACGATCGAACACGACATCCCGATCTCGCTTTTCGATAACGGCAGCCTGGTAGCGAAAACGCTGGTGCGGAAGGAACTGTCGGAGAAGACGCTGCGGTTCAACATCCCAAAAAAAGACTTCAACGGTTTTGTGGAAATCGAAGACAAAGGACTCGTTTACGACAACGCGTTGTATTTCGCCATCACCCAACCCAAACGGACGGCGGTGATGAGCCTCGGCGACGACGCCAAAGCGGGCTTCCTGAAACGTATTTATACGGAAGATGAATTCGATTACGCGAACGTACCGGTCGGCGCGCTCGACTACAATCGCATCGAAAACCAGGACGCCATCATCCTGAACGAACCACGGGAGTTGCCACAGGCGTTGCAAACCACCTTAAAGGACTTCGTTTCACGGGGCGGGAACCTGGTGGTGATTCCGGCGGCGGATGCGAACCTTGCGAACCTCAATACCTTCCTGTCACAATTCGGATCGGTCAAGTTGAATGCGCCGGTGCAGGGTAAGAAACGGATTACGAAGATTGCGTTCAACCACCCGTTGTACCAGACGGTGTTTGAAAAGAAGATCGAGAACTTCCAATATCCAGAGGTGACGAGTGCCTACCCGATTACGACAGCAGCCCCGGCGGCTCTGAGTTTTGACGACCAGACGCCGTTCCTGGTGGCGTTGCCTGCGGAGGTGTCGTCGGTGTATGTGTTCGCCTCGCCCCTTGACAAAACAGCGGGCAACTTCCAGAATGCACCACTCATCGTCCCTACCTTTTATAATATGGCCCAGAACGGCGGGCATGCGGGTGTAACGGCGCTTACGATCGGCGACGACCGTCCGTTTATAGCGGAAGCGGAATTGGGGAAAGACGATATCATAAATGTGAAGAACAAGCGCGAGGATTTCATTCCCGTGCAACAGATACTGAATACGAAAGTACGGCTGACCTTCGGTGCGTATCCGCAGGAAGCCGGGAACTTTGGGGTTTTCAGTAAAGGGACGCTGTTGCGTAACATCGGCTTCAACTACCCCCGCACGGAAGGGGACCTCACCACGGATGGCGCTGCATTACTTGATGGCCAGATCATGGCCGACGATGCCCAGTCGCTGTTCGACCGCCTGCGTACCGACCGCACCGACAATGAAATCTGGAAATGGTTTGTCGCGCTCGGCCTGCTTTTTCTCCTCACGGAAGTGTGTATCCAAAAATTTGTATCATGAACGTAACCCTTCGCCACGTACAGATCGTTGACCCTGCGGGGCCGCATCACGGACAAACGGCCGACATCCGCATCGAAAATGGAACCATTACCGCTATCGGAACCGGACTTGACGCGCCGGCAAACGAAGCGGTGACTTTCGACAATGCCTGTGTGTCGCCCGGATGGTTCGACAGCAGCGTTTCATTTGGTGAACCGGGTTTTGAAGACCGGGAAACCATCGCGAATGGACTCCACACCGCGGCACGCAGCGGCTTCACGGCGGTAGCGCTGCAACCGAACTCCTACCCGGTGATCGACAACCAGTCGCAGGTGCGGTTTGTGCAAACGCAGGCCCATGGATCGGCCACCCGCCTCTACCCTATCGGCGCCCTGACCAAAAACAGCGAAGGCGCGGAACTGGCGGAGCTCTATGATATGCAACGCGCGGGCGCCGTAGCGTTTGGCGACTATGGCAAAAGCCTTGACAATGCAAACCTGTTGAAAACGGCACTGCAATATGTGCAGGATTTCGACGGACGGGTGATCGCGTTTTGCCAGGACGCGTACCTGAAAGGAAAAGGATTTGTGAACGAAGGCATCGTCGCCACGCGGCTCGGCATGAAGGGCATTCCGGCCCTGGCCGAAGAACTGCAGGTGGCGCGCAATCTCTTTTTACTGGAATACACCGGCGGACGTCTGCACCTTCCGACCCTGTCAACGGCCCGCTCGGTGGCACTCGTACGGGAAGCCAAGGCCAAGGGACTGAATGTGACGTGTAGCGTGACGGTGCACCATTTGGTTTTGACGGATGAAGCCCTCGATTCGTTCGATACGCGTTATAAAGTCACCCCTCCGCTTCGCACGGAGGCCGACCGTAAAGCATTGGTGGAAGCGGTTTTGGATGGTACCATCGATATGATTACCTCCGACCATAACCCGCTGGATATTGAACTGAAGAAACTGGAGTTCGACCTGGCCAAAAGCGGCACCATCGGACTCGAAAGCGCGTTCGGCGCCTTGTTGAACGTGCTGCCTGTCGATGTGATTGTCGCAAAGCTGGTGGACGGAAGGAATGCCTTCGGGCTTCCACGACCGACGGTTGCAGTGGGCGCACAAGCCGAGCTGACCTTGTTTACCACCAAAGGGGAACGTGTGTTTTCGGCGACGGATATACTGTCGAAATCGAAGAATGCCATCTTCCTGAACCAACTGATGAAGGGCCGGGTGTATGGCGTGTATGCACAACAAAAACTGGTGATCAATGGCCACTAAGGAATCTTCTGGAAAAACCGCCGCCATTATGGCGTATATCCTGATTGTGGGGGTGTTGATTGCGCTGTCGATGAACATCGGTGAAGACCGGAGTAAATTCGCGTCGTTTCATATCCGCCAGGCCTTGGGACTTTCGATTGTATTTGTCTCACTGGGCCTGATGGTGAGCAACTTCGACAACTGGATGATCACCGCTTCGATGTATATTTTCGTAGGGGTGCTGTGGTCGTTCGGACTTTTCTCGGCCGCGGCCGGACGCATGACGCCTGTTCCGTTGTTGGGTGCCTTTTTCCAAAAATTCTTTAAAAACCTCTGATGTCGCTGTACCACCTGATCCGCAAACCGGCTACGCTTAAAGAAAAGAACCCCTTGCTGTTGCTGTTGCACGGCTATGGCAGCAATGAGGAAGACCTTTTTTCTTTTGCCGGAGAATTGCCACAAGACGCGTTTGTGGTTTCGGCCCGCGCACCCTACTCCACTGGATACGGCGGGTTTGCGTGGTATACCATCTACTTCGACCGGGGCCCGGAAAAGTTTTCCGATGAGAACGAAGCCCGTGATTCGCGTGACCGCATCGTGGCGTTCCTTGACGAACTGCTGGCCCAGCATCCGATTGACCCGGACGACGTGACGCTGATCGGTTTCAGCCAGGGAAGTATTCTAAGCCATGCCGTGGCGCTGTCGTATCCGGCTAAAATCCGACGGGTGGCGGCGCTGAGTGGTTACCTCAATACGGCGCTCATGACCGAAGGTTTTGCACAACAGTCATTTGAGCACCAGCGTTTTTTCCTGTCACACGGCAGTGTCGACCAGGTGATTCCGGTCGACTGGGCCCGTCAGGCAAAGCCCGCACTCGACCAATTGGGCATAACGAATGAATACCGTGAATATCCGGTCGGACATGGTGTGGCCCCCCAGAATTTCTTCGATTTGCGGGATTGGCTGGAACGGACGCGGAAGTAGTCGCACCCTGACGTCTGTAGATTCCCCTTTGTTCACTGTACGAGTTCTTTCGGATAGATAACCGACTCGACCAGTTCGAAATCCACTGATTTGTCGTCGTTTATAAAGTACTTGATCAACGCTTCCCCCCAAATGGAGCCGTTGCTGAAATCGGCGATGATCCAACGGTGGTTCAGAACTTTCGCTTTGTTGATGATGAACTTCTGCCCGTCCATGGGTTCGTAGCCGGTGTATTTGTTTCCTTCGCGGGCATCGTTATAATCGAGTAGTTTCCCAATGACGAGCGGCGGAACCTGATCGTGCGTCAGGGCATTGGGCGTTGTTTGGTTGTCAAAATACTCCTGTGCGTGCTGGTTGCCTTCCAGATCAAAGTAGGCACCATCGACCCATTTGTTATACAGCACCGTGACTGAATCCTGCCATTTCTTGCAATCGGCCGTCGAGGATTCCGCGTTTGGTGATGAACCGGCGGGCGCCATTTTGGTGAAATACATATAGGTGAACAGGTTCAGCAATACGGCAATGATAAACAGGTATAAATACAGCGAACGTCTCATGTTATAAGGTGATTTCTAAATTATCATAGGCCAAAAATACGCCATCCGGCAACATGTGCTGCACGTCGGCATGAAAACCGAAATGGTGGCTGATGTGGGTAAGGTAGGTGCGCTCGGGGGCAATCTGCCGGATGAAGGCCAACGCTTCGTCGAGGTTGAAATGCGTAGCGTGGGGCTCGAATCGTAAGGCGTTCACGACCAACACCTTTACTCCTTCTAATTTCGCCATTTCACGGGGTTCGATGGTCTTCACATCCGTCAAATAGGCAAAATCGCCGATACGAAACCCGAACACCTGAAGATCTCCGTGCAGCGTATCGATGGGAAGGATGTCTAGCCCTTTGACCTGGAAGGATGTCCCCGACCGTATCTCAAACGTTTCGACCGACGGCGCACCCGGATACCGGTTTTCCGTTTCAAAGATGTAGTCGAAGCGGCGCTCGAGATTGTCGAGCACACGACGATGGGCATACACCGGCATCGCGCCCTGACGGAAGTTATAGGGACGGATATCGTCGAGCCCCGCGGTGTGGTCGGCGTGTTCGTGGGTAAAGAGAAGGGCATCGATATGGTGGCAGCCTGAGGTAAGCATCTGCTGCCGGAAATCGGGGCCGCAGTCGACGACGAGTGAGACGTCTTCCACTTGTATCCAGACCGATACACGAAGGCGGCGATCACGCGGATCGGCACTTCGACACACCGGATGATCGCTTCCGATGACAGGAATACCCTGTGAGGTGCCGGTACCAAGGAAATAGACTTTCAAACAGCCGGGTTTTAGTACAAAAATAACACTATAACCCGTTCCCCAAACCGCGAATTTGTTAACTTTGGGCATTAATTGCGTATTGATAAAGGAATGAGCATCGAGATCAAACTCAAAGGTGATAAAGTCATCGAGACGATTCCGTCTACCAAGGACAAAGCCCTCCGGATCAACCTGAACGAAAACATCTACGGGACGTTTGCCGAAATCGGTGCCGGACAGGAAACCGTGCGTCATTTTTTCCGCGCTGGTGGCTCCTCCGGAACCATAGCGAAAGCGATGTCGGCCTATGACAAAGATTTCAGTGACGCGATTTACGGCGAGGAAGTAGACGGGCGCTACGTTACCGAAAGCCGCCTCAAGAAAATGCTCGAACATGAGGTCGCGCTGATTGAAAGACGCCTCAAACGCGAAAAACATCCGAACAAACTGTTTTTCAGCTACGCCAATACGGTCGCCACGATCGATTTCGCCAAACAATACAAAGGCCACGGATGGGTCGGCATCAAATACCAGATCGAACCTGACGAAGATTACAACGAAATCATCATCCACATCCGGTTCAGGGAAACCGATGCGCGCCTCCAGCAGGAAACGCTTGGTATACTGGGTGTCAACCTGATCTACGGCGCGTTTTACAAATACAACGACCCGAAGAAATTACTGCGGTACCTCTACGACCACCTCGACAAAGACCAATTGGAGATTGATACAATCAATTTCGCTGGTCCGCGTTTCGCCAACGTCGACAACCGTCTGATGTCCTTGCAACTCGTCAAGAACGGTATGACCGATGCGGTGATGTTCGGTCCGGACGGACAGAACGTATTGCCCGCCGCCATCCTTTACAAAAAGAACATCCTGGCACTCCGCGGCAGTTTCCGTCCGGTGACGAAAGTCAATATGGACATGTACGAGAAGTCGTATCAGATGTTCCTGCAGGAAAACAAAGTAGAGAAAGACAATACGCTGGTGATTTTCGAGATCACCCTGTCCAACCTCCGTTCAGAAGGCGAAATCGACGAACGCGACTTCATGGATCGGGCGGAGCTTCTGTGTTCTCTTGGCCAGACGGTTATGATATCGAACTTCCAGGAGTACTTTAAAGTAGTGGAGTACTTCTCCAACTACACCAAAGCCCGCATGGGACTCGCGATGGGTGTCAACAACCTGGTCGATATCTTCGATGAAAAATACTACCGTCACCTCAGCGGCGGCATCCTGGAAGCGTTTGGAAAACTGTTCTATCGCGACCTAAAAGTATTCCTCTACCCGATGTTGGGCGAAGAGGGCGAACTCATCAATTCGGAGAACCTCAAGGTGCATCCGCGTATGAAAGAGCTATATAAGTTCTTCAAGTTCAATGGAAAAGTGGTCGATATCGAAGAGTTCGATCCGGGTCACCTGAACATCTTCTCACGTGAAGTGCTCAAGATGATCACCCGCGGTGCCCAGGGTTGGGAAGCCATGTTGCCGGAAGGTGTGGCCGAACTCATTAAAGAGCACCACCTCTTTGGGTACGAACCCAACAGTATTCCCGAGCAATTGACGTCCTGATTAGTTGTGGCGGGTATCCGCCAAATGCAGGATTTTCCAGCCTCCAGCCGTCCCTTCCTTTACCAGTGTAAATGAATCGACGCCCCCGTGGCTCCGTTTCCCATTGACGTAAAAGTCGTAGGTGACCCAGGCGTGGGCCAGGCTGCCATCGATGTCGATCTTCCAGGCCAGTAGCCGCTCTTCGAACACCACGCCTTCCGGAATGCCGGCTATGGCTGCCAGCATTTCTTTCGCCGTCTCGGTGGTCACCACAGGGCCTTTCGGCGTTTCAGAGATGGATTGTAATGCGAGTTCTTTGTGGAAAGCGCGCCGCATTGCCACCGTATCTTTGGCATGGAACGCGACGAAGAAATCCGTTACGGCCTGTTCCACTTCCTGCTCCTGGGCCGATGCCAGTGCTACCATGGCCAGTGCCATGCAGGTAAAAATCGCTTTCATGGGAGATGTTTGGCTATACGTCACAAAATCGCGCGCGGCGTTACCATCCACAAAACATTCCGTACTTTTACCTCTCGAAAAACAGAACGTATGTCGGTTGCCAAAAAAGATTACAAACGCGTCACGACCCGCTCGCTGATTGAAATGAAACACAACGGCGAGAAAATCTCGATGCTCACCGCCTACGATTTTACCATGGCCCGCATCGTCGATACGGCCGGTGTCGATGTCATCCTCGTGGGGGATTCCGCATCGAATGTCATGGCCGGACACGAAACGACGCTGCCTATTACACTCGACCAGATGATCTACCACGCCTCGGCCGTCGTACGCGCCGCACAACGGGCGCTGGTGGTCGTCGACCTGCCGTTCGGCAGCTACCAATCCGATCCGAAAGAGGCACTTCGGTCCGCCATCCGGATCATGAAAGAAAGTGGCGGGCACGCAGTTAAACTCGAAGGCGGGGCTGAAATCAAAGAATCCATCAAACGCATACTCAACGCCGGTATTCCGGTTATGGGCCACCTGGGGCTCACTCCCCAATCGATCTATAAATTCGGTACCTACACCGTCCGGGCGAAAGAAGAAGCTGAAGCCGAAAAGTTATTGGAAGACGCGAAAACACTCGAAAAACTGGGTTGTTTCGCGCTCGTACTTGAAAAAATACCGGCGCAGTTAGCCGCGAAAGTGGCAAAAGAAATCACGATTCCTGTCATTGGAATCGGGGCAGGCGGGCATGTCGACGGCCAGGTATTGGTCATCCACGACATGCTGGGGATGAACAACGAGTTCAGTCCGCGCTTCCTCCGTCGCTACCTCAACCTCTACGACCAAATGACGGGGGCCATCGGACAATATGTTGCCGATGTGAAAAGCAGTGACTTCCCGAACGAAAAGGAACAATACTGATTATTTTTGCATGGAATGGTTTGGGCGTTCCCCTCGGCACCTCGTCTCCTCTCACTTCAACCTCCATCGGCCTCGGGTCGGGTCATCCGCTATAGCCCCTCCTACCGTCGGGGGCTGCCGCTTCTACCCCTAACGCATGAAACTACGGTCAGATAGCCACAACCTCCAGGTTTTATATGAAGATAACCACCTGATTGTCGTCAACAAACGGGTGGGTGACATTGTGCAGGGCGACAAAACGGGTGATACGCCCCTGAGCGATGTGGTAAAAGCTTATATCAAAGAGAAATACCAGAAGCCAGGCGAGGTATTTTTGGGCGTGGTGCACCGCCTTGACCGCCCTACCACGGGAATTGTGGTGTTTGCGCGTACATCCAAAGCGTTGGAGCGACTGAATGCGCTGTTCCAGAAACGGGAACTTTCGAAAACCTACTGGGCCGCGGTCAAAAACCGCCCTACCCCACCCGATGGGTCGCTGACGCATTACCTGACCCGCAATACGAAAAGCAATACGGCAAAAGCCCATACCAAAGAGGTTCCGGAAAGCAAAAAAGCCCTGCTCGACTACCGCACCCTGCACCTCCTCGAACATTACACCGTTTTGGAGATCGAGCTGCACACGGGTCGGCACCACCAGATACGGGCCCAACTTGCCGCTATCGGCTGCCCGATCAAAGGTGATCTGAAATACGGCGCCGACCGCAGCAATCCCGACGGCGGTATCCACCTGCACGCGCGCCGGATTGCCTTCACACATCCCGTGTCAAAAGAACCCATCACGCTGGTAGCACCGTTGCCCTCCGATCCAATCTGGAACGCGTTGAAAGCCGATTGAGGTTAGGGGAAATTCGTTATATTTGAGGATACTCCGACTTATGCACTCGAAATACGACATCGCGCATCGCAAACGCACCCTCGAACGTTTGTTAGGGGCGATAGAAGCCCATGAACATGAGATTGTCGAAGCGCTGTACCACGACTTTCGCAAGCCGGCGTTTGAAGCCGTTGCGACCGAAACCGGTTATGTGTTGGGCGTGTTGCGGAAAACGATTCGAAACCTCGAGTCGTGGGCCCGGCCGGAGAAGGTGCGTTCGTCGCTGCTGAATTTCCGTTCTTCCGATTACATTTATAAAGAACCATACGGCAAGGTGCTGATCATCGCCCCGTGGAACTATCCGTTCCAACTGGCGATGGCGCCCCTCATCGCCGCTATTGCCGCGGGTAATTCCGTGGTGCTGAAACCCTCTGAACTGGCACCCGACACCTCAGTGCTTGTTGCCAAGATCGTACGTGAAGTGTTTGAAGTCGAACATGCCGTAGCCATCCTGGGGGGACCCGCCGTAGCGGAAGACCTGCTCCGGAAACGCTGGGACTATATCTTCTTCACTGGCAGCACCCGTGTGGGGCACCTCGTCGCCAAAGCGGCAGCCGAGCACCTGACTCCGGTAACGCTTGAATTAGGCGGGAAAAACCCTTGTGTGGTAGACGCATCCGCTGACCTCGCCCTAACGGCGCGGCGTATTGTTTGGGGAAAATTCCTGAACGCCGGACAAACCTGCATCGCACCCGATTACATCGTGGTCAAGTCGCACATACGACGGTTATTGGCCCACGAGATGAAGAAAGTCATCATCGAAATGTACTCCGCCGATCCGTCAAAGTCGCCTGATTTCGCGAGAATCATCAACCTTGACCATTTCGACCGACTCACAAAACTGATAGACGCAGACAAAGTCGTTTTCGGTGGCACGACCAAACGCGAGGAACGCTACATCGCGCCCACGTTGCTACTCGAAGATGATCTTGACAGCGAACTAATGAAAGACGAAACCTTCGGTCCGCTGCTTCCCATCCTGGAGTACGACACCGAAAAAGATCTCGACCGCATTCTCGGACGTTACGGGAAGCCCTTGGCTTTCTATGTCTTTACTGACCATCGCTCGTTTGCCGAGGGCTTGATCCGAAAATGGTCGTTTGGCGGTGGCGCCGTTAACGACACCATTATACATTTCAGTAACGACCGGCTGCCTTTTGGCGGTGTGGGTGCTTCCGGAATGGGCGCCTATCACGGTAAACGCAGCTTCGATACGTTTAGCCACCACAAACCTGTGGTGTATCGACGTAAGTGGCCCGACGTCGACCTTCGCTACCCGCCGTACGGAACCAAAATCAAATTGTTGCAACGCCTTCTAAAATGGATTTCCTGATATGAATACCGACACGCTGCGCATCCTGATTGTTGACGACAATGCTATCAACCTGATGCTGATGAAAACACTGCTGAAATCCATTACGCCGCAGGCCGAAATTTCGGAAGCCCGCGACGGCGAAGCAGCAGTATCGTTTACCCGCATACAACAACCCGACCTCATCTTTATGGACATTCGCATGCCCATCATGGACGGGCTTGAGGCAACGCGCACCATACGACGTGAGGTGACCGGTAATGCCATTCGTATCATCGGCCTGTCGGCAGCCAACACCGAAGAGGAAAAACGCCAGGCGGTAGACGCCGGTATGGACGACTATCTCGTAAAGCCTGTGGGCCGGGCCGATATTGAGAGCCTTTTAGCCGAGCGGGCGTAATCATCCCAACCATCCTTCCCGATCCAAACTCCGGTATTGGATGGCTTGCAAAGCTAGATGCGTTAATTCGTATGGGAAGTGGAACGGTGGAAGCGCTGTTGTGTGTGGTGGGGATTTAGTCTACAAATGTTTCCCGCAACACTTCTTTAACTTTTTTGAACTCTTTTTCGGATAAGTCCCCTAGCACTTTTACAATTCTCCGCCTGTCGACGGTGCGAATTTGATCAAGCACGATCCATCCTTTTTTATTTTCATGACGCACTTCAACCCGCGTCGGATAGGATTTCGAACTGCTGGTCATAGGGGCAATAACAATTGTCGTAAGATATCTGTTCATTTCATCCGGAGAAATGATGACACAAGGACGTGTTTTTTTCATTTCACTTCCGATTGTTGGGTCAAGATTTACTAAAACAATCTGATATTGACTTACCTCCATTCTTCAAGATTTTCGTCTTCGAAAACATCGTCGACCAACAAATGATCATCACCGTTTTCGTTCATTTTCTTAAAAGCGTGCTCCCAACCCGCCCTTGGTTCGGATTTAGGCTTTAGAATGATGTAGCCTTTTTCCAGAATCAGCTCCACTTTATCTGTGATGTTGTATTTTTCCAGTAGGTTTTTCGACAAGCGAATGCCCTTCGAGTTTCCGATGGCGATTACAGATACATCCATTTTGTATATTGCTTTTGTATATACAAAGTTATTACTTTTTTCAATCCGAAGATGCCCATTCTTCAGCCAAAAAGTAACGCAAATTTCTCGCCCATGGGATTTGCGACAACCTATAATTACATTTGTGGCTACCCCAACCACCCCTCCCGATCCAAGCTGCGGTATTGAATCGCTTCGGCGATGTGTTCCGGACAAATCGCTTCGGCAGCCGCCAAATCGGCAATAGTCCGTGAGACCTTGAGGATACGGTCATACGCCCGGGCGGAGAGATTGAGACGTTCCATGGCCGCTTTCAATAAGCCTAATGACGCGTCGTCGAGTTTGCAGTATTCACGAATCAACCGCGTCGACATTTGCGCGTTGTAGTGCACGCCATCAACCGTAGCAAACCGCGCAGATTGTCGTTCTCGGGCGGCGGTCACACGCTGGCGGATTTCAGAACTGCTTTCGGCCTTTCGCTCGTCCGACAGTTTCTCAAATGGAACGGGCGTCACTTCAATATGGATGTCGATGCGATCCAGCAACGGGCCGGATATTTTTCCCATATACCGCTGCATTTCCTGCTGTGAGGTCGTCACCGGCGCGTCGGGGTCGTTGAAAAAACCACCTGGACTCGGGTTCATGCTCGCCACCAACATAAACGAGCAGGGATAGGTAACCGTAAATTTCGCGCGTGAAATCGTCACTTCGCGGTCTTCCAGCGGCTGCCGCATCACTTCGAGCACTTCCCGTTTGAATTCCGGAAGCTCATCCAGGAACAGAACCCCATTGTGTGCCATGGAGATTTCTCCCGGTTGCGGGAAGCTCCCGCCGCCTACGAGGGCGACGTTCGAGATCGTGTGATGCGGACTGCGGAAGGGCCGCTGGTTCATTAAGCCGGCTTCTTTTACTTTGCCGGCTACGCTATGTATTTTCGTTGTTTCAAGTGCTTCGCGGAGGGTCATCGGCGGCAGTATACTGGGCAACCGCTTCGCCAACATCGTCTTTCCCGCCCCCGGAGGCCCGATCAGTATCAGGTTATGGCCGCCCGCTGCCGCGATTTCCATACAGCGCTTGATGCTTTCCTGTCCTTTGACATCCGAAAAATCAAACTCCGGAAAATCGAGGGTGCGGTAAAACTCGGCCCGTGTGTCGATAACCGTCGGTTCCAACACGCCTTTTCCTTCAAAAAAGTCGATCACCTCCGTAACATTCTCAACTCCGTATACGTCGAGTCCGGCTACGATGGCCGCCTCGTTTACATTCTGTTTAGGCAGGAAAAAACCCTTAAATCCATCTTCCTTGGCCTTGATCGCAATCGGGAGCGCACCGCGAATCGGCTGCAGGCTTCCGTCGAGCGACAATTCCCCCATGATGATATAGTTCCCGACGTCTTCCGAAGGTATCTGCCCAGACGCCGCCAGAATGCCAATCGCCAGCGTCAGGTCGTAAGCCGACCCCTCCTTACGCATATCGGCCGGCGCCATGTTGATGGTGATTTTCTTCCCCGGAAGGGCATACTCATTGTTCTTCAACGCCGCCGCAATCCGGAAACTACTTTCCTTGACTGCATTGTCGGGGAGTCCGACCAGGTGGTACCCAATTCCTTTATCGATATTGACCTCGACCGTGATGGTCGTAGCCTCTACCCCAAAAACCGCGCTTCCAAAAACCTTTGTCAACATGTGACGAAGATAGAGAGGCCAAACGGGGTGATTTTACGGTTTTTCCGTATCAAATCTTAAAATTTCAGTACCCGATTTTTCACTAAATGTAAAACAAACCATTCCTAAAGTAAAAAATATTTGTCCATATGTAAAATATACTTTACATTTGACAAAAATTCAAAAACGATGAAAACACATTTTTTGTTTCCGGCCTCGTATCGCCGGGTGGGTTGGGTCCTTCTCGTTCCCGGACTCGTATTAGGTAGTATCATGATGGGATTCGACGCCCTGAACGAGGTCGCCGAGCTTCCTGTCTTTGCCATTTGGGATGACGGTATCCTTTCGCCTCCCGTAATCATGGGTCTCACGCACAATAACATCATTGACGAAGTCGCTGTGGTGCTAATCGTCGCGGGCGGAATGCTGGTGGGTTTCTCCAAAACCCGGGACGAAGACGAATTTATTGGCAGTATACGCTATGAAAGCCTCGTTTGGGCAATGTACGTGAACTTCGGTCTTGTACTCGTTTCCACGTTGTTCCTTTATGGCATGGCGTATTGGTATTTCATGCTGCTGAACATTATCGGCATGCTGGTGTTTTTTGTCTGTCGCTTCCATTACAAACTCTACCAACTCAGAAAATCTGACCGCGATGAAGAATAACCTCAAAGTGTTACGGGCCATGGCCGACATCTCGCAGGGCGACCTTGCGGAGAAAATCGGGGTAAGCCGACAAACCATCAATGCGATGGAGAAAGGCAAATACGTGCCGTCGACCGTGCTGGCCTTAAAGCTGGCGCGGTTCTTCGGGAAGTCGGTAGAAACAATCTTCGAACTCGACGAAACCGATGGGTAGCGACGAGCTTATTTCAATACCGTAAACTCGATCGTCGAATTTCCGAACAGGCGGTGCAACTGTTTTTTAAACGCTTCCGGTTCGGCATAAAAGATGTTTTCGACGTAGGTCTGCGGATTGCGGTCGATCAACGGGAACCACGTACTTTGTATCTGTATCTGTATACGATGGCCCTTTTTGAAGGTATGGAAGACGTCCTGCAATTTGACATCGACTTCTGTAGTTTGGTTGGGCACGAAGGGCTTCGGATTGGAGAAGCTGTCACGGAAGCGGCCGCGCATCACTTCACTCCGCACCATCATGTGGTAATTGCTCATACGTAAGTACGGCGCCACTTCTTTTGTTTCGGGCTCGTCAGCGGGGAACACGTCGATGAGTTTGACGATCCAGTCAGCATCGGTGCCAGTAGTGGCGACCTGCAGTTTGGCAAGGATGTCGCCGGCCAACGTCACATCTTCCTCTAGTACGGGCATATCGAACACCAATACATCCGGACGACGCGCGGCGAAACGCTGGTCATCGGTCATGTATTTACGCGGCGTGAGTCCTTTTTGCTGGATGTCTTCAGTAGACGGAACCGGGCGGTTAGGGTCGGACACGAATTCCATCGTGGTAAACACAACGGGCGTTTCCCGCGACAGCGACCCGCCGTCGAGAAAATACTTTTCCTTCTGTGTAGCCTGTGGCGGCCAACTGTCAAAGGTCTTCCACTCTTTGCGACCGGTGTCAAACACATAGGCTTCCGGCAAACCACTGGGGCCTTTCCCGCCTTCCTTTAGAAAGTGGCGGAAGAACTTCGCTTCGATATTCTCCTGGAAAAACTTCGAAATGTCCTGGCCGAAATTGATATTGCCGATAATCTGCTCGGGGTTGTTTCGTGCCCAGTCACCATGGCTCCACGGCCCCATCACTAATGTATTATAGGTCTTACTGTACTTTTCAACCGTTCTGTAGCTGTTGAGGGGGCCGTATAAATCCTCGGCATCAAACCATCCGCCGACAAACATGACCGCCGGCTTCGTGTTTCGCAGGTGCTGCAACAGGCCGCGTTTCTGCCAGAAGTCGTCGTAGTTTACATGCGTCTTCAACTGCGCCCAAAACTCGTCGTCGGGTTGCAGGTAGGTATCGAGGTTTTTAAGCGGGCCAATGTCGAGAAAAAACTGGTAGTCGTCTTTGGAAGGCACTTTAGGGAAAGAAAACCAATCGGCGGTTGTCCGTTCTTTTTTCTGCGGACCAAACAGCGGGGTGACTTTCCAATAACTCAACAAATAGGCGCCGTTGTGGTGGAAGTCGTCAAAGAAGAAGTCTGAAATACAGGCCTGTGGTGAGACGGCTTTCAACGCCGGATGGCTGTCAATCAGCGAATACGAAGCATAGAAACCCGGATAGGAAATGCCCCAAATACCGACATTACCGTTGTTATTCGGTACGTTTTTGACGAGCCAGTCGATGGTGTCGTAGGTGTCCGATGCCTCATCTACCTGCGATTTACTCTTTTTATTGGGGATGTAGGCGCGCATGTTATCGTACGTACCATCGCTCATGTAGCGACCGCGGACGTCCTGGTACACTATAATATACCCTTCCTTCATCATAGTCGCATCCGGCCCGATGCTTTTCGGGAACTGATTCGGACCATAAGGCGAACAGTCGTATGGCGTGCGTTGCATGACCATCGGGTATTTCACCGACAGGTCTTTGGGCGAATAGATGACGGTGTAGAGTTCGGCCCCGTCGCGCATCCGGATGTGGACTTCTCGCTTTGCATAATGATCCGCGACGTAAGAATCGCTGTTTTCCTGTGCCCTCAGCAACGAAGCCGATAAAAGGGCGATAACAAGCAGTTTTTTCATAGAGGCAAAAAACCCGGCAACCGCCGGGCCTGTTTATTTTGTAAACTTGGAAATACCGTCTTTCATCCAGTTGTAGTACTCCTCGATGTTGGGTGTATACGGAATCGGTGTATTAAGTGGCTTTTCATCCAAACCAATTAAAACGTAGTACGGACGCGTGTTGTTTTTAAACCGTTCCAATTGGAAATCCGACCATTTGTCGCCAATCGTTACGATTTCCTTTCCTGTTTTCGACACATACCGCTCATTTTCCGGAAGGTCTTTCCGCCAGTCGCCGTAAAGCGAAATCAGCACCACATCCTCTTTCAGCATTTTAAGGATGCGGGGATCCGACCATACCTTCGTTTCGGTCAGGCGGCAATTGGTGCAGGCTTTTCCGGTAAAATCGATGAACACGGGTTTCTTCACTTTCCGGGCGTAGGCCAGGCCTTCTTCGTAGTCTTCAAAAGAAACGATGTCATACACGCCATACACCGCATGTTCCGGCAGTGCCTGTTTGCTTTCGCCTCCTGATGATACGCCTCCTAAGCCATTCGGACTTTCACTGTACGTCGGTGGTGGCGGAAACGCACTGATGAGCTTCAGCGGGGCGCCCCAAAGGCCGGGTATCAGGTAAATAGTGAAGGTTAAGGAAATCAAACCCAATACCATTGAGGTGACCGACACATGTGAGCGGTTATCATCATGCGGCAGTTTGAGTTTGCCAAAAAGATAGAGCGTCATAGCGGCAAAAATGGCGATCCAGAAGGCGATGAAGACTTCACGCTCGAGGATGTGCCACTCGCTGACGAGGTCGGCATTGGAGAAGAACTTAAGGGCAAGGGCAAGCTCGACGAAACCGAACACGACTTTAACGGAATTCAGCCATCCTCCCGACTTCGGCATATTCGACATCAGGCGGGGAAACAACGCAAAAATCATGAAAGGCGCGGCGAGTCCGAGACCAAGTCCAAACATGGCAATCGTAAGCAGCCACGCACCGCCGTCTGTTGACAATACCGTTCCAAGTGTACCGCCAAGTGCGGGGCCTGTGCAGGAAAACGAGACGATGATCAGCGTCAATGCCATAAAGAAAATCCCGGTGACGCCGCCCGAATTCGACGCATTGTCGACGCGGTTGGCGAGACGGCTCGGCATCGTGATCTCGAACGCCCCGAAAAAGGAAATGGCAAAGACCACGAAAATGAGGAAGAAGAACAGGTTCAGCGGCACATTCGTGGAAATGTCGCTGAATATGCCCGGATCGAGTTTTTCGAAGATGTGGAAAGGTACCGAAATCAGGACGTAAATCAGCACGATAAAGGCACCGTAGGTAAAGGCGTCGAATTTTCCTTTTGCTTTATTCGACGTCCGCTTGATGAAAAAACTCACGGTCATCGGAATCATTGGAAACACGCAGGGTGTAAAGGTCATCACTACGCCACCCAGCAACGAAAAGATGAAAATGAGCCACGGGTCTTTTTTCTCTCCTTTGGTCGCGCTCCCGGTTACAGCTTTTGTCTCAGTGGGCGAACCTGCCGGAGTGGCTTCGGCGACCGTATCCGTAGACGTTACTTCCGTAATAGTGTCCGTTGCACCCGTCAGCGGCGGTTCGATTGCGGGAGCCGCCGTCTGCCCGGCATCGGTGGGAAGGGTAAACGTAAAGTTTTCTTTATCGTTGATACAGCTTTCCTGACAAACCTGATAATCGACCAGGGCTGAGATCGTGGTAAGTCCGGGTTTCAGCACCTTTATCTTTTGCCGGAGTACGAGATTGTGTTCAAAAAACGTCTCATCCACTCCAAAGACATCGCTGTATTTTTTGATGGTTTTGCTTTCAGTCGTCTTTCCTATCAGTTGGTAGCCTTTCCCGGCGCCTTTAAAGGTCACGATCATCGGAAGCGAGCCGTTCTCGTCGGTGAACTGGGAATACACGTGCCAGCCCTCGTCAATCTTCCCTTCAATCACCAACACGATCTCGCCTGAGGCGGATTTTTCGGTGCGGGAACTCCATTTAACGGGTTTTATCTGGGCCCATGAAGCAAGCGAGACCAGAAGGAACAACAACAAAGTGCCAATTCTATTCATTGGGTAGGTATGAAATTTTCAAAATATCACGGGTGGTTTCGTCGGCGGCAAAGCGCGCATCCTGACGGTGGCCGACAATCCAGACGAGATCGTTTCCCGAAAGCAGCAGCCTTGTTTCCTCTTTATCAACCAGCGAGAACTTCTCGTCTTTGAAGTACTTGCTGACTTTCTTACGTCCTTCCATCCCCAACGGATACAACACATCGCCTTCGGTCCATCGCCTGAGCGTCAGCGGCCAACGTAACCGCGACCGGTCGACAAATATACTCGTATTTGACCGTTCGCCCACCGAATCGACCCGCGTAAACAATAGTTTAACAGGATTGTCGACCGTTGTGATATTTTCACTGATCGACACTTCAGGTGCGGCTGACGGTGCCGGTGTGACGATCAGCACATCGCGGTCTTTCAACAACCGAAACCCCGGTACCAGGACGTATTTTCCGGAAGGCGCGTCGACCAAACGGTAAATATCCGGCCAGGCCGTAAAGCCCAGCGGTTTGAGCCATTGGTAGAGATAGGCATCGGCATTCGGCAACCGTTTCAGTTCGGCGAGGGCAATGATCTTCCGGTCGCCATCATCGGTCACCACTTTTCGGTAGACGATACGGGCGGCGTCATCCACAAGCGACTGGGCCTGCGTCAAATGCGCGAGCGTATCGGCAAACGAGGAGAGAAACGAAGGATTCAGCGACTTGAGTACCGGCGCCAGGTTGTGACGGATGGTATTTCGAAGGTATACATCGGTGGCATTGCTCGCATCTTCCCGCCAGGTTACGTTATGTTCCCGGGCGAATGCTTCGATGTCTTCCCGTGAAAACGGCAGCATCGGACGGATAATGTTTCCGTTCTGGGCCGGAATGCCGGTAAATCCGTCCAAACCGGTGCCCCGCGTCAAATGGATCAAAAAAGTTTCCAGATTGTCGTCGGCGTGATGGGCGGTAAGGATGTAATCGTAGCCTTCCCGTGCGGCCAACTCCGCAAACCAGTCGTATCGCAACTGGCGCGCTGCCACCTGGGTCGACAATCCGTAGTCGGAGGCGAAGGCCTTCGTATCGAATCGTTGGAGGTAAAAAGGAAGCTGTCGGTCTTCGGCGAATCGCCTGACGAAGTCAGCATCGTCGTCGCTGTCAGCGCCCCTTAAGGAGAAATTGCAATGCGCAATCCCGATGTCAAGGCCGGCATCATGTGATAAAACGGCCATGACCATGGAATCGACACCTCCCGATACCGCCAAAAGCAATCGCTTCCCTTCCAAAAAAGGAAACCGTCTCTGGAGGTGCTGGCGGAAGGCTGACAACATTCCGTAAAGGTACGGAAAACCGTTTAGTGGAGGTTCTTTACCTGTGCCTGCGCCACCACAGTCGCATAGTCCCGAACCAGTCGGTCCGCGTATTTATCGAGTAGTTCCAACACCCTTTCGTGGGAATCTGATTTTACGATAAGTCCGGCATGGTATTCCAATGGCACCCGGAACCACACTTCCGGATCATCGAACGACGACAGGTCGGGATGCTCGAACTTCGACAAGGTCAGGACGATGCCCGCGTAGCCTTTCTGCACTTTCGGCAATTTGTATTCGGTTCCTTTGACGAGTGAATCCTCGATGGCAGCCCATTCGGCCCAAAGGTTGATACCTGACGCAGCTTCGACCATTTCCGCGAGGTGCGCCCCTCCTACCCGCGACGAGGTTTCGAGGAAGTAAAACTTACCGTCTTCTTTACACTTGATGTATTCAGAATGCGCGGCGCCGTGCTTGAGGCCGAAACCTTTGATCACCTCGGCGTTGATCTTTTTGAGGGCTTTGTCGTCATCCGAATCGTAGGGCACGTTGGCCGAACGGAAGATGCCGCCTCCCTGGGAGATTTCCATCGGGGTCGCCAGATAACGCGACGAAACCACAAACTGGATCTTCCCGTCGAGGATCAGCGAATCGACGTGGTAAACGTCGCCCGGGCGGAATTGTTCTACGAGGTATTTAAAGCGGTTGTTACCCAACTCGGTAATATGCCGCCACAGGCTTTCTTTGTCGTAGACCTTGATGATGCCCGACGCCGACGCTTCCGAACGGGGTTTCAGCACCCATGGCGCGGGTACGCTATCGGCAAAGTCGTTCACTTCGTGGTCGTTGAACAGCGCACAGAACTTCGGATTGGAAATACCGCAGCTTTTCGCCCGCATGCGCATGGCGAGTTTGTCGCGGAAATACCGTCCGGTTGTCTGGCCCATGCCGTCGATGCGGAGGTTCTCACGCAGGTAAGTAGCTTTCTCTACGTCAAAATCATCCAGTGCGACGATGGCGTCGACCTTGTGGTTCCGCATGAGGTTGCTGACGCCGAGGAAGAGGTGTTCAAGGTTCCAGTCGGTGTCCTGTCCTTCCATAAAGAAAATCTCATCGATATATTCGAAAGGCCAGGGTTTGTCACGCAGTTTTTCCGAGGTTACGAGAAAAACGGTGTTTCCTTTCTTTTTAAGGTTGACCAGGAAGGCCGAACCTTTGAAATAATTCGAGATGCAAACGAAGGTTTTATGCGCCGCCATATCCGTGATTTTCGATAAATGTAGTTAATAATTGTACGCCGTATGCCGTGGCGTGCTTGCTTTTGCCGAACTCGTCGTCGCCAAACGCAACCCCGGCGATATCGAGGTGCGCCCAGGCCGAGTGGCCTTCCGTAAAGAACTCAAGAAACTTGGCTGCCGTGATGGCACCGGCTGTGGGTTTGCCGTGGTAATTCTTCACATCGGCAATGTCGCTGTCGATGTCGGGTTTGTACGCGTCCCACAACGGCAGGGGCCATATCCGCTCGCCTGTGGTTTCGCCTGCACCGCGGAGCTCCATTTCGAGTTCGACGTTGTTCGTGAACAGCGCACCGCATTCGTAGCCAAACGTGGCGACGCTGCTGCCGGTGAGGGTAGCGATATCCACGACCGTGTCGGGTTTGTAGTTCTTAAGGAGATACGACAATCCGTCGGCCAGGATCAGGCGTCCTTCCGCATCGGTATCGATTACTTCGATGGAATGCCCGCTGTAGCTGCCAATGACGTCGCCCGGACGAAAAGCCGACTTCCCAATCGCATTCTCACAAGCCGGTACGATGGCCGTGACCTTTACGGGAAGCTGCAAGTCGGCCACCAGACGCATCGTTCCCAGCACCGCAGCGCCGCCGGCCATATCCGATTTCATGAACACCATTCCGG